>NZ_CP080410.1:1584598-1901518 GCF_019448255.1 Qipengyuania flava
CAGTAGGGATCGACCGTCTGCATGGTGAAGGGCTCTTCGGGCTTGCCCTGGTCCTCCATGCGGTTGGCAGTGATGCCGTGGTGGTCGGGCACGAGGCCGGTCACCAGCGTCCAGTGGTTGGGAAAAGTCTTGGTCGGGAAAGAGGGGCGCATGGCCGCCGTTGCACCCTCCGCGGCAAGCCGCGACAGGGTCGGCGTCAGGCCCCGCGCGAGGTAGTCGGGATGAAAGCCGTCGATGGAGACGAGGATCGTAACCGGAGCGCGTTCGGCAATCGCGGGCGCGGTTGCCATCGGTGCCTGGCCATTGGTTGAGCAGGCGCCGAGCAGCGCCGACAGGCCAAGTGCAAGGGCAGCAGCGATCCGGTTCATCGGGCTAGTCCTCAGACGTTGAACTTGAACAGCATGACATCGCCGTCCTGGACGAGGTATTCCTTGCCCTCCTGGCGCAGCTTGCCCGCTTCGCGCGCACCGCTTTCGCCGCCGAGCGCGATGTAGTCATCGTAGGCAATTGTTTCAGCGCGAATAAAGCCACGCTCGAAATCGGTATGGATCTCGCCCGCCGCCTGCGGAGCCTTGGCGCCGGTGGGGAAGGTCCAGGCGCGCGATTCCTTGGGGCCGGCGGTGAAGAAGGTTTGCAGGCCCAGAAGCTTGTAGCCTGCCTTGATCACGCGGCTGAGACCCGATTCTTCGAGACCCAGCTCGGCCAGGAATTCGGTCCGGTCTTCGGGCGGCATGGCAATCAGTTCGCTCTCGATGGCGGCAGAGACCACCACGGCCTCGGCGCCTTCCGCTGCTGCCTTGGCGAACACCTGCTCCGACAGCGCGTTGCCGCTCGCGGCGTCTTCTTCCGCAACGTTGCAGACGTAGAGCACGGGCTTGGCAGTCAGAAGATGCGCCTGGCGGAAGATGCGCGCTTCTTCCTCGTCCTTGGGCTCGGTCAGGCGGGCAGGCTTGCCGTCCTTGAGCAGCTCGAGCGCCTGGCCGAGAACGCTGGCCATCAGCTTGGCCTCCTTGTCGCCGCCGGTGGCGCGCTTCTGCGCGGCGGGCACGCGCTTCTCGAGACTTTCGAGGTCGGAGAGCAGCAGTTCGGTCTCGACCACTTCGGCATCGGCCAGCGGGTCCACCTTGTTGGCGACGTGCTGGATGTCGTGGTCCTCGAAACAGCGCAGGACGTGGACGATCGCGTCCACCTCGCGGATGTTGCCGAGGAACTGGTTGCCCAGCCCTTCGCCCTGGCTCGCACCCTTCACGAGGCCAGCAATGTCGACGAAGGCAAGCTGCGTCGGGATGATCTTGGCCGAACCGGCGATGGCGGCAATCTTGTCGAGCCGCGCATCGGGTACGGCGACCTGGCCGACGTTCGGCTCGATCGTGCAGAACGGATAGTTCGCAGCCTGTGCAGCCTGCGTTTCGGTCAAAGCGTTGAACAGGGTGGACTTGCCGACATTCGGCAGGCCGACGATCCCGCAGCGGAAACCCATCAGAAACTCCGGAAAATGTGTGTGGCGCGCGCCTTAGCCGCGCCGCACACGAAAGGCCAGAGTGTCAGACGTTGTGCACGGCCTTGATCAACGGTCCGTACCCGCTCTCGCCCAGCCATGCGACCTGGGTCTCGGCGCAGACCGTGTTGATGGCGGTCTGCGGAATGCGTCCGCCGCTCACCGGCAAGCGTACCGGCCGCGTACCAGCGGGCATGGCGAGAACCTTGGCGACGGCGCGCGGGATATCCATCGGATCGGCGCTGCGTCCCGACCCGTCTTCCGTACCCATGCGCGCAACGACCTGCGGATAGCCGGCAAGGTGGATGTCGGAAGAACGGTCTTTCAGTTCCTGCGAATAGCGGTTGCGGTTGACCCACACCTTCGTCGGATAGCCGCCCGGTTCGATGATGGTGACGCCGATATTGTGCGGGACGAGTTCATAGGCGAGCTGCTCGAACATGGCCTCGACCGCGAATTTGGTCGCCGAGTAATGGCCAGAGAACGGCACCATCACGCGGCCGAGCTGGCTCGAAATCGCGAAGATATGCCCCTGCTTGCGCGCCCGCATTCCGGGCAGCACCGCGCGGCTGAGCCGGTGATACCCAAGCACGTTCGTGTCGAAGGCAAGCTTGGTTGCCTCCATGTCCTGCACTTCGACCGGGCCGGTGATCCCGATCCCTGCATTGTTGACCAGCACGTCGATCCCGCCACCGGCAAGGCGTTCGGCTTCGGCAACGCCGCCGGCGACCTGCGCATCGTCGGTCACGTCTATCTCGATCACGTGAAGGTCGAGATTCTCTGCCTCAGCCAACGCTCGCAGTTCCTCCGCTTCCGGACGCGGGAGGTTGCGCATGGTGGCGAAAACCTTGGCGCCCTTGCGCGCCATGTCCTCGGCCATCAGACGTCCGAAACCGCTGGAACTGCCCGTGATGAGGACAGACTTGCCGGTAAGGTCCAGCTCTGCGGCGACCATATCACCCTGCGCAAAGGTTGCAGTGGCAGCCAGCGCTCCGGTGGCAGCGGCACCGGCAAGCAGGGTACGACGAGTTACTTCGGGCATTGGGGGGTCTCCTCTCACGAAGGATCATGCCGTGTGCCTGCCCGCTTTACCAGAGCGGAAGGCGGTTGCTCCTGAACCACCATGCTGTAGGCTCGCGCGCAAACAAAGGGTCCGGGTCGCGATACGAATCGCCAATTGGGGGGTCCCTGTTACATGTCGACGATTGTGCTGAGCGAGCCGGAAGAGCTTGCCAAAGAGCCGAACTCGAAGAAGGAACAGCGCAAGCACGCTGAGTCGCTGGCGAGCCTGATGCAGCCCGCCGTGGGCGTGTTTTCTCCCGACACCACTGTTGCCGAAGCAACCGAAATGCTGCGCCAGCAAGTGCGTACGGCGTTTATCACCTATCTTTACATTGTGGACGATCAGGACAGGTTGCTTGGCCTGGTGGTCATGCGCGAGATGCTCCTAGCAACGCCGGACACACGGCTTGCGGACATCATGATCGTCGACCCCTTTGCCCTGAAGCGCGACATGTCGCTGAGCGGGGCCCTGAAAGCGGCGCTGCACAAGCATTTTCCGGTCTATCCGATCGTGGATGACGAGCAGCGCCTCGTCGGTCTCGTGCGCGGCCCGGAACTCTTCGCAAACCGGGCGATCGAGCTTTCGGCGCAGGCCGGGGAGATGGTCGGTGTCGAGAAGGAAGAACGCCTCTTCACCCCGCTTTCGACCAGCCTGAAGCTGCGGCATCCATGGCTTCAGGTGAACCTCCTCACGGCTTTCGTGGCAGCGGCCGTCGTCGGAATTTTCGAAGACACGTTGAGCCGTCTCGTCATTCTCGCCGTGTTCCTGCCGGTCATGGCCGGGCAGACCGGGAACACGGGATGCCAGGCCCTTGCGGTCGCGCTGAGGGGCATGACGCTCGGCGAAGTAAAGGCGGACAGCGCAGGGCACCTAGTCCGCAAGGAAGGCATGCTCGGCTTTGCCAACGGCCTTCTGGTCGGCTTGACCGCGGGTGCAGGCATGTACGCCTACGCACTGCTGCAAGGACAGCCCGACCCGATCTGGTTCGGCGTCGTCGTTCTGATCTCGATGGTCGTAGCGTGCACGCTCAGCGGCATTGCCGGGGCGCTCATACCGCTCACGCTCAAGCGCTTTGGCGCGGATCCGGCGACTGCCTCCAGCATCTTCCTCACCACGATGAGCGATGTCGCCAGCATGGGTGTTTTCCTGGGGCTTGCGACCCTGATGCTATAGGTTGCCGCGCAGGCAAGCGCAGCGCATTGGGAAAGGCATCTACCCCTGCATGCGCAGGGCGTAGTCGCTCATGAAACGGGCGTCGTCACCCTTGGCGAGCCATTCTGCCTCGGCCGAAATTGCTCCCAGCATGGCGGCAAGACCGTCCATCTCGGACTTCGCGTAATTGCCGAGCACATGGCCATGCACGCGGTCTTTCGAACCGGGATGGCCAATGCCGATCCGCACCCGGCGGAAATCGGGCCCGAGATGCTGGTTGATCGAGCGCAGGCCATTGTGCCCGGCCAACCCGCCGCCCATGCGCACCTTCACCTTGAAAGGGGCGAGGTCGAGCTCGTCATGGAAGACGGTCAGCGCTTCGGGTTCGAGCTTGTAAAAGCGCAGGGCTTCACCCGCTGCGCGGCCGCTTTCGTTCATGAAGGTTGCGGGCTTCAGCAGCAGGATTTTCTGCGTACCGATCCGGCCTTCCTGTACCCAGCCCGAGAACTTCTTCTGGACCGGACCGAAGCCGTGCATGTCGGCGATGACATCCATCGCCATGAAGCCGACATTATGCCGGTTCAGCGCGTATTTGGGTCCGGGATTTCCAAGGCCTGTCCAGATCTGCATGGCGTCCCTCTAGCGATGGCCGACACAAAAGCAAAACGCCGGCCCCGTGAGGGACCGGCGTCTACTTTGGTCAAGCGAAGACGGGCGATTACTCGCTCTTGTCTTCCTGTTCCTGTGCGGCGTCTTCGTCGGCACCCTGTTCGGTTGCCGGGACATCGCCAGCGTCGACATCGTCGCCCTCGGTGGTGGTGTCGCCTTCGCTCTTCTTGAGAGCCGACGGAGCAACCAGCGTGGCGATCGTGAAGTCGCGGTCGGTGATCGCGCTTTCGCTACCTTCGGGCAGCTGCACTTCGCTGATGTGGATCGAATCGCCGACTTCCTTGCCGGTGACGTCGATTTCGATTTCGCCCGGGATCTTGTCGTTGTCGCAAACCAGGTCGAGTTCGTGACGGACCACGTTCAGAACGCCGCCCTTCTTGAGACCCGGCGAAGCTTCTTCGTTGGTGAAGACGACCGGAACCTGGACTTCGATCTTGCCACCCTTGGCAAGGCGGAAGAAGTCGACGTGCTCGGGACGGTCGGTGACGGGGTGGAGTGCAACGTCCTTCGGAAGCGTCTTCACCTTCTTGCCACCGAGCTCGATCTCGACGATCGAGTTCATGAAGTGGCCGGTGCCGAGCTGGCGAACCAGTTCCTTGGCTTCGACGTGGATCAGGGTGGGTTCTTCCTTACCGCCATAGATAACGGCGGGGACACGGCCTTCGCGGCGAAGTTGACGGGAGGCTCCCTTGCCAGCCCGTTCGCGCGCTTCGGCCGGCAGGGTCAGAGCGTCGCTCATTGCACATACCTTTCGAATGCATTTTGAATATTCGGTCTCACCACGCCTCCAGGGATGACCATGGTGCCGAAGGGCGCGCGCATAGCAGGCGCGGCGGGAAAGGCAAGCGTTAAGCGCGGGCGCGCCGCCACCTATTCGATACGGCGGATGGCGTATCCACGCGCTTCGAGCTTGGCGGGCAGACCTTCGTCGCCGAGCAGGTGACCGGCGCCCACCGCGATCAACGGCCGGTCCTGCGCCGACAAGAGGTTTTCGACCTGGGCGGCCCAATCGGAATTGCGCCGCGTGAGGAGCGCTTCCTCGAGTTCCGGATCGGCAAGGATGCCGCGCCGGGTCAGCTGCGACAGGCGATCGGTGTCCCCTTCGAGCCAGGCCTGGGCGAGGGTCCCGATCTCGCCTTCATAATCGCGCGATTCCTCGAGCACCGCGTTCAGCAGGTCCCGCTGCTCGGCCTCGGGCAGGCTGTCGAAAATCGCCAACTGGCCCCGCGCGCCTTCCAGCTCCACCACCTCGCGCTTGTCGAACTCGGCCAGCAGGGCCCGGTCGGCGCCATTTTCCGACTTCGCCGATTGGGCAACTTGCGCAAGAGCGAGGGCCGCGGCCCAGCTTTCCATTGGATCGAAATAAGTGCGGCGGACCTTGGCCTTGACCAGCAGCGCTTCGAACTCGCTGCGCAGGTTCGGATCGATCCGGTCGACAATGGGGCCGGCCGGGCGGTCGAACGCCATCTGTTCGAACAGGCGGGACAGCTCGGCCCCGTCTTCGAGATTGGCGACCTCGACGACGAGCATGTCGGCTTCCCCAAGCACGGTGTCGAGTTGGGGCGAGCGCCATTTGGTGTCGTCGGGAAGCGCGTGGATCGTGCCGAACATCCAGCCTTCGACCGCGCCATTACCATCGGAGATTTCCCAAAGAGCCGGGTAGGGCCCTTCCGGCTTGGCGGTGTCGGGTTGCTGGCTGCACGAGGCAAGCAGCAGCGCAAGCGACGCGCAAAGGGCAGGTAGGAAACGCCGGGACATAGGATCTGCTTGCCGTGTTTCGCGCGCGAGGCAAGCCGGGATTTCCCCGGTGCCCAGCGTGGGACAATTACTGGACGCGGGTTACGGCAAGCCCGCGCGCCTCGAGGAAGTCCTGCACGCTCTGCTCACCTGCCAGATGGCCAGCACCCACGGCCAGGAAAACCGTGCCCGGATTATCGAGGCGATTGTCGATCCATTCGGCCCAGTTGGCATTGCGATCATAGAGGAGGGCGCTGGCGAGCTGTGAATCGGTCAGCCCCTTGTTCATCAGGGCCGCGAGGGCATCGGCATCGCCTTCGAGCCATTCGGCAACCATCGCGTCCATGGTTGGGCGGATATCGTCGAGATGGTCGGCGGACACCATCAGGAAGGCGATCTGCGATTCCTGCGGCAGTCCATCGAACATGTCGATCTGCCATTCGAGGGTTTCGAGGGCGCCGCGCGCAATGCTGGGCGGGGCCAGCGCCTCCAGCTTCTTCTCCACGCCGCTCTCAGCTTCGTACCCAGCGCGCATCAGCGGAAGGATCGCCATGGTCATACCGGCGAACCATGGTTCAAACCGGTCGAAGGAGGCGGGCGGCATGCCGAGCTGGGTCAGCGCCATCTCGTAGCTCGTCCGGTCGGGCTCGCTGAGCAATCCGCGGAGGGACTGACCGGCAGGCAGGACGGCCTTGGCCATCACCATCTGCTGCAAGGCAGGGTCGCTCGACGCACTGCTCGGAATCTCGGTGACAAGTTCCTGCGAGGACGCCAGCGCATCGGCTATAGTTCCCGTGTACCAGTCGACATCCTTGGGCAGGGCATGGACAGTGCCGAAAAGGTAGACCGTCGTATCCTCGTCTGCGACCTTCCACAGGCCCGGGCCGACAAGCGTTGGGGCGGCTTCGGCCACTGCGACCGCAGGGCGAACCGGTGCCGAAACGCTCTCGGCTGCGGGACTTGACGAACACCCCTGCAAGGACAGCGCCAGCGCTGCGCCGAGCGCGAGTGTCTGCGGATAGGTGAGGCGTGTCATGGCGATGCGACTCCGGTTTGTCTTTGGCGTCGATAGCGACCCTCGGGCCGCCATGCAAAGCCGCCGCGAACCGTCCCAATCCCGGCCTTGCTGCGCTGCGGCATTGACCGGTGAAACATCGTGCGCCATTGCCCCGCGCCATGGACCGTAATCCGCGCAAATCGTTTCAAGACATGATCCTCGCGCTCCACGACTTCTGGAGCGCGCACGGATGCCTCATCCTGCAGCCTTACGACATGCGTATGGGCGCAGGCACCTTCCACACGGCGACCACGCTGCGCGCGCTGGGTCCCGAGCCGTGGAACGCCGCTTTCGTGCAGCCCTGCCGCCGCCCGACGGACGGCCGTTATGGCGAGAACCCCAATCGGCTGCAGCACTATTACCAGTACCAGGTGATCCTGAAGCCGAGCCCGCCCGATATCCAGGACCTCTACCTGAAAAGTCTCGAGGTGATCGGCATCGATCCGCTGAAGCACGACATCCGTTTCGTCGAGGATGACTGGGAAAGCCCGACGCTGGGCGCATGGGGCCTTGGCTGGGAAGTGTGGTGCGACGGGATGGAAGTGACCCAGTTCACATACTTCCAGCAGATGGGCGGCTTCGACTGCAAGCCGGTCGCGGGCGAGCTGACCTACGGGCTCGAGCGCCTCGCCATGTACATCCAGGGCGTCGACAACGTCTACGATCTCGACTTCAACGGGCAGGGCGTCACCTATGGCGACGTCTTCCTCGAGAACGAGAAGCAGATGTCGAAGTGGAACTTCGAGGTCGCGGAAACCGATGCGCTGTTCGACCTGTTCAACAAGGCCGAGGCCGAGTGCAAGAACGCGCTCGCCAATGAAGTGCCGATCGCCGCGTATGAACAGGCGGTGGAGGCCAGCCACATCTTCAACCTGCTGCAGGCGCGCGGCGTGATCAGCGTGCAGGAACGCGCCAGCTACATGGGCCGCGTCCGCGATCTCGCGCGCGGGGCTTGCGAAGCGCATATGGAAAAGGAAGCGCCCGTGTGGGCCGAGAAATATCCGGAGTGGTCGAAATGAGCGACTTCCTCCTCGAACTGCGCAGCGAAGAAATCCCCGCCCGGATGCAGGCGGGCGCCCGCGCCGAACTCGAAAAGCTGTTCCGCCGCGAGATGGACGCGGCCGGTGTTACGACGGGCGAGATCATGGTCTGGTCGACCCCGCGCCGCCTTGCGCTGATTGCGCGCGGGCTGCCGGAAGCTACCGAGGCTGTCAGCGAAGAGGCCAAGGGTCCGCCCGAGGGCGCACCGGACCAGGCGATCGACGGGTTCTGCCGCAAGAATGGCGTGACCCGCGACCAGCTCGAAGTGCGCGACGTTAAGGGCCGTCCAACCTACTTCGCCGTGAAGAACATCCCGGGCCGGGCGACGAAGGACCTGCTTGCCGAGGCCATTCCGGCGATCATCCGCGAATTCAGCTGGCCCAAGTCGATGCGCTGGGGCGGAGCTTCGATCAGCACCGAAAGCTTGCGCTGGGTACGCCCGCTGTCGGGCATCGTCTCGCTGCTGGGCGACGAGGTCGTCGAATGCGAAGTGCATGGCGTCACTTCGGGCGCTGTGACCCTGGGACACCGCTTCCACCACTCGGGCGACATCACCATCGGCAACGCCGACGATTACGCGATGAAGCTACGCGCCGGTCACGTCATCGTCGACCATGAGGAGCGCCAAGACTTGATCCGCTCGGGCGCTGCCAAGGTCGCGAGCGAAGCCGGTCTCAAGCTGGTCGAAGACGAAGGTCTCGTCATCGAGAACGCCGGCCTCACCGAATGGCCCGTCCCGCTGCTCGGCCGTTTCGAGGAAGATTTCCTCGAGGTCCCGCCCGAGACAATCCAGCTCACCGCACGCGTCAACCAGAAGTACTTCGTCTGCGAAGACGACAAAGGCGAACTCGCCAACGCTTTCATCTGCACTGCCAATATCGAGGCGGAAGACGGCGGCGCGCGCGTGGTTGACGGCAACCGCAAGGTCCTTGCCGCCCGCCTGTCCGACGCGCGGTTCTTTTGGGATGTCGACCGCAAGAAGACCCTCGCCGAGCACGCCAAGGGGCTCGAACGCATCACCTTCCACGAAAAGCTGGGCACGGTCGCTGACAAGGTCGACCGTGTGGCCAAGCTGGCTGATTGGCTCGTGTTCGATGCCAAGGCTCCCAATGGGGACCACAAGCTTGCACGCCAAGCGGCCGAACTCTCCAAAGCCGATCTCGTCACCGAGATGGTCGGCGAATTCCCCGAATTGCAGGGCCTCATGGGTGGCTATTACGCGAAGGCGGAAGGCTTGCCGGTCGAAGTGTCCGAAGCGATCCGTGACCATTACAAGCCCGTGGGCGCCAGCGACGAGGTTCCGACCGCGCCAACCACGGTTGCCGTCAGTCTCGCGGACAAGCTCGACAACCTGCTGAGCTTCTTCAAGATCGACATCCTACCGACCGGTTCGAAGGATCCCTTCGCGCTCCGCCGTGCAGCGCTTGGTTACCTGCGCCTGGTGCAGGCGAACAATCTCAAGCTGTCGCTCGACACCGTTATCCATGCCTGGGACGGACGTCCGAACGCGGGTCTCGCTGAGAAGCTCGCCGACTTCCTTCTCGACCGTCTTGCCGTTCAGTTGCGCGATGAGGGCGTGCGCCACGATTTCATTCAGGCTTCGCGCAGCTGGGAAGGCCGCCCCGACATGCGCGTCGATCGCGTGGAAGCGCGGGCGAGGGCACTGGCTGCCTTCCTCGGGTCCGAAGATGGCGCCAACCTTCTCGCTGGCTACAAGCGTGCAGCCAACATCCTAAAGAAGGAAGACTGGCACGGCATTGAGGGTGAGATCGCCCGCACGGGCGAGGAAGACCCGCTGGCGCTGGTCGACGATCCCGACATGAAGGCGGTGATCGATGCCAAGATGGCTGAGCGCCATGCGAAGCTCACCTACGAACCCGAGCCGGCCGAGAAGGCGCTGATGGACGCGCTGGCTCAGTCGCAGCCCGCCGCGGCCAAGGCGATTGCCGGGGAAGATTTCGGCGCAGCCATGGCGGCACTTGCTGCCCTGCGCGCACCGATCGACCGTTTCTTCGATGAAGTGACGGTAAACGCTCAAGAAGAAAACAAGCGGGCGCATCGCCTCGATCTGCTTGCAGCCTTTCGTGCTGCAGTGCACAATGTTGCAGATTTCAGCCGGATCGAGGGCTAACCCATTTCGCGCAGGCACCCCGGACGCCCGCGCCCAAGAGCTTAGGAATTTCCTGCATGAGCAACGACACGGTCTTCATTTTCGGCGGAGACGCTGCGCATTCGAATGCACGCCAGAAGGACAAGACAGTCACCGGCGGCAAGGGCGCAAACCTCGCCGAAATGGCCAGCATCGGCCTGCCGGTACCTCCCGGTTTCACCATCGCGACCGAAGAATGCCTCAAGTACCTCGCTGGCGGATCGGATTTCGAACCGTCCCTGCGCGAGGCGGTGGCTGCGGCCCTGACCCATGTCGAGAAGACGGTCGGCAAGGGCTTCGGTGACGCCGCCGACCCGCTGCTCGTCTCGGTCCGTTCGGGTGCGGCGATCTCCATGCCGGGCATGATGGACACGGTTCTCAACCTTGGCCTTAACGATGAGACCGTCGAGGGGCTCGCCAAGACCTCGGGCGATGAACGCTTCGCCTGGGACAGCTACCGCCGCTTCGTGCAGATGTACGGAGACGTGGTGCTCGGCGTCGATCACGGCCTCTTCGAAGAAGCGCTCGAAATCGCCAAGGAAGACAACGGCTATTACGCCGACACCGAACTCTCGGCCGAGGAATGGAAAGCGCTAGTCGCCGAGTACAAGGCGATCGTCGAGCAGGAAATCGGCAAGCCGTTCCCGCAGGATCCGGTCGAACAGCTCTGGGGCGCGATCAGCGCCGTCTTCGACAGCTGGGATACCGAACGCGCAAAGGTATACCGCCGCCTCAACGACATCCCGCATGACATGGGCACGGCGGTGAACGTGCAGGCCATGGTGTTCGGGAACATGGGCGACACCAGCGCCACCGGCGTTGCCTTCACCCGCAACCCCTCGACCGGCGAGAAAGCCTATTACGGCGAATGGCTGGTCAACGCGCAGGGCGAGGACGTGGTCGCGGGGATCCGCACGCCGCAGTACCTGACCAAGGCCGCGCGCGAAGAAGCGGGCGCCGACAAGCCGAGCATGGAAGAAGCCATGCCCGAAGCCTTCAAGGAACTGGCGCATCTCTTCGACCTGCTCGAACGGCACTACAACGATATGCAGGACATCGAGTTCACCGTGCAGCAGGGCAAGCTCTGGCTGCTCCAGACCCGCAGCGGCAAGCGGACGGCCAAGGCCGCGCTCAAGCTCGCGGTCGATATGGTCGGCGAAGGACTGATCGACGAGAAGACCGCGATCCTGCGCGTCGACCCGATGGCCCTGGACCAGCTGCTTCACCCGACGCTCGATCCCGAGGCGCCGCGCGATGTGCTGACCACGGGCCTGCCTGCCTCGCCCGGCGCGGCGAGCGGCAAGATCGTGCTCGATGCCGACACCGCCGAGCTGTGGGCGAACCGCGGCGAGAAGGTGATCCTCGTCCGCGTGGAGACATCGCCCGAGGACATTCACGGCATGCACGCGGCGACCGGTATCCTGACCGCGCGCGGCGGTATGACCAGCCACGCCGCCGTTGTGGCGCGCGGCATGGGCCGTCCGTGTGTGTCCGGCGCATCGCAAGTGGCAATTGCCCGCGAAGGCCGCGCGCTGACCATCGGCAATCGCGAGCTCAAGGAAGGTGACGTCATCACCATCGATGGAGCCAATGGCCAGGTCATGGCCGGCGAAGTGGCGACCATCGAACCGGAACTGGCGGGCGACTTCGGCACGCTCATGGAATGGGCCGACAAGCACCGCCGCATGCGCGTTCGCACCAACGCGGAAACCGAGACAGAATGCCGCATGGCGCGCCAGTTCGGCGCAGAAGGCATCGGCCTGTGTCGTACGGAGCACATGTTCTTCGATGCATCGCGAATCAGCGCCGTGCGCGAGATGATCCTCGCCGATAGCGAGAAGGGCCGCCGCGCTGCGCTCGACAAGCTGCTGCCAGAACAGCGCAGCGATTTCGTGACCATCTTCGAAGTCATGGCCGGCCTGCCGTGCACCATCCGCCTGCTCGACCCGCCGCTGCACGAGTTCCTGCCGCATGGCGATGCCGAGTTCGAGGACCTCGCCGAGGCTACCGGTGTCGATATCGACAAGCTTCGTCGCCGCGCCGGCGAGCTGCACGAGTTCAACCCTATGCTGGGCCATCGCGGCTGCCGCCTGGGGATTACCTATCCCGAAATCTACGAAATGCAGGCGCGCGCGATCTTCGAGGCGGCCTGCCAGGTCGCCAAGGACAGCGGTGAAGCGCCGGTGCCGGAGATCATGATCCCGCTCGTCGCCACGCGCCGCGAGCTGGAGCTCCTAAAGGCAGTCGTCGACCGCGTGGCGCAGGAGGTCTTCGCGGCCACCGGCAAGAGCGTCGACTACCTCGTTGGCACCATGATCGAACTGCCGCGCGCCGCGCTGATGGCGGGAGAGATCGCCGAGGTGGGCGAGTTCTTCAGCTTCGGCACCAACGACCTCACCCAGACCACACTCGGGGTGAGCCGCGATGACGCGGGCCGCTTCCTGACGACCTATGTCGACAAGGGCATCTTCGCCCGCGATCCGTTCGTCAGCCTCGATGTCGACGGCGTGGGTCAGCTTGTGGAGCTTGCAGCCGAACGCGGGCGTGCGACGCGCGGGGACATCAAGCTGGGTATCTGCGGCGAACACGGCGGGGATCCGGCGAGCATCGCCTTCTGCGAAGAGACCGGCCTCGATTACGTCAGCGCATCACCCTACCGGGTGCCGATTGCCAGGCTTGCCGCAGCGCAGGCAAATCTTCGCTAGTCTTTCCAACCGGTAAGGGTCAGGATCTCGAAGGTTTCGAGAACCCGGCCCTTATCGTTTGCCCCCTCGAGGAAGGCGGCTTCGGCGCGTGCTTTGGCGGCCTTGCCGAGGGCAGGGGGCGTGGTCGCAAGAGCGCTCGTTAGGCCCTGGTCACGCAGGTCGGCCACCAGACGGTCGAGCGATCCGTAGGATACCGACAGGCTGCGCCCGTCGACTACCTGGCGTTTGAACAGCGCGCGTTGCAACAGCGCAGAAGCCGCTTGGTTGTCGACCAGCGGATGCATACGCGGCGCGGGGCGATCGGGCTCTGCAGCTAGCATGGCCTTGCGCAAGTTGGGCAGGCTTCCGGCCCCGAGAAAGCTGGCGATCATCATGCCATCCTCGGCTAGCGCGTTGCGCATATGCAGCAGCGCACCGGGCAGGTCGTTGACCCGATCGACTGAGGAGAGGCTCGCCACGAGGTCGAACGGGCCTTCGCCAATCGGCTGCTCTTCATCGAGCGAGGCGACATCGTGTTCGACCACTTCCGATCCGGCCCCGCGTAGCGACAAGGCGAGGGTGCCGGTCCAGTCCCCGATGACCAGCACGCGGGCCGGGGCCAGACGAATGAATTCCAGCCGGTCGAGCACGTCTTCGACCATGTCGTCGAGGATATAGCGCGCCGCGTCGCGCTGCGACTGACGCACGCGGGCGCGGCGCAGGCCGGCAATGCGGCGCGAGCGAGAAAAGATGCGGGGCGGGGCGGTGGTGGCCATCAGCCCGACCCCTGCCGCGCTTGCAACCGGTGCGCAAGACGCGCAGCATGGGAAGGTGTCGACAAGCCGCCTGATCAGTCGCAGCATCGCGCCCGTGCTCGATTTCATCTACCCGCCGCGCTGCCCGGCCTGCGGGGAAGGGGTGGGCGAACATGGTGGACTATGTACCGCCTGCTGGGATGATCTGGTCATTCCTTCAGAACCTTGTTGCAGCGCCTGCCAGCGACCTTTCGGTGCGCGCGGACCTGGCGCAGGCGCAGTGTGTGGACCCTGCCTTGCGTCTCCTCCGAAACACGATGGGATCGCGGCGGGTACGCTCTATACCGACACTGCCCGCAAGCTGGTCCTGGCCTTCAAGCATGGACGCCGGATCGCGCTAGCCCCCATGCTGGCGCGCCTGATCGCCGCGCGACTACCGGAAAGCCAAGGCGATCCATACGTCCTCGTGCCCGTCCCTTTGCACCGCAATCGTCTCTGGCAGCGGGGCTATAATCAGGCGGGGCTATTGGCGCAGGAACTGGCCCGGCTCGGGCACGGATCGGTGTGCGTCGATGGCCTCGTGCGGACAAGGGCCACGCCGTCGCTCGGCGGGTTGGGCAGGAAGGCCCGAACCCGGGCGTTGTCAGGGGCAATCGCCGTAAAGGCCAGCAGGCTGCCGTGCATCCAGGGCAGGTCCGTCGTGCTGGTCGATGACGTGCTCACGAGCGGCGCAACCAGCACAGCCTGCGTCGCCGCCCTGAAGCGCAGCGGCGCGGCCTCTGTGCGGATTGCGTGCTTCTCACGGGTGCTCGACGAGGCGCTCGACACCTAGCGTCAAACGAAACGCCCGGGACCTTGCGATCCCGGGCGCCACGTGACGAATTATACCGGACCTGCCTTGCGGCCTGAGTGTAGCCCCCCAGCATACACTCTCGGTCCATCCCTCATCGTTTTCGGATGCGCCGCGCAAACCCTCGATCGCGGCTGCGGATCCGTTGACCCCCTGAACCTGGCGCTCTGCTGGCACCGATGCTCCGGTGGGCAGGCCTTGTGAACCTGCGAGGCCATTTGTTCCCGAAACCATCGAGTCATCAAACCTACATCTGCATTAATGTCCGATTTTGGCTCGACTTTGTGGTTATCGTGCAACAAGCATGTCGCATCGATACAATTGGAAGGCTTATCCGTGACGACGAAAACCGAACGCGAGGCAGGAACGCGCTTCATGCCAAAGTTCGATGACAAGGGCTTGTTGAGCGCTGTGGTGGTGAATCACGCGACGCGCGCAGTCCTGATGGTGGCCTTCATGGACGCCGAAGCACTTGAGGCCACCCGCGCAACCGGAGTGGCACATTTCCATTCGCGATCGCGGGGCAAGCTGTGGAAGAAGGGCGAGACCTCGGGGCACATTCTGAAGGTAGAAGAGATGCTGGTGGACTGCGACCAGGACGCGCTGGTCCTTTCTTGTACGCCTGCAGGGCCCACCTGTCACACGGGTGCGGAAAGCTGTTTCTATCGTGTCCTGGAGGACGATGCTCTCCAACCCGTCAAGACTTGACGCTTACGTAAACGTTGGGTTATGGGAAGGGCATGACACAGCCGCTTCCCAACGATCTTTCCGCTCAACAAGGCGATCGCCGCCATGCAGGCGCCCATATCGAGCGGCCTGACGAGCTCGGCCGCGAGCAGTATTCGATTTCCGACCTGACCAGCGAATTCGGCTGCACGGCCCGCGCCCTCCGCTTCTACGAGGACGAAGGCCTGATCGCGCCCTCGCGCATTGGCCTGACCCGCATCTATTCCAAGCGCGACCGCGCTCGTCTGGCGTGGATCATGCGCGCCAAGAACGTCGGCTTCTCGCTCACCGAAATCCGCGAAATGATCGACCTCTACGATCTTGGAGATGGACGCGTCGAACAGCGCCGCGTCACGGTCGAGAAGTGCGAAGCGCATGTCGCCAAGCTGAAAGAACAGCGGGACGACATCGACAGCTCGATCAAGGAGCTGAGCGAATTCATCGAGCAGATCAAAACGCTCGATCTCGACTGATTAGCCTCCCCGGCGAGACCCGTCTCAATACTAATACCCAAGGACACGCAGATGCCCATCTACTCCGCACCTACCCGTGATACGCGCTTTATCATCAACGAGATGCTCGACCTTTCGAATTACGGCAATCTGCCGGGTTTCGAGATGGCGTCTCCCGACGTCACCGACGCGGTGGTGAACGAAGGCGGCAAGTTCTGCGCCGAGGTGCTCGCGCCGCTCAACCTGTCGGGCGACCAGGAAGGCTGCACCCGTCACGAAGACGGTTCGGTGACCACGCCGAAGGGTTTCAAGGAAGCGTTTGACCAGTTCCGCGAAGCGGGCTGGGGCACGCTGGCGCATCCGGAGGAATTCGGCGGGCAGGGCATGCCGCATGTGCTGGGCTTCGTGATGGAAGAATACATCTCCAGCGCGAACCAGGCGTTCGGCATGTATCCGGGCCTCACCAACGGCGCGATCTCCGCGCTGATCGCCAAGGGCAGCCACGAACAGAAGGAGATGTATCTCCCGAAGATGGTGAGCGGCGAATGGACCGGCACCATGAACCTGACCGAACCGCATTGCGGCACCGACCTCGGCATGATCCGCACCAAGGCCGAACCGCAGGCGGACGGCAGCTATTCGATCACCGGCACCAAGATCTTCATCTCGGCTGGCGAGCACGACATGAGCGAGAACATCATTCACCTCGTTCTCGCCAAGACGCCTGGTGCGCCCGATAGCACCAAGGGCATTTCGCTCTTCGTGGTGCCGAAGTTCCTCGTCAACGATGATGGCACTCCGGGTGAGCGCAACGGCGTGATGTGCGGCTCGATCGAGCACAAGATGGGCATCCACGCGAACTCGACCTGCGTTCTCAACTATGACGGCGCGACGGGCTGGATGGTTGGCGAAGAGAACAAGGGTCTCGCCGCCATGTTCATCATGATGAACGCCGCGCGTCTCGGCGTCGGCATCCAGGGCCTGAGCCAAGCCGAAGTCGCTTACCAGAACGCCGTTGCCTATGCGCTCGACCGTCGCCAGGGCCGCGCGCTGACTGGTCCGGCAGAGCCCGAAGCGCAGGCCGACCCGATCTTCGTCCACCCCGACGTGCGCCGCATGCTAATGGACGCCAAGGCCTTCACCGAAGGCATGCGCGCCCTGTGCCTGTGGGGCGCCCTCCAGGTCGACCTCACGCACAAGGCCCAGACCGAAGAAGAACGCGCCGAAGCGGATGCGATGATTGGCCTGCTGACCCCGGTCATCAAGGGCTATGGCACCGACAAGGGCTATGAAGTTGCCACCAACATGCAGCAGGTCTTCGGCGGCCACGGCTACATCGAGGAATGGGGCATGAGCCAGTTCGTGCGCGATGCGCGTATCGCCCAGATCTACGAAGGCACCAATGGCGTGCAGGCGATGGACCTGTGCGGCCGCAAGCTCGCCAGCAAGGGCGGCGCGGCGATCCAGGCCTTCTTCAAGGCAGTCGGCGAAGACATCGCGGCGGCCAAGGGCGACGAGCAGCTGGGCGGGATGGCCGAACAGCTCGAAAAGGCTCTCGGCCAGCAGCAGGCCGCGACCATGTGGTTCATGAACAACGCGATGCAGAACCCCAACCACCTCGGCGCGGGCGCGCATCACTACATGCACATCATGGGCATCGTGACGCTGGGCTGGATGTGGCTGCGCATGGCCAAGGTCGCTCAGGCGGCTCTGGCTGACGGCACCGACGACACCGCGTTCTACGAAGGCAAGCTTGCCACCGCGCGCTACTACATGGACCGCTTCCTGCCCGACGCCGGCGCGCTGCGCCGCAAGCTCGAAGCCGGCAGCGAGAGCCTGATGGCGCTTGGCGAAGACGCCTTCGCAACCGCCGCGTAAGCGTTTGATCTCGAACAAGGGAAAGGCCCGGGCTTCAGCTCGGGCCTTTTCGTTTCAGCCGAGCACTTCGTCGAAGAGGGAATGCATGGCCGCCCAGCTCTGGCGATCGGCGCTGGCGTCGTAGGCGGGATTGGCACTGCCATCGAGCATGCGCGGGTTGGTAAAGCCGTGTTCGACCCCGGCGTAGCTGTGGAGGTGCCAATCAGCTTTCACCGCGTCCATCTCGGACCAGAAACCGGTCACCTGCTCGCGAGGGACAAGCGAATCTGCGTCGCCATGACACACGAGGATTCGCGGGATAATCGGCTTGTTGGCGGGCAGGGCGGTCTCAAGCAGCCCGTGGAAGCTGACCACGGCGGCCAGATCCTCTCCGTCGCGGGCCATTTCGAGCACAGCCATCCCGCCCAGGCAGAAGCCGATGGCCAGCTGTGGGGCATCGGGTTCGCGGCTTCGCAGCAAGTCCAGCGTCGCGCGAAGCCTCTGGCGCATTGCAGGCGGATCGCTGCGCAAGGCAGCCATGGCCGCAAAGGCCTCATCGAAATTGGACGGGGCATCGGGGCCATAGAAATCCCCGATCAAAACGGAATATCCCGCCTCGACCAATCGCTCGGCCTTGACCTCAACCCCGGGCGTCGAGTTCATGAAGGTCGGGTAGATCGCGATCGCCGCGCGGGGCTTTCCGTCAGGGCGCGCGGCCAAGGCGGTCAGCTCGACCGCCTCGTCGCTGTATTCGACCTTCTCGAACTCCATCATTCGGGCAGGAAGTCCGGCACCGAGAGATAGCGCTCGCCCGTGTCATAATTGAAGCCGAGCACGCGGCTTCCTGCGGGCAGTTCGGCCAGCTTCTTCTTGATGGCGGCAAGGGTGGCACCGCTTGAAATGCCGACCAGCAAACCTTCCTTCACCGCGCATTGGCGGGCCATTTCCTTCGCGTCCGCCGCGTCGACCTGGATCGCGCCTTCGATGGCGTCCGTGTGGAGGTTGCCGGGAATGAAACCCGCCCCAATGCCCTGGATCGGGTGCGGGCCGGGCTGGCCACCGCTGATGACGGGCGAAAGCTCGGGCTCAACACCCCAGGCCTTCATCTCGGGCCAGGTTTCCTTGAGCACTTCCGCGCAGCCGGTCAGGTGCCCGCCGGTGCCGACGCCGGTAATCAGCGCATCGATCGGCGTATCTGCGAAGTCTGCGAGGATTTCCTGCGCCGTAGTGCGCGCGTGAACCTTCCAGTTGCTTTCGTTGTCGAACTGGCTCGGCATCCAGGCGCCTTCGGTCTTCTCGACCAGTTCCTGCGCGCGCTCGATCGCGCCCTTCATGCCCTTTTCCTTGGGCGTAAGATCGAAGGTCGCGCCATAGGCCAGCATCAGGCGGCGGCGCTCCACGCTCATGCTTTCGGGCATGACCAGGATCAGCTTGTAGCCCTTGACCGCAGCGGTCATCGCAAGGCCGATACCGGTGTTGCCACTGGTCGGCTCGATGATCGTGCCACCTTCCTTGAGCTTGCCCGCCTTTTCCGCATCCTCGATCATGGCGAGGCCGATGCGGTCCTTGATCGAACCGCCGGGATTGGCGCGCTCGTTCTTCACCCAGACCTCGTGGTCGGGGAAGAGGCGCGAGAGGCGGATGTGCGGGGTGCCGCCAATGGTGGCGAGGACGGAGTCGGCTTTCATGGCATCTGCTCCTTCAATTTTTCTTCCGGGGGAGTGTCTAGCAATTCGGGTGGAGGGTCAAAGGTCCGCGTGTTTCGTAGCACGGGGAATATTCGAGACCAGAGCGCGACGGTCACGATCGCTCCCGCTCCGCCGCCAACCACGGCCAGCACGGGGCCGACGAGATAGGCAAGGCTGCCGGAGAAGAAATCGCCGAACTCGTTCGAGGCGCTGATGGTCAGAAGGCTGACCGAAGATACACGGCCGCGCTTGTCGTCGGGCGTATGCAGCTGGATCAGCGACTGGCGGATATAAACACTGAACATGTCGGCTGCGCCAACGATGAACAGCATGGCGAGGCTCAAGGGCATGCTCTCGGAAAGACCGAAGACAACCGTCGCGAGCCCGAAAATGGCGACGGCCCAGAGCATCTTGGGACCCACATTGGTCTTCAGCGGACGGAAGCTGAACCACAATGCTGTGAGGGCCGCACCGACGGCAGGCGCCATGGCTAGCTGCGCAAGACCCGTCTCGCCGACCTCGAGAATATCGCGCGCATAGACCGGGAACAGCGCGGTCGCGCCCGCGAGAAAGACGGCGAAGAGATCGAGGGTTATCGCACCCAGGACCATCTTGTTGCGCACCACATAGCGCAGGCCTTCGACCATCTGGTGGATCGGCCGCTTGTTCGCCTCGCGCGCGGGCTGCGGAACCTTGCCGATGAAGCCCAGAGCGAGAAGCGAGACCGCGAACAGTCCGCACGCCACCATATAGGGCAGGGCAGGCAGGATTGCGTAAGTGTAGCCGCCGATTGCCGGGCCCACGATCATGCCCACCTGCCAGGCGATGCTCGACAGGGCGATGGCGTTGGGCAGGATAGCCTTGGGCACGAGGTTCGGCGCAAGCGCCGACAGCGCCGGCCCGTTGAAGGCCCTCACGATGCCGAGAACAATCGCGACACCGAACAGGGCGGGGAGCGAAAGCGCCTCGTTCCAGGTCAGGAAGGCAAGCGCCCCAGCACAGCCCAGTTGGGCCAGCACCGTCATCCGGGCGATGTTGCGCCGGTCGAACTGATCGGCTGCCCAGCCGGAGAAGGGTGTTAGCAGGAAGAGTGGGACAAACTGCAGGAGGCCGATCAGCGCGAGCTGCCCCGAAGCTCCGGCCACGCTCATCCCGCCATCGCGTGCGATATTATACGTCTGCCACCCGATGATCAGCATCATCGCGTATTGCGCCAGCGTCATCGACAGGCGGCTCACCCAATAGGCGCGGAAGTTCGCGATCCGCAGCGGGGAGCTATCGGGAGAAGGCGCAGTCGTTTCGCTCACGCCGGACGCATGGCAGGCCCGCCTTCGGTTGTGAAGACGGGCCTGCTTTTTGTTCTAGTAGAAGCTGTTGCGGACTAGCGCAGCTTGCGAAGACGCGGGTTCGGCTGAAGCGTGTCGATCAGCGAGAGGAAGTCGTCCACGCGGATGATGCGCTCGAACTGGAAACCGGCGCGGTTGTCGCGAGTCCAGATGGCGTAGGCTTCGATTCGGCCTACGATCGGCAGGCGAACGATCACGCGGTCGCCGCGATTGATGCCATCCGCATTGTCGACCATGAAGCCGTTTGCGGAAATGTTGGCGATGTGAAGGCGCACGTCACCCTTGCCGAAATGCTCGGCGATTACAGGATGATCGACCGGGTGGCGCGCCATGCGCCGCTGGTCGGTTACGCTGAGTTGTGCTCCTGCACCCATCGGCTGGCGATCCCTCTTAGTTAAAACAATCAAGCAGCCTTATGCGCTTAAAAGGCTGCTAATTGGTAAACTGAGAACGCTCACGGCCGATTGTGAGCACGCTTCGTCGATGGTTAGCGACGGATTACCGCGTGCTTTTTCTTGCCGAGGCTGAGCTTGGATTCGGCGCCCTCGCCAACGCTGACGAGGAACCCGGGGTCGCTCACCGCCTCGCCGTCGATCTTCACCGCACCTTCGGCGAGCTTGCGCTTGGCTTCCCCGTTGGATGCCGTGAAGCCGAGGGCCGTCAGTACCGCGCCAATGCGCATGCCTTCATCTCCGACGGATAGGGTCGGCAGGTCGGCACCCGCGCCGCCGCCGGCAAAGGTTTCCGATGCGGTCTGTTCGGCCAGCCGGGCCGCTTCGGGACCCCGAACGAGCGTGGTTACCGCGTTGGCAAGAACCGTCTTCGCCTCGTTGATCTGGGCGCCCTCAAGCGCTTCCAGGCGTGCGATTTCGTCAAGCTCGATATCGGTGAACAGGCGCAGGAAACGGCCCACATCGCGGTCGTCGACATTGCGCCAGTACTGCCAGAAATCGTAGCTCGGCAGCTGGTCCTCGTTGAGCCAGACGGCGCCGGCGGCCGTCTTACCCATCTTCGCACCGTCGGCGGTGGTGAGCAAAGGTGTGGTGAGGCCGAACAGGTCGCTGCCGTCCATGCGGCGGGCCAGCTCCATGCCGTTGACGATGTTGCCCCACTGGTCGCTTCCACCCATCTGCAAGCGGCAGCCATAGCGCTGAGCAAGCTCGCGGAAATCGTAGGCCTGCAGGATCATGTAGTTGAATTCGAGGAAGGTCAGCGGCTGCTCGCGGTCGAGCCGCAGCTTGACCGAATCGAAGGTCATCATGCGATTGATGGTGAAATGCGGGCCAACGTCGCGCAGCAGCTCGATATAGCCCAGCTGGCTCAGCCATTCGTCGTTGTTGACCATCACCGCATCGGTGGGGCCGTCGCCAAAGGTCAGGAGCCGCTCGAAGACTTGGCGGATACCGGCGATGTTCGCTTCGATATCCGCATCAGTCAGCATCTTGCGGCTCTCGTCCTTGCCGCTCGGATCGCCCACCTTGGTCGTGCCGCCGCCCATCACCACGATCGGCTTGTGTCCGGCCTGCTGCAGCCGGCGCAGCATCATGATCTGCACCAGGCTGCCGACATGCAGCGACGGTGCAGTCGCGTCGAAGCCGATATAGCCCGGCACCACCTGCTTGGAGGCGAGGGCGTCGAGGCCCTCGGCGTCGGTCAGCTGGTGGATGTAGCCACGCTCGTCGAGCAGGCGCAGGAGATCGGATGTGTAGGTGCTCATGATGTTGGCGCGCCTAGCACGCGGCGCGCGGCGTGCAAGCGGGCTTTACTCTTCGCTCGGCGCAAACAGCGCTTCGACAGCCTCGATATGCGTTGCGCTTTCGCAGCTCTTCGATGCGACGGAGATCGCCCAGGCAGCACTGCCGCGTCGCATGCTCCCGGTAGTCACGCAGCCTCCGGGATAGCCGGCGCGGACATTGAACGATTCGCCGTCGCGCGCGGTCAGCGTTGCCATGGCGATGCCCGTGTTCCCGACGATAGCGCTGCGCACGGCTGCTTCGGTTTCAACCGAGGATCGCAAATATTGCGCGGCAGACTTGCGAGCGAGCTCGGCGAGCGAAGCGAGTTCCTCTTGGTTCATCTCCTTGGCGGGGGCATCGGTCTTGAAGTGCATGTAGCTCACAAGCACGCCGGTTTCGCCTTTCCTAAGGCGTGTTTCGCTCGCCCCCCGCATCATTTCACGCATGGAAGCCATCCGCATGGCCGGGTTTTCCAGCTGCTTGTGCTCCCAGCCCGAGGAAAGCGTAATCGCCGTTCCGCCATCGAGGCTGTAGGTCCTGTCTTGCTGTGCTGTTGCACTAGTGGCGGCAAGGGCAGCGAGCGCTGCGAGAGCAATCGTTTTCATGATGCGATCCCGACTCAAGGCCGCGACTGTCGCGGCCACAGATGGTGGAGTGTCAGATATTGACCCGAACGTCATCGCAATTGGCTGTGAGCCCGCGATTTTTCCGCATCCGCCTGTAAACGTCTTGCGAGCTGTTGGCGCCTCGGCAATAGCAGAGGCAATGCGACAGCTAGTTCTCCACCCCCATTGCGACGCTGGCCCGATCACCAAGGTCGAAGCGGAAATCCACCCCACCGATAAAGGCTGCGCGGCCCGGTTTCGTTTCCACGGCGACATCGGCGCAATCAAGGTGCCCGAAACGCGTGAGCCGGAGCGGATGGACAATCTCTGGAAAACCACCTGCTTCGAGATTTTCTGGCAGCCGGAGGGCGGGAGCTACTACCGCGAGTTCAACCTATCACCTTCGACCCGCTGGGCTTGCTATGATTTCGACGATTTCCGGCTCAACAGCCGCGATGCGCCGGCGGAGGTCGCAATCGTATCGTCGCACGACGAGACAACGCTCGAGCTTAGCTGCGAGATTGAGTCCGAACTTCCCCTCCCGGCCGCGGTCGCGCTCAATGGCATTGTCGAGGACAAGGAGGGCAACATCCAGTTCTGGGCGCTCGCCTTCGAGGACGGGAAGCCCGAATTCCACTCGACCGTGTGCCGCGACTGGCACCTGGCGGGCCGGCTGTGAGCGTGCGTTTCGGCATCGACCGCCTGCTTGCCGAGGAAGGGCTGCGCCAGGAGCTTGAAGGCAAGCGCGTTTCGCTGGTGGCCCATCCGGCCTCCGTGACGTCGAGCCTTGAGCACAGCCTCGACGCTCTGATCGCGCGCGGCGTGAACGTGACGTCTGCCTTCGGACCGCAGCATGGTCTGAAGGGCGACAAGCAGGACAACATGGTCGAGACCGCGGACGAGACCGATCCGCACTTCGGCATCCCCGTCTTCAGCCTTTATGGCGAAGTGCGTCGTCCGACCGGTCAGATGATGTCGAGCGCGGATGTGTTCCTGTTCGACCTGCAGGACCTCGGCTGCCGCATCTACACCTTCGTGACCACGCTGCTCTACCTCCTCGAAGAGGCTGCAAAGGCGAACAAGAGCGTGTGGGTGCTCGACCGCCCGAACCCTGCCGGAGGTCCGGTCGAAGGGACCTTGCTTTTGCCGGGCCAGGAAAGTTTCGTCGGTGCAGCGCCCATGGTGATGCGGCACGGGATGACCATGGGCGAAATGGCCCAGTGGTTCGTCGCCCACTTCAACCTCGACGTCGATCTAAAGGTCGTGGAAATGACTGGGTGGAAGCCCGGCCACGCACCGGGTTACGGGTGGCCTGAAGACCGCATCTGGATCAATCCGAGCCCGAACGCGGCGAGCCTCAACATGGCTCGCGCCTATGCCGGGACGGTTATGCTGGAAGGGACGACGCTAAGCGAGGGCAGGGGAACCACGCGTCCGCTCGAAGTGCTGTTCGGCGCACCCGATGTCGATGCCAAGGCGGTGCTCGGCGAGATGCAGAAACTCGCCCCTGCCTGGCTGCGCGGCTGCGCGCTGCGCGAATGCTGGTTCGAACCCACCTTCCACAAGCACTCAGGATCGCTGTGCAACGGCATCATGATCCACGCGGAGGGCGCGTTCTACGATCACCACGCTTTCAAGCCCTGGCGGCTGCAGGCGTTGGCGTTCAAGGCGATCCGGACGCTGTACCCCGAATACCCGCTGTGGCGGGACTTTCCGTATGAGTACGAGTTCGACCGGCTTGCGATCGATGTGATCAACGGCGGGCCGGCCTTGCGCGAGTGGGTCGACGATCCCAACGCGGTGCCCGACGATCTCGAGGAAATCGCAGGAGCCGACGAGCAGGCGTGGAGAGAGACCATCGCCCCGCACCTCATCTACGGTTGATGCAACCAACCTTCTTTTCGATTTTCGACCAACGGCCTTGACGAAGTGACGTAATCAAGGAAGCTTGCCTGAAAGCGACGGGCATACCCGCGCTTCGGGAGAGAGATCAATGGCGACTGCGGCAGCCAAGCAGACCGGCACTTCGGTCAGGGTCACCCTGTGGATCCTGCTGATTGTATACATTTTCAATTTCGTCGATCGGCAGATCGTTAACATTCTGGCCGAACCGATCCGCCTCGAACTGGGGCTGAGCGACACGGAAATCGGCCTGATGACCGGCCTTGCGTTCGCGCTGTTCTACACCGTGCTTGGCATACCCATTGCGCGGTTTTCCGACCGACCAACCACCAATCGGCCTATCCTGATCGGAACCGCGCTTGCCGTGTGGTCGGCGATGACCGCGCTGTGCGGCCTTGCGCAGAACTTCATTCAGCTGCTGCTCGCCCGTATTGGCGTGGGTGTGGGTGAGGCCGGATGTACGCCGCCGGCCCATTCGCTGATTGCAGACCTGGTGGAACCGGCAAAGCGCGCTTCCGCGCTGGCCTTTTACGCGCTCGGCATTCCAATCGGCACGCTGCTCGGCATGCTGATCGGCGGTCTGCTGGCGGATACGGTGGGGTGGCGCAACGCCTTCCTCATTGTCGGGCTACCGGGCGTTGCCCTTGCTGTGTTTGTGGTGATGATCCTCAAGGACCCCCGGCGCACGGGGATGCTGCAGCAGGCGACGACGACCAAGACGGCAGAGCAAATGCCGATGAAGGAAGCGCTGCGGTCGATGTTCAGCTCGCGCGCCTTCATCCTGTTGGTGATTGCTGGTTCGGCGGCCGCTTTTCTCGCCTATGGCAAGACCACCTGGATCACGATTTTCTTCCAGCGCACCCACGGCCTGACGCCGGGTGAAACGGGTCTCTACTTCGGTCTCGTAAACGGTGGTGCAGGTATCGCGGGCACGGTCCTCGGTGGGTATCTGGCCGACCGCTTCGGATCGCAGAACCGGCGCCATGTGCTTACCGCGCCTGCCGTCGGTATGGTTGCGACCATTCCCTTCGCTCTGTTTGCCTTCATGAGCGACAATTGGATGCTGGCGCTTGTCCTGCTCATCGTACCGACGCTGTGCAACTCGCTCTACTACGGTCCGACCTATTCGAGCGTGCAGGGCCTTGTGCCGCTCCGGGCCCGGGCCATTGCCGCGGCTGTCCTGCTGTTCTTCCAGAATCTCATCGGGCTTGGCCTCGGACCGCTGTTCTTCGGCATGCTGTCGGATGTGCTTCAGCCGACCTACGGCGAGGACAGCGTGCGCTACGTGCTTTACGGAGCAACGCTCCTCGGCGTGGTCCCGGCGTTCTTCTTCTGGCGCTGTTCGCTTCGCCTGAACGACGAGCTCGACAAGCAGGACTAGTCGGGCTCGCGTACCGGCGAGACGAGGGCGACCAGGACGAAGCTTATCAGCATCAGCAGGAACCAGCTGCCGAGCTTGGCAAGGCTGACCATGCGCCACCCGTCCTCTTGTTCGGGATAGGTCCAGGCGCGCGCAAAGGTCCCGATGTTTTCCGCGCCCCAGATGAAGAGGGCAACGAGCAGGAAGCCGAGGAGCAACGGCATCCAGCGGTGCGCGCGCCAGTTCCGGAAGTGCACGCGGGTCCGCCAGAACAGCACGATCGTAACTGCAAACAGCGCAAGCCGGATGTCGGGCAGCCAGTGGTGGGCGAAGAAGTTGATATAGATGGCGGCGGCGAGCAGCCACGTGGCCCAGCGCGGCGGGTAGTTGGTGTAGCGAAAGTCGAAGATCCGCCAGACCCGCGCGATGTAGCTGCCGACGGCGGCATACATGAAGCCGGAGAACAGCGGGACATCCCCGATGCGTAGCAACGCAGGCTCGGGATAGACCCACGATCCGGCAGCGGTCTTGAACAGTTCCATCACCGTGCCGACCACGTGAAAGATCAGGATGACCCTGGCCTCGGACCACGTTTCGAGCCGCAGCGCCAGCATGCCGACCTGGATCGCGAGCGCTGCCAGTGTCAGGAAATCGTAGCGATAGAGCGGCGCGTCTTCCGGATAGAAGAGAAAGGTCCCCAGCAGCAGCGCGAGCATCAGACCGCCGAAGAGGCAGGCCCAGGCCTGCTTGAAGCCGAACAGCAGGAACTCGTAGAGCCACAGGCGCCAGCCCGGACCGGGATCATAGGCCTCTAGCCGCGCCCGGACCGCGGCGAAGCGCGACTGGTTCACGTCAGGCGCCGGCCTTGCGGCTCAGTTCGCGCATCGCATCGTCGAGCCCGTCGAGGGTAAGGGGGTACATCCGGTCGTTGACCAGCTGCTTCATCACCTTCGTCGACTGTGAATAGCTCCACTGCTTTTCAGGCACGGGATTGAGCCAGACGGTTGCCGGATAGGTGTTGACCAGGCGCTGCATCCACACCGCGCCCGCTTCCTCGTTCATATGTTCGACGCTGCCGCCCGGATGGGTGATCTCATAGGGGCTCATCGCGGCATCACCCACGAAGATCACCTTGTAGTCGTGCCCGTATTTGTGGAGCACGTCCCACGTCTTGGTGCGTTCCTGCCAGCGGCGGCGGTTGTCCTTCCACACGCCTTCGTAGAGGCAGTTGTGGAAATAGAAGAACTCGAGGTTCTTGAACTCGGTCGTCGCGGCGCTGAACAGCTCCTCGCACAGCTTGATGAAGGGGTCCATCGAACCGCCGACGTCGAGGAAGAGCAGCAGCTTCACCGCGTTGTGGCGTTCCGGGCGCATGTGAATGTCGAGCCAGCCCTGCTTGGCCGTGCCATCGATCGTCGCGTCAAGATCAAGCTCGTCGGCCGCGCCTTCGCGGGCGAAGCGGCGCAGGCGTCGCAGCGCCATCTTGATGTTGCGCGTGCCCAGTTCCTTGGTGTTGTCGAGGTTCTTGAACTCGCGCTTGTCCCACACCTTGAGCGCGCGCTTGTGCTTGCTTTCGCCGCCAATGCGCACGCCTTCGGGGTTGTATCCTGAATTGCCGTAAGGCGAGGTGCCCCCGGTACCGATCCACTTGTTGCCACCCTGGTGGCGTTTTTCCTGTTCCTCGAGCCGCTTTTTCAGCGTCTCCATGATCTCGTCCCAGGAACCGAGCTTTTCGATCTCGGCCATCTCCTCTTCGGTGAGGAACTTGTCGGCGACGGCTTTCAGCCAGTCTTCCGGAATGTCGACCGGGTTCTGGCCGTAGTCGGTGAGGATGCCCTTGAAGACCTTCTGGAAGACCTGGTCGAACCGGTCGAGGAGGCCTTCGTCCTTCACGAAGGTCGCGCGCGAAAGGTAGTAAAACGCTTCGGGCGACTGTTCGATCACGTCGCGATCTAGCGCCTCGATCAGCGTAAGGTGTTCCTTGAAGCTGGCGGGAATGCCCGCAGCGCGAAGCTCGTCGACGAAATTGAAGAACATGGGGCAGGCTCTAGCGCGTGTCTTGCGCCTGCACCAGTCTTCCTTTGCCACTCATTTTCGAATGATCGCCTTAACTGTCCGCTAACCATCCTCATTTAGACGCGGCGATGAACGAGACCAAAAGGGGGTCATCCAACCATGGAACTGAGCGCAATTGATGCACGCGGGGCATCGGCTCTCGACCAGATTCCGGAGGCTTGCGGCAAGGTAACCGTAGGCTGTTCGGATGTGGCCGGCATTGTGCAGGGAGTCATCGATTCCTTCGGCCATCTTCGCAACGAATACGTCGAACTCCAGGGAACCGTAAGGGCGCTTGACGACGATCAGCGCAAGGTTCTCGAAGCGAGCGACGAAGCGCGTCTGCTGTCGGAACGCGCCATCGAGCGCCTGAACGATGGCTCGATGATGATCAGCAATTCGCTGAACGAGATCGGCAACCTGCTGAACCTCGTCGAAACGCTGACCGAGCACGTCACCGGCTTTGCCGCGGCCATGGACCAGGTCCGCCGCTCGAGCCAGGAGATCGACCAGATCGCCGAAACCACCAATATCCTCGCCCTGAACGCGACCATCGAAGCGATGCGCGCCGGCGAGCAGGGCCGCACCTTTGCCGTGGTTGCCAACGAGGTGAAAACTCTCGCGAGCGAAACCCGCAAGGCGACCGAGGAAATCGGCCGCACGATCGACATGCTGGGCAACGAAGCCGAGCAGGTCATCGAAAAGATCGAGAGCGGCGCCGAGGCAAGCACCCAGGCCAAGAATTCGGTCGGGTCGATCGAAGACACCATGCGTTCGGTCACCGAACTGCTGATGGAGGTCGATGGCCAGCAGGACCAGATCGCCCGCAACACCGCGACGATCTCGGACCATGTGCACCGCGTCCAGGACGTCCTCACCGATTTCGACACGGCTGTGACCAGCAACGAATCGAAGCTGGAGAACGCCCACGACCGCATCGAAGACCTCGAAATGACGGCGAGCGAAATGTTCGATCGTCTCGTGAAGGCCGGCCTGTCGCCGGATGACAGCCAGATGGTCGAAAAGGCTCGCCGCTACGCCGAGGAAGTCACCCGGATCGCGGAAGAGGCCCTGGCGAACGGCTCGCTCACGATGGAGCAGCTCTTCGATCAGAATTACGCTTATGTCCCGGGCACCAATCCGAAGCAGTACCGCACCTCGCTGTGCGACTGGGCGGATACGCATTGGCGCCCGGTCAACGACCGTGTGGTTGCCGAAGGCGGCGCCATCATGATGTGTTCGCAGGCGGACATGAAGGGCTTCCTGCCGACCCACATCACGGATCGCTGCCGCCAGCCCACCGGCGACATCACGCACGACACCACCTACTGCCGCAACGGCCGCATCATGCTCTACGCCATCGACAAGAAGGCGAAGGCGCAGAACGATGCCTACATGATGGCCGTCTACCGCCAGGAAGGCGACGGCAAGAACTACGTCGTTGTTCGCAACATCTACGTGCCGGTCGTGATCAACGGCCGCCGCTGGGGCGATTTCGAACTGGCCTACAGCTTCCGCTGATCGGTCGTTCCCGAAATGAAGGGGGCGGGATGGGCACAGCTCATCACGCCCCCTTTTTCGTGTGCCGAGGCCTAGTTGTCTTCGCCGCCACTTCCGGTCGTCACGGTCACCTCAGAACCCTCATCTCCAAGCGGGCGGGTTGCCGTGGCAAAGTAGCTATCGCCAAAGGCCGCCTCGTAGGCCTGCTGGGGCGAGGGGAGCCCATCGAAAGGCCCGCCGAGCTTGTGTTCGAGCGCACTGCTGAGGATCGCGGCGTATTCGGGATGCTGTCCGTCGTTGCCGCTGGACAGGCCTACGATATCGCCCACACGGGAAACGACTATCGCGACCCCAGCGTCGCGCCAAGCTACCAGATAAGCATCTTTCGTCCCGCGATCGCGGTAGAGGGAATAGGCCTCGCGGTTGTCACCCTGCCGGCAATAGCGGGCCTGTGAGCCGCCTTGCATCATTGCCGCGAGATCATCGCGCGTGGCCGCATTTATCCCACCCACCGCAGAAAGCTCCGATATCCGGTTCGGATCCGTGATGCGCTCTGCATTTGAGAATGTAATGTCATCCGCGCATTGCTCTATCGGATAGGCGGCGTTCTCACCTGAGCCAGCAGCGGTCATTCCCAGCTGGTTCAGGGCGGTCGTCATCGCGCCTTGCAGGGCCGTGGCATCCAGCCTGCGCGAGGACATGCGGATCTTCATCATCCACTCCCCGCGCGTGAAGATTGCGACACCAGTCGAGCGGTAGGTTCCCCCGTCGCTCTGGCCTACGGTCATGATACCGCTTTTCGGTCCGCTGCCACCCGGTGCAAAATAGGTCGTCCGCCACGCGTCCGGATCGAAATCGGCATAGGCATCGCGAGACACGATCGCGTGGCGCGCCCGGTCATGCCAAACCGAAGCATCCCCCGCGCCGTGACGATAGAGATAGACCGACAGGAAGGTGTTGCCCTCGTCGCTGTACTGCGATCCGATGTTCGACTGGCGTTCCTGGAACGCCTTTATCGGTCCTCGTTTCAGGGCACCGATGCTGGCGGGCAGGGTGATGCCGGTCCATTCGTGGACAAAGTCCTGATCGGCAGGAAAGTCCATGTCCGGCACCTGCGCTGACGCGGATTGCGGCACGGCAGCCGCCGCCAGCGCGCACGCGAGCGACAGCCCAAGAGTTCTTGTTATTCTTGTCATATTTCCCCCTCTTGGACCTGTGGCTACCCCACGCATGGGGGATAGCGCAACAGGCTCAAAGGGGGCGGAGGACGATCAGCTCTGGCGGCGCGCCATGAAGGCGAGGCGTTCGAACATCATCACATCCTGCTCATTCTTGAGCAGCGCGCCGTGGAGCGGCGGGATCGCGGCGTTGGGATTGGCGTCCTGGAGGACTTCGAGCGGCATGTCTTCGTTCAGAAGCAGCTTCAGCCAGTCGAGAAGCTCGCTGGTCGAGGGCTTCTTCTTGAGGCCCGGCACTTCGCGGATCTCGTAGAAGATTTCCATCGCCTTGGTGACGAGCGTCTTCTGGATGCCGGGGAAGTGCACCTCGATGATGTCGCGCATCGTGTCGGTGTCGGGGAACTTGATGTAGTGGAAGAAGCAGCGGCGCAGGAACGCGTCGGGCAATTCCTTCTCGTTGTTCGAGGTGATGACTACGATCGGACGCTCGGCCGCCTCGATCCGCTCATGCGTCTCGTAAACGTCGAAGCTCATGCGATCGAGTTCTTGCAAGAGGTCGTTCGGGAACTCGATATCGGCCTTGTCGATCTCGTCGATCAGCAGGACGGGGAGCTTTTCAGAGGTGAATGCTTCCCACAGCTTACCCTTCTTGATGTAGTTCGAAATGTCGTGGACCCGCTCGTCGCCGAGCTGGCCGTCGCGCAGGCGGGCCACCGCATCGTATTCGTAGAGGCCCTGCTGCGCCTTGGTAGTCGACTTTACGTTCCACTCGATCAGCGGTGCGTCGAGAGCCTTCGAGATCTCGTGCGCAAGGACGGTCTTGCCCGTTCCCGGCTCGCCCTTCACCAGCAGCGGACGGCGCAGCGTCACGGCAGCGTTGACCGCCACTTTCAGGTCTTCGGTGGCGATGTAGGACTTGGTGCCTTCAAAACGGGTCTGTTCGGTCATCGGTTTTCCCTTGCAACTTTTCATGGCTGCCTAAGGTGCGGGCACCGCTCGCGCAAGGGGGCGTTGTAACCTAGAGGCCCTACGGAACGGATGAGGAGGACCCATGCCGACCGAAACCATCACCATCGCCACCGACGCGGGACACGACCTGTCTGGCTCGCTCGAACTTCCCACCGGCCTCGTGCGAGGCGCGGCGCTCTTCGCGCATTGCTTCACCTGCACCAAGCAGAGCAGGGCGGCGATCAGCATTGCCCGGGCGCTTGCACGCGAAGGTATCGCCTGTCTGCGGTTCGACTTCACAGGCCTTGGCGGAAGCGAAGGCGAGTTTGGGCGCGCGGGCTTTGCTACCGATGTGGCGGACCTCGTCGCGGCGGCCGAGGAATTGCTCGATCGATTCGCGCAGCCGCTGCTGCTCGTGGGGCACAGCCTGGGCGGGGCTGCCGTTCTTGCGGCGGCGGATGATCTGGGTTTCGACAAGGTTGCCGCCATCGCCACCATCGGCGCGCCGAGCGATGTGCCGCATGTCCTCCAGCGCATCGATGGCGATATCGAGGCCATCCGCAAGGAAGGCGAGGGCGAGGTCACGATCGGCGGCCGGGATTTCTCTCTCAGCCGAGACTTCCTCGAGAAGGTCGAAAACATCGACCTGCTGGAAGAGGTCGGGCGCATCCGCCGTCCCCTCCTGTTCCTTCACTCGCCGACTGATGACATCGTCGGGATCGAAAACGCCAGCGCGCTGTTCGGCGCGGCCAAGCATCCCAAGAGCTTCGTGAGCCTTGAGGGCGCCGACCACCTCCTGCTCAAGGATGCCGACGCCCAGTTTGCCGCCAGCGTGATTGCCGCCTGGGCAAGCCGCTATATTCCCATGCGCGACGACTGGCCGATGCCCGAAGAAGGCGTGGTGGTGAAGACCGGACACGGCAAGTTCGGCACCGAGGTCCACACGAAGACTCACCGCTTCATCGCCGACGAGCCGCGCAGCTACGGCGGGGACGATACGGGTCCGACGCCCTACGACCTGCTCAACGCGGCGCTCGGTACCTGCACGGCGATGACGATGAAGATGTACGCCGACCGCAAGGGCTGGCCGCTCGAAGGCGTGACAGTCGAGGTCACGCATGAGCGCAACCACGCGAGCACCTGCGATCATGTGGAGGCCATGCAGGAGGGCAACCAGCTCCAGGCCCTTAACCGCAAGATCGAGCTGCATGGCGATGCGCTCGACGACGAGCAGCGCGAGAAGATCATCGAGATCGCCGACAAGTGCCCGGTGCACAGGACGCTCGAAGGCGAGCTGCATATCCATACGGAGGAGGGCGCATGATCATTGTGACCGGGTCCGTGCAGCTCACGCCCGAGGGCCGCGACGAAGGTTTCCGCCTCGGCACCGAACATTCGCAGCGTTCACGGGCGGAGCCGGGATGCATTGCCCACAATTGCTATGAAGATTGCGAAACGCCAGGGCGCATGCACTTCTTCGAGAAATGGGCCGACCTCGCCGCGTTGAAAGCCCACTTCGCCGTGCCGGAGTCCAGCGCCTTCGTGCAGCAAGTCGCCGCGCTGGCCGAGGCACCGCCGACCATTGAGATATTCACCGCCGAAGCGGTCGAATTCCCTCCGCGTTAGGCGTCGATCATGTCGCGGTCGAATTCGCCCGCGTTGTTCTGGATGAAGTTGAACCGGTGCTCGGGGTTGCGGCCCATGAGCTGGTCGACGAGCTCCTTCACCACCGCGCGCTGTTCGAATTCGCCGGGCAGGGTGATGCGGATCAGGCTGCGCGTTTCCGGATCCATGGTGGTTTCGCGCAGCTGCGCCGGGTTCATTTCGCCGAGGCCCTTGAAGCGGCCCACATCGACCTTCTTGCCCTTGAAGACGGTTTCTTCCAGCTCCTTGCGGTGCGCATCGTCTCGGGCGTAGCGGCTCTCCTTGCCGGCGGTCAGCTTGTAGAGCGGCGGCTGCGCCAAATAGAGGCGGCCGTCGCGCACGATCTCTGCCATTTCCTGGAAGAAGAAAGTCATCAGCAGCGTCGCGATATGCGCGCCGTCGACATCGGCGTCGGTCATGATGATGATGCGGTCGTAACGCAGGTTTTCTGGATCGCAGTCCTTCCGTGTCCCGCAGCCCATGGCGAGCGTGAGGTCGGCGATTTCGCTGTTCGCGCGGATCTTGTCGGCGGTGGCGCTCGCAACGTTGAGGATCTTGCCGCGGATCGGCAGGATCGCCTGCGTCTTGCGGTTGCGCGCCTGCTTGGCGCTGCCGCCTGCCGAATCGCCCTCGACAATGAACAGTTCTGTCTCGCCGTCACCTTCGCCCGAACAGTCGGTGAGCTTGCCGGGAAGGCGCAGCTTCTTGGCGTTGGTAGCCGTCTTGCGCTTGATCTCGCGTTCCTGCTTCCTTCGCAGGCGTTCGTCCATGCGCTCCATCACCTGGCCGAGCAGCGCTTTGCCGCGGTCCATGTTGTCGGAGAGGAAATGGTCGAAATGGTCGCGCACCGCGTTCTCGACCAGGCGGGCGGCCTCGGGTGAGGTCAGGCGGTCCTTGGTCTGGCTTTGGAACTGCGGGTCGCGGATGAACACACTGAGCATGACCTCGCCGCCGGTCATCACGTCGTCAGCGGTGATGTCCTTGGCCTTCTTCACGCCGGTCAGTTCGCCAAAGGCGCGAAGGCCCTTGGTCAGCGCCGCGCGGAGGCCCTGTTCATGCGTGCCGCCATCGGGCGTCGGCACGGTGTTGCAGTACCAGCTCGTCGACCCGTCCGAATAAAGCGGCCAGGCAATGGCCCATTCGACCCTACCGGCCTCATCGGGAAAATCCTGGTTGCCGGCAAAGGGCTCGGCGGTGACGCATTCGCGGCTGCCGAGCTGTTCGGCGAGGTGGTCGGCGAGACCGCCCGGGAACTTGAAGACGGCTTCGGCCGGCACCTCTTCGCTGGCGAGGCTCTCCGCGCAGCGCCAGCGAATCTCGACCCCGGCAAAGAGATAGGCCTTGGAGCGAGCCAGCTTGAACAGCCGTTTCGGGTTGAACTGACGGTCGCCGAAAATCTCGGTGTCGGGAACGAAGCTCACCGTCGTCCCGCGCCGGTTGGGCGTCGGGCCGAGCTGTTCGATGGGGCCAAGCGTCTGACCCTTGGAGAAGCTCTGCGCGAAGAGCTGCTTGTCGCGGGCGACCTCGACCCGCGTGTCGCTCGACAGCGCGTTCACGACCGATACGCCGACACCGTGCAGGCCGCCGCTGGTGGCGTAGGCCTTGCCGGAAAACTTGCCGCCTGAATGCAGGGTCGAAAGGATGACCTCGAGCGTCGACTTGCCCGGATACTTGGGATGTTCGTCGACCGGGATACCGCGGCCATTGTCCATCACGGTGACGCGGTTGCCTTCCTCAAGGCGCATCTCGATGCGGGTCGCGTGGCCCGCAACCGCTTCGTCCATCGCGTTGTCGAGGACTTCGGCAACAAGGTGGTGCAGGGCGCGATCGTCTGTGCCGCCGATATACATGCCCGGGCGGCGGCGCACCGGTTCGAGGCCTTCGAGGACCTCGATGGAGGAAGCGTCATAGTCGCCGGAAGAGGTCGGCGTGTTTTCGAACAGATCGTCGGACATGCACCCAGCTATATCGTGCAGCCTTCGCGCCGAACAAGCGCAAGGCGGCGGTTATCCGCCCCGATCAGAAGCGGCTGGGCGCGTTCTCCACAACCGCGACCGAACCGTTGCGCACCTCACGCACCTCGAAGGCGCGTTCGACCAGCCCGCCGCGGCGGAAACGGAACGCCCCATCGAGCCCGATGAAGCCGTCTTCCCCGCGCAGGGCGTTCTCCGGGAAGGTCCTGCCGACACGCCAGTCACGCGCCACGCGCAGCGTCAGGAGAACGGAATCGTACCCCAGAGTGGCAATGCGATACGGCTGGCTCCCGAAGCGCGCTTCGTAGCTATCGACAAACCGCCTGTACCGGTTGTCCGAGACGGCTGAAAACAGGGCGCCGGTTAGCGCGGAGGCGCGAGTAACCGAGCCTTCTCCGCTCCACAGCTCCACGCCCAGCAACTGAGCGCCGCCTTCACCGCCGGGCTTGAGCACACCGGCCGCCTGCGCAGCCAGGCGGGCGCCATCGGCGATCAGCACAGTGTCGTACCCGCCATGAGCTTTCAGTCGCTCAGCAGCGCTCACGATCGAGGTGTTTCCGCGCGCAAAGCGTTCGGTCCACACCACCGTGCCGCCATAAGTGGCCACAGCGCGGCGCATCGCTTCTTCCGCGCGCGTGCCGTATTCACCGTCGGGCGCGATGATCGCGAAGTTCTGCGAACCGCGACCGCGCACATACTGGATGGTGCGCATGATCGACTGTTCGGGAATGTGGCCCATGATGAAGACATCAGGACCGGCTGCATTGGTGTCGTTCGAGAAGGAGATAACCGGCACATTGGCCGGGCGCGCCTGACTGAGGACCGAGGGAATGTTCGAGCCGAGCAGCGGCCCGAGGATCAGTTTGTTGCCTTCCGCGACCGCACGGCGGGCGGCCGCTTCGGGACCGGTCGCGGTGTCGTAGGTCGTGATACGCAGGTTGCTCGCATTGGTGTCGAGCAGCGCCATGGTGGTGGCGTTGGCGATCGACTGGCCCACGGCGCCGTTCTGGCCCGACATCGGCACCAGCAGTGCCACGCGGTGACGGGTCTCGTCGGTCGGCAGCGCCTGTGTCGGCTGCGGGGTGGGGGTGGTGGCCACCGGCTCGGCGCGTTCGCCGCCGCGCGGCAGGATGGTCGAACAGCCTGCCAGCAGGGTCGCCAGACCCACGGTTACGATTGTCCGACGGTTCAATCCCTTGCGCTTCATACTTGCCGCGTCCCTCATAGATGGTCATGGGAGACGAGTGAGCGAAACCACTCCTCCCGAAGACTGCCTTACACCCGGGCTCTATATTGTCGCCACCCCAATCGGCAACCTTGGCGACATAACGGTGCGCGCGATCGATACGCTGCGCCGCTGCGATGGGGTCGCGTGCGAGGATACCCGCGTTACGGGCAAGCTGCTCAAGCACCTCGGCATTTCGAAGCCCTTGTGGCGCTATGATGACCACAGCGAGAGCCGCGACCGGACGCGCCTCGTGGAATCCATGCGCGACAAGGCGGTGGCGCTGGTCAGCGATGCGGGAACGCCGATGGTGTCGGATCCCGGCTATCGGCTGGTGAACGACTGCCGCGCCGAAGGCATTGCTGTGACCGCATTGCCCGGTGCCTGCGCAGCCGTGACGGGGCTTGCGCTGTCCGGCCTTCCCAACGACCGTTTCCTCTTCGCCGGCTTCCTGCCCGCCAAGGACAAGGCCCGCCGCGAGGTACTGGAAGAACTGGGCGCGGTCGATTCGACGCTTGTGTTCTACGAAACCGCGCCGCGGCTCGTGAAATCCCTGGGCGCGATTGAAGAGGTCCTGCCCAACCGTGAAGTGGCCGTCGCGCGCGAACTGACCAAGCTCCACGAGGACGTGAAGCGCGGGCTGCCTTCCGGGCTCAAGGCTTTCTACGATGCCAATCCGGCCAAGGGCGAGATCGTCCTGCTGGTCGGCCCACCGCCCGAACAGATTGCGAGCGCGGAGGACGCCGACGCCATGTTGCAGGACGCGCTGCGCACCATGAAAGCCTCGCAGGCAGCCGCCCAGGTTGCCAAAGCCACCGGCCTCGACCGCAAGACGCTCTACGCGCGTGCGATGGAGCTGCGCGGCCAGTGAAGCGGAAGCTGGCCGAACAAAGCGGCCGCGATGGCGAGGCGCGGGCGGCGTTCTGGCTCAAGGCCAAGGGCTGGCAGATCCTCGACCAGCGCGTGAAAACACCTGCGGGCGAGATCGATCTTGTGGCCAAGCGCGGGAGCCTTGTTGCCTTTATCGAGGTCAAGTGGCGCAGGAAGAAGGCTGACCTCGATCACGCAATCGACGAATTCCGCCTTTCGCGGGTCGCGGCAGCCGCCGAAGCCGTCGCCCATCGCTACGCCGTAAATGGCGAAGACATTCGCATCGACGTGATCCTGCTTGCACCCGGCAGCTTCCCTCGCCACATCCCCAACGCCTGGCAACCCTGAAGGAAATCCCATGCCGCTACGCGTCGCCGTCCAGATGGACCCGCTCGAAAGCATCAATATCGCGGGCGACAGCTCGTTTGCCCTGATGCTGGCCGCGCAGATGCGCGGGCACGAGGTGTGGCATTACGACGTGGCGAGCCTCGCCTATGAAAGCGACGGCACTCCGCACGGCAAGATCACGGCTCACGCGTCCCCGGTCACGGTGCAGCGCGTGGAAGGGGATCACTACACGGCCGGCGAGCGGCGACGGATCGACCTTGCCCGGGATATCGACGTTGTCCTCATGCGGCAGGACCCGCCGTTTCACCTCGGCTACATCAGCTCGGCGCTCCTGCTCGACCGTCTGAAGGGCACTACTCTGGTCATCAACGACCCGCGCGAGGTGGTGAACGCGCCGGAGAAGATGTTCGTCCTCGACTACGCGCAATACATGCCGCCGACACTGGTCGCCCGGCACCTCGACGACCTGCGCGATTTCCAGCGCAAGCACGGAGCGGTGGTGGTGAAGCCGCTGCACGGGAATGGCGGGAAAGCGATCTTCCGGATCGACGCGGAAGGCACCAATCTGTCTGCCCTTTCCGAAGTGTTCGACCAGACCTGGCCCGAACCACACATGGTGCAGCCCTTCCTTCCAGAAGTGAGCGAAGGCGACAAGCGTATCGTCCTGGTCGACGGAGAATTTTCCGGTGCGATCAATCGCTTCCCGGGTGAAGGTGAGTTTCGCTCGAACCTCGCGCAGGGTGGTCACGCCGAGGCGACCACGCTGACTGAGCGCGAGGAAGAGATCTGCGCGGCGATGGGTCCGGAACTCAAGCGGCGCGGACTGGTCTTTGTTGGCATCGATGTGATCGGCGGCAAATGGCTGACCGAGATCAACGTGACATCGCCGACCGGGATCGTTGCCATCGATAAATTCAACGGCACCGATACCGGTGCCTTGATCTGGGATGCGATCGAACGCCGCCACGCGGCGATGTGATCAGTCCTTCTCGCGCGGATGGGCGCCGCGATAGGTTTCGAGCAGCGTCGCCGCATCGACCTTGGTGTAGATCTGGGTCGAACCGAGGCTCGCATGGCCCAGCAGCTCCTGCAGGCTCCTGAGGTCCGCTCCAGCGCCCAGCAAATGCGTTGCAAAGCTGTGCCGCAAGGCGTGCGGAGTGGCGCTGTCCGGCAGGCCCAGCGCCTTGCGGGCGCGCGCCGTCGCTTTCTGCACCATCCCTTGCGAGAGCGGGCCGCCCTTGGCCCCGCGGAACAGCGGCTCGTCCTTGGCGAGCGGCCAGGGGCAGCGCGCGGCGTACTCCGCCACGGCATCCCGCACGATGGGCAGGATCGGGACGACCCTTTGCTTCCCGCCCTTACCGGTAACGGTCAGCCGTTCCCCTAGCGGGAGGACGCCAGCAGTGAGCGAAAGCGCTTCGGCTATCCGCATTCCGGCCCCGTAGAGCAGCAAAAGCACCGCGCGGTCGCGCGCGCCGATCCAGTCGTCGCTCGCCAGCGCCTCGACCGTTTCGGCAAGGCCAAGCGCGTCATCGGGTGTCACCGGGCGGGGCAGGCCCTTCTTCAGGCGAGGGCCGCGAAGCCGCGGAGGTTCGGACACCGCATGTCCGGCCTGGGTGCGGGCAAAGGCAATGAAGCCCTTTAGCGCCGACAGCTCGCGCGCGGCCGACGCGTTCGAAAGACCGTCGGCGCGGCGTGACGCCAGATGCGTGCGCAGGCGTGTCGCCGTGACGTCGGCCACTTCTTCCCACTCGGACAGGCCAAGGCGGACCAGCAACCGCTGCGCCGCCTTGCTGTAGGCGCGCACCGTATGCGGGGAACGCCGCAATCCGAGAGCGAGGTGATCGTGCCAGGCGCCAAGCAGGTCGGCGCTGCTCATGACGTCACGAGGTCCGCCGAGACAAGCTCTCCGAGCAGCGCATCGAGCAGCGGCATGCCTTGCGGCGTGACACCCATCCGCTCATCCTGTGTCCAGACAAGGCCAAGGTCCCGGTACAAGGCCAGCTTGCCGTCATCGAGAAGTCCCGCAGGCGCGACGCCAAAGCGGCCTGCCAGTGCGGACAGATCGATGCCTTCGTTCAGCCGCAAACCCATCAGCAGCGCTTCCGATGCCTGTTCTGGCCGCGCCAGTTCGCGCGCTTCTGCAATACCTTGCTGCTGTGCCGTCACGGCGGAGAGATAGTTCTCCGGCTTTTTGTGCCGCACCGTCGCGACGTCACAGCGCCTCCCGTGGGCGCCGGGGCCGATCCCGATGTAGTCCTGGTAGCGCCAGTAGGTGAGGTTGTGACGGCTTTCCTGCCCGGGCCGGGCATGATTACTGATCTCATAGGCAGGCAGACCAGCTACCTCCGTCATAGAGCGTGTCAGCGCGAAAAGATCGGCAGCGTTGTCGTCGTCGAGCGGTTCAAACACGCCGCGCCGCACATCGGTGGCAAAGCGCGTCGCCGGCTCGATGGTGAGCTGGTAGAGCGAGAGGTGATCGGTGCCGAGGGCAAGTGCTTCGGCTAGCTCGGCGCTCCATTCCGCTTCGCTCTGACCGGGTCGGGCATAGATCAGGTCGATCGATACGCGGCTGAAATGGCTTTGTGCGACCTCGACGGCTTCCAACGCCTCACCGGCGCCGTGCAGGCGGCCGAGGAACGTGAGCACATCATCCCGCAGGCTCTGCACACCCAGCGAGACCCGGTTGACCCCGGCGCTGGCGAGATCGGCAAAATTGGCCGCTTCGACTGAGCTTGGATTGGCCTCGAGCGTGATCTCGATAGCTGGGTCGAAACCCCACAACCGTTCCGCCTCACGGAGCAGGTCGGCCACAAGGGAAGGGGGCATCAGCGATGGAGTTCCCCCGCCAAAAAAGATACTTGTGAGGGCTTCCTGTGATCCTGCTTCACCATACTCAAAACGCATATCGTCCAGAAGGGCCGCCTTCCAGGAGCCCGTATCCGTTGTTTCCCGGACATGGCTGTTGAAGTCGCAATAAGGGCATTTTGCGAGGCAGAAGGGCCAGTGGATGTAGAGAGCGCGGGCCAAGTGTGTTTTCAGCGAATCTTAACTGTCGTGGCGGATTTTGGCCGCCCATGAATGGATCGAAATCCCGAATTGCGCGCGTAGTCGGCGCCATGGCGTTGCTCTGTGCCACGGGTAGCGCCGTGGCCGCAAGCGGTGCGTCGTCTTCGGCGGTGGGCGTGCGGTCCGAAATCCGCCCCGCATCGCGATCCTTTGATGTGGCTCCGCAAGACCGGCATTTTGCCTCCCGCGTTCTTGGCACGCACAACGCGGAGCGCCGCCGCCTGGCGCTTGAGCCGCTCAAATGGAACGTGCATCTCGAACGCGAAGCGAAAGAATGGGCGCAGGTCCTTTCGCGCCGCGGCATTCTCGAGCACGCCGATCATGATACGCGCAACGGCACCGGCGAGAACCTCTGGATGGGCACCGCCGGCCATTGGTCGGTCGATGCCATGGTCGGGATGTTCATCGATGAGAAGCAGCACTACCGCCACGCGAGCTTCCCCAACATCTCGCACACCGGGAACTGGGCCGATGTCGGCCACTACACCCAGATCGTCTGGCGCGAGACAAAGGAAGTCGGCTGCGCGGTCGCAACGGCGCGCGGCAATGATGTGCTGGTGTGCCGCTATTGGCCGGCTGGCAATGTCTGGGGCCAGAAAGCCTACTGAACCTTAGCCGAACTGCTCGGCGACCAGCTTTGCAAAGGCGTCGGCCCGGTGGCTGATGGCGTGTTTCTCTTCCGGCGCGATCTCGGCAAAGGTCTGTTCGCGGCCCTCGGGGACGAATACGGGATCGTAGCCAAAGCCCATTTCGCCGCGCGGGGGCCAGGTGAGGGTGCCTGGCGCAGTGCCTTCGTAGACGAGCTGTTCGCCATCGGGCCAGGCGAGGGCGAGGACGCAGTGGAAGGCGCAGGTGCGGTCGACCCCCGCGCCCTTTTCCTGCAACATCCCTTCGACCTTGCCCATGGCCATGTACCAGTCGCGCCCCGGCTCGCCTTCGAACCACTGGCGTTCGGCCCAGTCGGCGGTGTAGACGCCCGGACGGCCGCCCAGCGCCTCGACCGACAACCCGCTGTCGTCGGCGAGAGCCACCAGCCCTGAAGCCTCCGCCGCCGCGCGCGCCTTGAGCAGCGCGTTCTGCACGAAGGTGGTGCCGGTTTCCTCCGGCTCGGGCAGGCCGAGCGAACCGGCGGAGATGCATTTCACGCCGTAGGGTTCGAGCAGCGCGGAAATCTCCTTGAGCTTTCCCGCGTTATGCGTGGCAATGACCAACGTGCCCGAACCGATGCGGCGTGTCATTTGCGGGTTGCCTCGTCCTGCGCGCGGAAGATGTCGGCGCAGCCCATCTGGGCGAGGCGCAGGAGGCGCAGGAAGGCTTCTTCATCATAGGGTGCGCCTTCGGCCGTTGCCTGAGCCTCGGCGATCTTGCCGCCTTCGATCAGCACGAAATTGGCGTCGGCATCGGCGTTGCTGTCCTCGGGGTAATCGAGGTCGAGCACGGGCGTGCCCTTGTAGACACCGCAGGAAATCGCCGCGACCTTGGCAGTGATCGGGTCTTCGGTGATCGCGCCCGACTTCATCAGCCCGTCAACGGCAAGGCGCAGCGCCACCCAGGCGCCCGAGATGGAGGCCGTGCGCGTGCCGCCATCGGCCTGGATCACATCGCAATCGAGCGTGATTTGGCGCTCGCCAAGCTTCTTCATGTCGACAACGGCGCGCAGCGAGCGGCCAATGAGGCGCTGGATTTCCTGCGTACGGCCGCTCTGCTTGCCCTTGGCCGCTTCGCGCTGGCCGCGGGTGTGCGTGGCGCGCGGGAGCATCGAATATTCGCCAGTGACCCAGCCTTCACCCTTGCCGCGCAGCCACGGCGGGATCCGTTCTTCGACCGATGCGGTGCACAGCACGCGCGTTTCGCCGAAGCTGATCAGGCAGCTGCCCTCGGCGTGCTTGGTGTAGCCGGTCTCGATGGTGATGGCGCGCATTTCGTCGGGCGCACGGCCGGAAGGTCGCATGGGTCTCTCCAATACAGGCGAATCTCGCAGCGGCGTTTGGCGCATGGGCCTTGATGCCGCAAGGGGAGTGGCTAGATAGGGGGGTATGAATTCCCCGCCGCTCACCGACCTGTCCGACCGCGCTCGCGAGATCTTCCGTCTCGTAGTCGAAGGCTATCTCGACAGCGGCACGCCGGTTGGTTCCAAGGCTCTGGCGGGCGAGGGCGGAGTGAACTTGTCGCCCGCCTCGATCCGCTCGGTTCTTGCCGAACTGGAACAGCGCGGCCTGCTTGCCGCTCCGCACACCAGCGCGGGCCGGATGCCCACCGAAAGCGGGCTGCGCCTGTTCGTCGACGCGATGATGCAGGTTGCCGAACCGACCCGCGAGGAGCGCGCCGCGATCGAGCAGCGCCTCTCCGAACCCGGTCCGATCGAGCGCGCGCTTGAAGAAACCAGCGCGCTGCTCTCCGACCTTTCGGGCGCTGCTGGGATGGTGATGGTCCCCACGCGCGAACCAAGGCTGGCGCAGGTGTCGCTCACCGCGCTCGACGCGAACCGGGTGCTGGCCGTTCTGGTCGGCGAAGACGGGCACATCGAAAACCGTATCGTGGCGCTTCCGGCCGAAGCACTTGGCACTTCGCTCGAACAGGCGAGCAATTACCTCACCGCGCGCACTTCGGGCCGCACGCTGGCCGAAGCGGCAAGCCTCGTCGAAAACGAAATCGCGAGCGGGAAGTCCGCGCTCGACGAAGCGAGCCGCGATCTCGTGCAACGCGGCCTTGCGACCTGGAGCGAGGACGCCTCGAGCCGCCCGGTCCTGATCGTGCGCGGGCAGGCCAACCTGCTCGACGAAGCCGCGCTCGGCGATATCGAGCGGGTGCGTTCCCTGCTCGACGACCTTGAAAGCAAGCAGTCGGTCGCCAGCCTGCTCGAACGCGCACGGCGGGCCGATGCCATGCGAATCTTCATCGGCAGCGAGAACCGCTTGTTCTCGCTTTCCGGCTCCTCGGTCATCGCCTCGCCCTATCGCGACCGCGAGGGCAAGGTGGTCGGCGTGCTCGGCGTTATCGGGCCGACTCGGTTGAATTACGCGCGGGTCGTCCCCATGGTGGATTTTACGGCCCGGTCCTTGGGCAAAAGAATAGGCTAACAGGGTTTTTCAGTGAACGACGAGAACAACAAAGAACCGCAGGACAAGGCGGTCGACGAAGAAGTGGCTCGCGAGATGGAAGGCGTTCCCGAACACCTGCGCGACGATGGCGCTGACGATGACGGCAACGGCCTCGAAGACGCGCTTGCCAATCTCAAGGGCGATCTCGACAAGGCGATGCAGGACGTCCTCTACGCCCGCGCCGAAACGCAGAACGTGCGCCGCCGCCTTGAAAAGGACGTGCAGGATGCGCGCAATTACGGCGCCACCAACTTCGCCCGCGATATTCTGAGCGTGGCGGACAATCTGTCGCGCGCGCTCGATCACGTCCCCGAAGAGCTGCGCGAGAGCGAGAAGGCAAAAAACTTCATCGCCGGCATCGAAGCAACCCAGCGCGAGCTCGAAAAGGTGTTCGGCCAGAACGGCATCACGCGCATCGCCGCAAAGGGCATGCCGCTAGACCCGAACCAGCACCAGGCGATGATGGAAATCCCGACCGACGAGGCCGAACCCGGCACCATCGTGCAGGAAATGCAGGCCGGCTACATGATCAAGGACCGCCTGCTGCGCCCGGCCATGGTCGGGGTCGCGAAGAAGCCGGACTGATTGCGATACACAGGGGGAATTTCGATGAAGACTGCCATTTTCGGAGCGGCGGTCTTCGTCGCCTCTGCGTTCGCAAGCCCACTTGCCGCACAGGACAGCTCGGACGAACGGCTTTCGGCGCTGGCGGACGCCTATTACGATTACCAGCTTGAGCAATACCGCGTCACCGAGAGTCCCTCGGGCGGGATCGAGAGCGGGTTTGAGCTGACTTCGGTCACGCCCGAGACCCAGCAAGCGCGGGCGGCGCGGTATGCGGAATTTCTCGGCCAGCTCGAGGCAATCGACAACGCGGCCCTCAGCGCGGAGGCAAAGACCAACGCGCTGGTCCTTCGCACCCTGTTGCAGGGACACATTGGCGATGCGCAGTTCTCCGAGTGGGAGATGCCGTTCGACAGCGACAGCAACTTCTGGTCCTACCTTGCAGGCCGTGGCGGCTTCAATTCGATCGAGGACTACGAGAAATACATCGGCCGGATCAGCGATATCCCGCGCTATTTCGATGAGCAGATCGCCAATTCGCGCGCCGGGCTGGAGCGTGGTTTCTCGGTTCCCCGGGTAACGCTGGAAGGGCGCGATGTTTCGATTGCCTCCTATGTTGTCGACAACCCCGAAGACAGCCCGTTCTGGCGTCCCTTCGCGGCCATTCCCGACCACTTCTCGCCGCAGGAACGCACGCTGATCGAGGATTCTGGCCGGGAAGCCATCGCCGAGTTCGTAACGCCGGCTTATGCGAAGCTGCTTGCCTTCTTCCGTGACGAGTATCTGCCGAATGCCCGCACTACGCTGGGCGCGAGCGAATTTCCCGACGGCGCGGCTTATTACCAGCAGCAGATCCGGCAATACACGACCCTCGACCTGACCGCGGAGGAAATCCACCAGATCGGGCTCGACGAGGTCGCGCGCATCACCGCCGAAATGGAAAAGGCCAAGGCCGATGCGGGTTTCGACGGCACGCTCGCCGAATTCATCACCTTCCTGCGCACCGATCCGCAGTTCGTGGCGGATACGCCCGACGAGCTGATGGGGGTCGCCGCCTATACGGCCAAGCGGGTGGACGACAAGCTGGACGACTTCTTCGGCTTTCTGCCGCGTTATCGCCATGGTCTGCGCCCGGTCGATCCGGCCATCGCGCCCTTCTACACCGCGGGTCGCGGCGGGCTGGAATACTGCCAGATCAACACGCACGACCTGCCTTCGCGCCCGGTCTACAACATCCCCGCTCTGACCATGCACGAATGCGCGCCGGGCCATTCCTTCCAGGCAGCCATCGCGCTGGAACGCGAGGATGCACCGCGCTTCCGGCGCCAGACCTACTTCTCCGGCTTTGGGGAGGGCTGGGGCCTCTACACCGAGTATCTCGGCAACGAGATGGGCATCTATCGCACGCCCTATGAGCGCTTCGGTCAGCTGTCCTACGAAATGTGGCGCGCAGCGCGCCTGGTTATCGACACGGGCCTCCACCACTATGGCTGGACCCGAGAACAGGCGGTCGATTACCTCTCCAGCCACACGGCCCTGTCGGACCGCGAGGTGGGAACGGAGATCGATCGCTACATCAGCTGGCCGGGTCAGGCGCTGGCCTACAAGCTGGGCGAGATGACGATGCGCCGCGTCCGCGCGAAAGCCGAAGAGGCGCTGGGCGCGGACTTCGACATCCGCAAGTTCCACGATGTGGTGCTGTCGCTCGGCTCGGTGCCCCTACCGGCGCTCGAGGCCCGCATCGACGCCTTCATCGCCGATGGTGGGCAGGGCTTGCCCGGAGTGACCTACGACTAGGCCACTCCGGACAGGCTGCGATCAGGCGACGACCTGCTCACGGTTTTCGTCGCGATGCTTCTTCAGGTATTTCATGAAGGGCGTGCCGCCGGTCCCGACATCGGGATCGTTGCCGGCAATCGAACCGGCCTGCTTGTTGATGTAGCTGGCCGCGTATTCGAGGTGCCGCGTGCGGAAGCGCGCGGACTGTTCGAGGCATGCGTTGAACGCATCCTTGAGCGCCTGGTTGCTGCTCGCGCTGACGAAATCGCGCAGCGTCGAGTGCCTGGCAAGGTCCTCGATGAAGCGGCGGTGCTCGACCGGGCGGTAGTGGTGCAACTCGTCGAGGAAGCTCTTCAATGGATCGTCGCTGTGTCCGACCTGGAACAGCGCATCCATCGCAGGCACGATCGAACTTTGCGAACCCGTCTGGCCGCGGAACGCCTGCGGCGCGCCGCCGAACTTCTCGATACCTTCATAGACCAGCCCGCCATCCTTGAGTGCCGGATTGTTCGCCCAGCCATGGATGTAGGGCCGCACGCGGTGGAAGTAGATGTACGGATCGCACTGTTCGGGCATGCGGGCGAAGTGGGCGTAAATGCGCTCCCACGCCTCGTCCATTTCCTTCAGCAGGCGGGTTGCTTCGTCCTCGTCGTTTTCTCTGGCGATCGTCACCAGCCTGGCCGCGTTGTCGAGCAGGACGCCGGCTTCCGCTTCGATGGCGACATGGACCAGCACGAACCAGTTCTCGTCTGCGCCGCCGAGGAAGTTCTGATGCATGACGATGTTGTCGAGCGTGATCGGGCCCGACTTGTCGATCCGGTACCAGTTGTCGAGCACGTATCCCGAATAGGGAAGCAGCGGCGCCTGGCCGAGGCGATCGGCGAGCGCGCACATCGGGCGGGCGAGATTGGCCGGCAGGTGGGTCGGCGGCTCGGGCTCACCCCACACATAGGCCTGCACGAGGAAGGAGTAGTGCACCATGGCGGTGCGGACCTCTTCTTCGGGGGCGGCCTTGGCCCAGTCTTCGATGTCGGGATCGGGCAGGGCGTCCAGCCATTGGCGCACACGGCCCGATGTCAGCAATCCGGAGAGGACCCCCGCTGCTTCGACAATCGGTGCGAAGCGGTCGGGAAGGGTGATCTCATCGATTTCGTAGTGCGAAAGATAGCCGCGCTCGCGGCTCATACCGTAGTCTTTAAGCTCCATTGTAGTGACTCATTGCCGGGCGCGGGTTGGGCCGCCCGGTCAATGCGCGCATTCGTATCGAATGAAACCGGATTGCTCAATCGAAGGCGGTGGATAACTCGCCGATGCCGTAACGTCAGGCGGTCGCCCCGGGAAAGCGAACGAGCATGTCGTAGGCCGATGCATCGGACACTCCGGCCACCCGGACCCCGTTCCTCAGCCAAAAGGCGTGTTTCACGATTTCCGCCTGCTGTTCGATACCGTATTTCTCGAGCGGCCATCCGGGCTTGAGCGAATAATCGTATCGCGCCCAAGGCATGCGGCGGGTCACAAGGTACCAGTCGCCGCGCGTCTGGACCTGCCAGACATGGACCAGCTCGTGGATGAGCAATCCCTGACGCAATGTGTTCACCTGCGAAAAGTCATCGCAATAGGCATCGCCGCGAGGATGGAAATAAACATGACCGCGCGGGGCCATGGTGATGCGGCGCGGCTGGAACACAAACCACTTGCGCCGCCGGATGGTCACCCGGTCATAGTCGATCGCATTCCCGAAAACAGAGCGGGCCAGCGCAATCTCACCAGAAGTAAGCGCCCGCTCTCCACCGGCGGGGCAGGAGGGCGCAACAGCTTTTTCATGGCTTTCCAGCCCGAGCGTGTCGCGCCCCTCGCTCAGCGTTCGTCACCCGCAGCGCGGATCTCGACCGGGAACGTCTTGGTCTTCCCGCCGACCACGGTCAGCGTCATGTCGGTCGTACCGCCGGCCTCGAGCGTGGGTTCGAGATCGAACACCATGACATGGAACCCGCCCGGCTCGAGGCTCTCGGTATCGCCTGCATTGACCAGGATCTGGCCAACGCTGTCCATCATCATCTGGCCCTGCATCTCCATCGAGCCGTGCAGCTCCGCGCTGCTGGCACCGGCCACATCGGCGCGGCGGATGGCGTAGTTCTTCTCGCCCGTGTTCTTGACGTCGAAATAAATGGCTCCCGGATTACCCTCGACCGCAGGCAGCATCAGGCGCGCGTTCGAGACTTCCAGCGTGACATCGTCGACCACCGCTGCGGCCTCCGGTTCGCTCGAACAGGCTGCAACAGCAAGGCTGCCGATGGCCAGCGCCAGCGGCGCAAAACGCGTCATTCTCATCGAATTTTCCCCTCTTCGTACTCGGCGAAAAAACTAGCGCCGCCACTCCCTTGTGCCAAGAGAAACCGCACCTATATCACCCGTGTAACACACCACCGGATAGAGCCGCCGACCGGTTCCGCCACTTCACGGGGAACCAGCTGAGCGGTGTCCAACGACTTGAAACAGATGGGGAAACCATGAGCAAAGTTATCGGTATCGACCTTGGCACCACCAACAGCTGCGTTGCTGTTATGGACGGGGGCAAGCCCAAGGTTGTCGAGAATTCGGAAGGCGCGCGCACGACGCCTTCGATCGTTGCCTTCACCAAGGACAACGAACGCCTGATCGGCCAGCCTGCCAAGCGCCAGGCCGTCACCAACCCGGACAACACCCTCTTCGCGATCAAGCGTCTGATCGGCCGCCGGTTCGACGATCCGCTGACCAAGAAGGACATGGGCCTCGTTCCCTATGACATCGTCAAGGGCAAGAACGGCGACGCATGGGTCGAAGCCGGGGGCGAAGAGTATTCGCCCAGCCAGGTTTCCGCCTTCATCCTCCAGAAGATGAAGGAAACCGCCGAGAGCTATCTCGGTGAAACCGTCACGCAGGCCGTGATCACCGTTCCCGCATACTTCAACGACGCGCAGCGCCAGGCGACAAAGGACGCCGGTCAGATCGCGGGTCTCGAAGTGCTGCGCATCATCAACGAGCCGACCGCAGCGGCGCTCGCCTATGGCATGGATAAGGAAGACGGCAAGACCATCGCCGTCTACGACCTTGGCGGCGGCACCTTCGACGTCTCGGTCCTCGAGATCGGCGACGGCGTCTTCGAAGTGAAGTCGACCAACGGCGACACCTTCCTGGGCGGTGAAGACTTCGACAGCGCGATCGTCGAATACCTTGCAGACGAGTTCAAGAAGAAGGAGAACATGGATCTCCGGACCGACAAGCTCGCCCTGCAGCGCCTCAAGGAAGCAGCCGAAAAGGCCAAGATCGAACTGTCGAGCTCGGCCCAGACCGAAGTCAACCTGCCCTTCATCACCGCCCGCATGGAAGGCGGCAGCTCGACCCCGCTGCACCTCGTCGAAACGATCAGCCGTTCGAAGCTCGAACAGCTCGTTGGCGACCTGATCAAGCGCACGCTCGAGCCTTGTAAGAAGGCTCTGGCCGACGCAGGCGTTTCGAAGGACGAAATCGACGAAGTGATCCTGGTCGGCGGCATGACCCGCATGCCCAAGGTTCGTGAAGTCGTGGAAGAGTTCTTCGGTTCGAAGCCGCACACCGGCGTGAACCCCGATGAAGTCGTCGCCATGGGTGCCGCCATCCAGGCCGGCGTTCTCCAGGGCGACGTCAAGGACGTGCTCCTGCTCGACGTGACCCCGCTGTCGCTGGGTATCGAAACGCTGGGCGGCATCATGACCAAGATGATCGATCGCAACACCACGATCCCGACCAAGAAGACCCAGACCTACTCGACCGCCGAGGACAACCAGAACGCGGTGACCATCCGCGTCTTCCAGGGCGAGCGCGAAATGGCGGCGGACAACAAGCTGCTTGGCCAGTTCGACCTGGTCGGCATCCCGGCCGCACCGCGCGGTGTTCCGCAGATCGAAGTTACCTTCGACATCGACGCGAACGGCATCGTGAACGTGTCGGCCAAGGACAAGGGTACGGGCAAGGAACAGCAGATCCGCATCCAGGCTTCGGGCGGTCTTTCGGACGACGACATCGAACAGATGGTCCAGGACGCCGAGAAGTTCGCCGACGAGGACAAGAAGCGCCGCGAAGGCGCGGAAGCCCGCAACCAGGCCGACAGCCTCGTCCACGCGACCGAGAAGCAGCTTGAGGAACATGGCGACAAGATCGACGCCTCGCTGAAGAGCGAAGTCGAAGAGAAGGTCGCAGCGCTCAAGACCGCGCTCGAAGGCGACGATGCGGCCGACATCAACGCCAAGGCCCAGGACCTGTCGCAGAGCGCGATGAAGATGGGCCAGTCGATCTACGAGCAGGAGCAGGCCAATGCCGCTTCGGATGCTCCGGAAGGCGGCGACGCCGGTTCGGACAGCTCGTCGGAGGAAGAGGTGGTCGACGCCGAATTCTCCGAAGTCGACGAAGACGCGAAGAACTGATCGCTGAATGAAAAGCCAATCGCCACCGGTGCCACCGCGCGCCGGTGGCGATTAGCCATTGGATTGCCATGTCGACGACCGAAACCGATCTTTACGAGCTGCTGGGCGTAAGCCGCGATGCCGATGGGGCGACGATCAAGTCGGCCTATCGCAAGATGGCGATGAAGCACCATCCGGACCGCAACCCCGGCTGCACCGAAAGCGAGAACACCTTCAAGGCCGTGAGCGCAGCGTATGAAGTGCTCAAGGATCCGCAGAAACGCGCGGCCTACGACCGTTATGGCCACGCGGCCTTCCAGCAGGGCGGGCCCGGTTCCGGCCAGGGCGGGGCGGATTTCGGCGACCTCGGCGATATTTTCGAGACCATCTTCGGTAGCGCTTTCGGCGGCGGCGGGCGGGCCCGACCGCGCCGCGGCGCCGACCTGCGCTATGACATGCAGATCAATCTGGAAGAGGCCTTCCACGGCAAGTCGACCCAGATCGAGATCGAAGTCTCCCAGAACTGCGACACCTGCCACGGCTCGGGCGCCACGCCCGGCACCCGCGCGCGCACCTGCAACCTGTGCCATGGCCAGGGCAACGTGCGAGCCAAGCAGGGCTTCTTCGTGGTCGAACGGCCGTGCCCCAACTGCCATGGCAGCGGCGAAGTCATCACCTCGCCGTGCCGCGATTGCCGCGGGGAAGGGCGGATCGACAAGCCCCAGGCGCTCGAGGTCGATATTCCTCCCGGGGTCGACACCGGCACGCGCATCCGCCTGTCGGGCAAGGGCGAAGCGGGCCCGCGCGGCGCGCCTCCGGGCGATCTCTACATTTTCGTGCATGTGAAGCCGCACGAAATTTTCCAGCGTGAAGGCACAACGCTTGCCACGCGCGTGCCGATCAGCTTCACCACGGCCGCTCTCGGCGGCTCGATCGACATTCCCAATCTCGATGGTGAAGAAGTGACGCTCGAAATCCCGGCCGGGATCCAGTCGGGCAAGCAGCTGCGCCAGCGCGGCGCGGGCATGCCGGTACTGCAGGGCCGCGGACGCGGTGACCTGGTGGTCGAGATTGCCGTCGAGACGCCGACCAAGCTCAGCAAGGAACAGCGCGCCCTGCTCGAGGAGTTCCGCGAGCTGGAAACCGGCGACGAGTGTCCCGAAAGCCGCGGCTTCTTCGACAAGCTGAGGGATGCCTTCGGCGGGTGATTGCCAAGCCGGGTGGAGGCCGCGATAAGCGCTCTTCCATGCTGCCATCGCTTACCATCATCGACGATTTCCTGACCGACCCCTGGGCCGCCCGGCGCGCCGCGCTGGCGCTCGACTATGCGGCTCCTGGCAGCGGCGGGAATTACCCGGGCCGGGATTCCACAACCGCTCTGCCGATGGACGGCATCAACGCCGCGGTTTCGCGCCATGTCGGCACCAAGCTGGTCGGCGCACCGGGGACCGAGCACGGCCATTGCCGGCTTACGCGCAAGAGCGACAAGGGCCGCAGCGGCGTGCACGTCGACCCGGCCTTTTATTCCGGCATCCTGTATCTCTCGCGTCCCGAGGATTGCGCGCGTCCCGGCGCGGGCGGGACGGATTTTTTCCGCCACAAGCGGACAGGGCTCGAACGCGTGCCGCAGAACGGCGCAGAATTGGCCGCGACAGGGTACGACAATCTCGACGATCTTGTTGCGGACGTCGTCAACAAGGACACGACGCAGCCCGCGAAGTGGGAACGCGTGATGCGCGTGCCGATGCGGTTTAACCGCCTCGTGCTCTTCTCGCCCTGGCAGTTTCACAACGCAGCGCCCGGCTTCGGAACAGATGACGACAGCGCGCGGCTTGTCATGCTTCTTTTCTTCGGCCGCGCCGAGAGCTAGGGTAATCGCTCCACGACTTCGGACCGGATTTCGTCGATCAGCCGCTGGTTGCACCGCTCGGCCGACTGTTCCTCGTCCAGAACCGCATGGAATGCGTCGCGTTTGAAGGCACGCAGCGTTGCTTCGTCGAAAGGTGTCGCAAGGGTGGAACTGATCAGGTCGATCATGCGCTCCGCGCCGTGCAGGCGTCCCCAGAGGTAATCGTTCTCGCGGTAGTCCCGGCTGAAGAAAGCGCCAAAATTGTAGAACTCAATCCCTCGCAAGGTCGCCCGTGTCCCACCCTCGCGGAGACTACGCGCGTCGTCGGGGCTGATGCGATCGACCTTCACCGGGTCGAATTCGGTCAGCCCCTCATTGCGCAGGAGCGGCAGGGTCGCGACGTCGTAAAACGGGAAGCCCAGATAGGTCAGCAGGGAGCGGCGACGCAGGTTTTTGGGCATCCGCTCCATGGCTGCCGCGAGCATGATTTCAGCGCGGTCGTCTAGGTCGGGCAAGAGGCGCAAGGCCTCAATCCGGTCAAGCAGTGCGCCGGGGCTTGCCATCACATCCTCGGCATATGGCTGGAACCCGGAACCAAGAGCCCGCATGCCTTCTTTCTCGAAATAGAGAGCGAGAATTGCGTAGACCGCGTCGCGCGCCTCTTCGAGCGCATCGTCGGGTATCTCGGGATCCGCTTCCCAGTCCCGCGCAAGGCGCCGGGCGAGGAGGCGCAGGCGGCGGATGCGAAATCCGATATCGTGTTCGCGGAAAAAGGCGATGGCCTGCGGCGATGCACCGCCCGAACTGCCGGCCAGCGTTCCGAGCCCGCGCCTGACAAGCTCTTCGCGCAAGCTCTCCTCGATCGGGGATGGATCGTCGAACCCAAGATGCGGCGCCGCTTCCAACGTCAGGCGCGAAAGGCGTGCGAGGATCCCGGTGAACTTTGCCTGCGCATAAGCGTGAAACGCGTATCCCGCGCGCTCGGCTGCGGCCTGCTGGGCCTTCTGCCGCCAGGCCTTGAGACGGGCAGGCGTAGGGCGATCGAGAAACAGCGTCCGCCCGAACAGCTTGTCGACCGCGCCATCCACTTCCGGCCGGAGCGCGGCAACCATGCGCCCCAGGCGTTCGGCCTCGCGGCTCTGTTCTTCTAGCTGCTCGAGGTTGTCGCGGATCGGCTGTTCGCGCGGGAGCGTGGAAAGCGATCCGAAGATGGCGGAGAAGAAACCCACCGGCTCGCTCTTCGCTGCCCCGCGGTTGCTGAAGCGATCGGGGCGTGGATCGACATAGACGAAACGGCGGTCCACTTCGCGCTGCGCAGGGCGCCCTTCGAGTGCAGCAATCGCGCCTGCAAAGGGCTTGTTCACCAGCACCGATCCATCGATAAGCGACACGTTTTCAACGCTTTCCCGCGCAACATGAACCGACATGATGCGGTCGAGAAAATCCTCGCGTTCGGGCCAGGCGCGCTCGGTAAGGTCAGAAAGCGTGTCTATTTCCTCCAGCCTCAGCGGCGGGAACGCACCTGGGAAACTAGCCGTTGCGCGCGCAGCAAAGACAAGCTCGAGCGGATTAGCGAGATCGGCCCCGCCCACGATCGGCGTGCGCGAGCGGAACGTGATCGGCATCCGGTGTTCGGTATCTTCGACAACCGGCGGGCTGTGAAGCCGCAGCTCTTCCAGATAGCCATGGAAATCGGTCGCCGTGACATAGAGGTCGAGCGGATGACCGGGTGGCAGCAGGGGCCCTTCCGCCTCGCTTTCGGCCATGGCGCTAAACGCCCGTTCGAGCAGCTTGGAAAAACCGAGTCCTGAAAACGGCGGTTCGAACCAGCGCCCGCGAATGAGGTGGGAGACCTTGCGCTCCACTTCCGCCTGGGTCTCCGGCGCAACCGTGTCTGAAAGGTCGCTGCCCGGCCGACTGAGCATCCAGTTGGCGAAGGGCTGCGCCCAGATCTTGGAAAAACGCCACTTCAGCCGTGCGGCCGGATCGACCAGTTCGTCGACATCGGCAACTTCCAGCCACAGGTCGGTAAGAGGTTCGAGCGACTGGCCCGAATGGATCGCCTGGGCGAGGAACACCGCGTTGATCCCGCCCGCGCTCGCGCCGCTCATGATGTCGGGCAGGACGCGCAGCTTGAGGTCGCACTCATCGGCAATGCGAGACAGCATGGCGCGGTAAACCGCGTCAACGCCGCCCCTTGGCGGAGTGCCGGAATGATAGTCCCTGCTCGCGCGCGCCAGCTGCCACAGCTCGCGCGTGACACCGTGCATATAGACCGCCAGGCTAACCCCGCCGTAGCAGACCAGTGCGATCCTCAATTCCTTCTGGCGCATCGTTCATCGTCATGGCGGGATAAATTGCGGAAGGCAATTGCGTTCCGCAAATGTTCCGCTTATCAAACAGCCATGGCGAAACCCAAGAAACGCTATGTCTGCCAGGCCTGTGGCAGCGTCTCGCACCGCTGGCAGGGCCAGTGCGCCGACTGCGCAGAATGGAACACGCTGGTCGAAGATGCACCGGCAACAGTGTTCTCGATGAAGCACGACCTGTCGAGCGGCGGGCGCGCGGTGGAGTTCGTCGATCTCGACAAGCCGGGTGCCTTGCCGACCCGGCAACCTACGGGTCTTGCGGAGTTCGACCGCGCCCTCGGTGGCGGCCTCGTGCCCGGCTCGGCGATTCTTCTCGGCGGCGACCCGGGGATCGGGAAATCGACCCTCCTGCTGCAGGCCGCGGCGCGAATTGCGCGGGAAGGGCACGGCGTAGTCTATGTCAGCGGCGAAGAAGCCTCTGCACAGGTGCGCATGCGGGCCGCGCGGCTTGGTCTGTCCGATGCGCCGGTAAAGCTCGCCGCGGCGACCGGTGTGCGCGATATCCTGACCACGCTGGGCACGATGGAAACGCCCAAGCTGATGGTGATCGACTCGATCCAGACGATGCATTCCGACACGATCGAAGGGGCGCCCGGAACGGTCAGCCAGGTGCGCGGCTGCGCGTTCGAATTGATCCGTTACGCCAAGGAAAATGGCGTCGCCCTGGTGCTGGTCGGCCATGTCACCAAGGACGGGAACATCGCGGGTCCGCGCGTGCTCGAACACATGGTCGATGTGGTGATGAGCTTCGAAGGCGAACGCAGCCACCAGTACCGCATCCTGCGCGCGCTCAAGAACCGCTTCGGCGCGGTGGACGAGATCGGCGTGTTTTCCATGGCCAGCGAAGGACTGGAGGAAGTCGACAATCCCTCCATGCTGTTCCTCTCCGGTCGTGACGAGCCCATGGCTGGGAGCGCGGTCTATCCGGCAATCGAAGGAACCCGCCCGGTCCTGGTCGAAATCCAGGCGCTGATCGTGCGCCTGCAATCGGGCGCGACACCGCGCCGCGCGGTCGTGGGCTGGGACAGCGGGCGGCTCGCCATGCTGCTGGCCGTGCTGGAATCCCGGTGCGGGCTGAACTTCTCCTCTGCCGAGGTCTACCTGAACGTGGCAGGCGGATACCGCCTTTCGGACCCCGCCGCCGACCTTGCCGTCGCCGCTGCGCTGGTCAGCGCCATGGCGGACCGGCCGCTCCCGGCACGCAGCGTGTGGCTCGGCGAAGTCTCGCTCGCAGGCGAGATACGCCCGGTGGCCCACGGCGGCCTGCGTCTGCGCGAAGCAGCAAAGCTCGGATTCGAGGCCGGCTTCGGCCCATCGGACGTAAAGGGCGCTTCGTCGGCACTGCGCTATGAGGGTTTGGGACAGCTCGCCAATCTCGTTGACCGGGTAATCGGGACTTCATAGATCACGGGGGCTTAAGGGTAGCCCATGACCGGTTTTGATTATCTCGTATTGCTTATCGTCGGCATCGCCGCTGTCGGCGGCTTCATGCGCGGCTTCGTGCAGGAAGTGTTTTCGCTCGCCGCGTGGATGCTGGCCGCTTTCGCCATCCGCTTCCTTCACGCTCCGCTGACGCTGGCGATGCAGGACTTCCTTGGTTCCGACATCACGACCTCTCTGCTCGCGTTTACATTGCTGCTGCTCATTCCCTACGCCGCGATGAAGGTGATCGCCAACAACGTGTCGGCAGCCTCGCAGGGCTCCGTCCTCGGACCGGTTGATCGGGTACTGGGATTCGGCTTCGGCGCGCTGAAGGGCATGGTCATAGTCGTCATCGCATTCTCGCTGCTGGTGCTGGGTTACGACCAGGTGTGGAGCTATAAAGGTCGTCCCAACTGGATTACCACGGCGCGCAGCTACGAATTGGTCGATTCCAGTTCGCGCGCACTGGTCGAGGTTCTGGCGGAGCGGCGCGCGCGACTCCGCTCAGACTCATCCGCAGCTCGATAATGGTCCGTAGCCGCGCCCCGGCGCTGTATTCTCCCGAACTTCTTGGCATGGCGATCGAGCTTGCCGATGTCCCTTTCGATGCCAACGCCGCTGCAACCGGCCATGCACGCTCACGAAGCTGCGGCAGCGTGATCGATGTGTCGTCAAAGAGTGGCGAACGGCTTGATGGGATGGGCCTCAAGGTAGCGGCGTGTGCCGTGGGCCAGGCCTCCGCCGCCATCTTTGCCCACGAGGCAAGCGGCATGGATGAGGGCGACGTTTCGAAGGTCCTCGCTTCACTTACCGAATGGCTGGAGGGTTCAAGAGACAGCGCCTTCCTGGCGCGGCTTGAACGGCTTGAGCCGGCCCGGGCCCATGCCGGTCGGCATGAAGCAATCCTCCTGCCGTGGAGAGCCGCGCTCGACGCGCTTTCCAAGGGCACACGCGCTCGCTAGACCCGCTCCCTGAAACAGAACATTCGCGAATGAGGGAGCGCGACATGCCCGAGGGCGCCGCCATCGAACAACGGGAACCGACCGAGAAGGAAATCCGCCTGGTCATCGCGGCCAGCAGCGCGGGCACCATCTTCGAGTGGTACGATTTCTTCATCTACGGCACGCTTGCCGGGCTGATTGGCGCGGCCTTTTTCCCAAGCGATAACGAGACGCTGGAGATACTCCTCGTCTGGGCGGGTTTTGCGGTCGGGTTCGGTTTCCGGCCTCTTGGCGCCATCCTGTTCGGCTTTCTCGGCGACAGGCTTGGGCGCAAATACACCTTCCTCGTAACTGTCACCCTCATGGGCATAGCGACTGCCGGGGTCGGCCTGATTCCGAGCGCTGCCAGTATCGGCCTTGCCGCGCCGATCATCGTTATCTGCCTGCGCATCCTCCAGGGGCTGGCGCTCGGCGGCGAATACGGCGGCGCAGCGATCTATGTTGCCGAGCACGCCCCGCCCGAAAAGCGCGGTTTCTACACGAGCTTTATCCAGGCAAGCGTTGTCGGGGGCTTCGTCCTCTCGATCATCGTTGTGATCGCCTGCCGCGCGCTTTTCTCGCCCGAAGACTTCGCCGCATGGGGCTGGCGCGTGCCGTTCCTGCTGTCGATCATCCTGCTCTTCATCTCGCTTTGGATGCGCTTGAAGTTGTCCGAAAGCCCGGTCTTCCAGGCAATGAAAGCGGCCGGTGAAACCAGCGCCAATCCGTTCAAGGAAAGCCTGACCTATCCGGGCAACCCCAAGCGGATTTTCGTCGCCCTGTTCGGCATCACCGGCATCCTGACGACGATCTGGTACACGGCCTTCTTCTCCGGCCTTTCCTTCCTGCGCGGTCCGATGCGCGTGGATGAAAGCGTGGTCGAATGGATGCTGCTTATCGCCGGCACGATCTCGATGAGCTTCTACCTCCTCGTCGGCAAATGGTCCGATACAGTCGGGCGCAAGAAGCCGATCATCATCGGCGCGCTGGCCTCGCTCGTGCTGCTCTTTCCGGTGTTCTGGGGGATCGGTGCGCTCGCCAATCCGGGCCTTGAAGAAAGCGCCAAAGCTGCCCCGATCACGGTCAGCGGCGAGCAGTGCGACTACGATCCGTTCGCCGAAGTCCAGGCCAGTGCCTGCGGGCGAGCGCTGCAGGACCTGACCGCCCTCGGCGTGCCCTATGCGATCAGCGAGGGCGGGGCTGCTGAAGTCGCCGTGGGCGCACAGGGGTACAGCTATGAAGGCCTGCCCGATGAAACCCGCCGCGCCATCATCCAGGGCTGGCTGGAAACCAACGGGTACAATTTCGACCGCCAGACGCCCCCGATGCTCAGCATCCTCGGGATCATCGGCCTGCTGCTCGTGCTCGGTTTCCTGTCGGCGTTGACCTATGGTTCGGTGGCCGCGCTCCTGTCGGAGATGTTCCCGGCCAAGATCCGCTACAGCTCGATGTCGATCCCCTACCATATCGGGGCCGGCTACCTCGGCGGGTTCCTTCCGCTGATCGCAGGGTACATCGTGGCCATGACCGGCGATGCCTTCTCAGGCCTCTGGTACACGATCGCCGTCGTAGCCTTCGGCCTTGTGGTCGCATGGTGGGGCCTGCCCGACGGACCGCCGCGCGATTTCGAGGACGCCGACATCTCGCCAACCGCTCCTTGATGAGGAGGGTATGACCGACCTCCCGCCGCCCACGCTGCGGCTGCGCATCGACGCTTCCGCGCTGCAAGCAAACTGGCGCGCTCTCGACCGTCTGTCGGGGGGGGCAAGGGCGGGCGCAGCGGTCAAGGCCAACGCCTATGGCCTCGGCGTCGATCGCTGCGTGCCTGCACTTGCGGACGCGGGATGCCGCGACTTCTTCGTCGCTCACTGGAGTGAGGTGCCCGCGGTCCTGCGCCATGTCGCTCCCGAGCGCGTGTCGGTCCTCCACGGTCCCGGCTCGGCCGAGGAAGCCGCCTACGCCCGTGCGGCAGGTGTGCGGCCCGTGATCGACAGCCTGCACCAGGCGCAGATCTGGACCGGGAGCGGGGGCGGGGCCTGCCACCTGATGATCGACACCGGCATCAACCGCCTCGGCATTGCGCCCGAAGACGTGTCCGATTCCCTCATCCAGTCGCTCGAGGTCGAAGTTCTGATGAGCCACCTCGCCTGCGCCGACGAAGACAGCGCTATGAACGCGCAGCAAGTCGCGCGTTTTCGAGAGTGTCTCGGGTCGGTCGGCCACCAGGAAGCAAGCCTGGCCAACAGCGCCGGCATCGCGCTTGGCGACGACTACGCCTTCGACCTGACCCGTCCGGGATTGTCGCTCTACGGCGGCGTCCCGCGCGATGAGCTCGATGGCGATATTGCGCAGGTCGCCTACCCGCAGGCGGCCCTGATCCAGACACGCAGTATCGAAGCCGGAGAGAGCGTTGGCTACAACGCAACCTTTACCGCGACCGACGCCATGCGCGTGGGCGTGGTCTCGCTCGGCTATGCCGATGGGATCCTGCGCAGCTGGGCAGGAGCCCATTTCACCTCGCAGGGAAGGGCGCTCCCAATCCTCGGCAAGGTTTCGATGGACATGATCGTGATCGACCTCGCCAATGCGCCCGACCTGGCAGAAGGCGACTGGGTGGAGCTGCCCTATCACCTTCCCGATGCTGCGCAGCAAAGCACTCTTTCGCAATATGAATTGCTCACCGTGCTGGGCCGCCGCTTCGGTTGACCTTTGCGTCATGTTGCGCTGCACTTTGTGCGCGTGCTAAGCCTTTGCGCAACGCACAAAACGGGAGCAGGATATCATGGGTAAGCGGACCGCCGAAGGCGAACCGATCATCATCAAGAAGTACGCCAACCGGCGGCTCTACAACACCGATACCAGCAGCTACATCACCCTCGATGACCTCGCGAAAATGGTCCGCGAAAACGTCGACTTCAACGTGCTCGACGCGAAGACCGGTGACGACATCACGCACACGATCCTGACGCAGATCATCGTCGAAGAGGAAAGCCATGGCACGCAGATGCTGCCGGTCAGCTTCCTGCGCGACCTGATCAGCATGTACGGCAATTCGATGCAGGCCATGATGCCGAGCTATCTCGAAGCTAGCATGGCGAACCTTCGCAAGAACCGTGAACAGCTCCAGGCCGCCTTCGCCAAGGGGATCGAGAGCAATCCGCTGGCCAAGATGGCCGAAGCGAACTTCAAGATGATGCAGAACGCGGCCGAGGCGTTTATTCCAGGCAACCGCAAGGCGCCAACCAAGGATGCCGGCTCCGGCGCGTCCGACGAACTGGCCCAGATGCGCAAGCAGATGGCCGAAATGCAGAAGAAGCTGGACGAGCTGAGCAAATAGCGGCATCGGGCCGCCCGCTCTCTAGACCTTTTACAAGCAGGAAATACCCATGGCCCAGATCCGCCATGCCTTGAACACCAAGCGCGAAGACGATTTCGCAGCCTGGTACCAGGATGTCATCAGCGCTGCCGAAATGGCCGAGGAATCGGGCGTGCGCGGCTGCATGGTGATCCGCCCGTGGGGCTTCGGCATCTGGGAACGTATGCAGCGCCTGCTGGACGACCGGATCAAGGCGACCGGGCACGAGAACGCCTATTTCCCAATCTTCATCCCGCTCTCCAATTTCGCACGCGAGGCCGAGCATGTCGACGGTTTCGCCAAGGAAATGGCCGTGGTCACGCACCACCGGTTGATCGCCGGCAAGGACGGCGGGCTGGTGCCCGATCCCGAAGCGAAACTGGAAGAACCGCTGGTCGTTCGGCCCACCTCGGAAACGATCATCGGTGACGCGATGGCACGCTGGGTGCAGAGCTGGCGCGACCTGCCGCTCAAGCTCAACCAGTGGGCCAATGTCGTGCGCTGGGAAATGCGCACCCGCATGTTCCTGCGGACCAGCGAATTCCTCTGGCAGGAGGGCCATACCGCCCATGCCGACGAGACCGAGGCAAAGGATCACACGCTCACCATGCTCGAGGTCTACCGCGCCTTTGCGGACGAGGACCTCGCACTGGCGGTCATCCCTGGTGAAAAGCCCGAGAACGAGCGTTTCCCGGGCGCGGTCGAGACCTGGTCGATCGAAGCCATGATGCAGGACGGCAAGGCCCTGCAGGCCGGCACCAGCCACTATCTCGGCACGAATTTCGCCAAGGCCAGCGGCATCAAATACCAGAACAAGGACGGCGGCGAGAGCCTCGCGCACACTACCAGCTGGGGGGTTTCGACCCGCATGGTTGGCGGTGTCATCATGACGCATGGCGATGATGATGGCCTGCGCCTGCCGCCCAAGATTGCGCCGCAGCAAGTCGTTATCCTGCCGATGCTGCGCGACAAGCCCGAAGACGAGGCGCTGATCGACTATTGCGAGGCCCTTCGCGCAACGCTCGCCAGCCAGCACGTGCTGGGCGAACCGCTCCGCGTCCTCCTCGATACGCGCCCCGGCAAGGCCGCGCAGAAGCGCTGGGACTACGTCCGCAAGGGCGCGCCGATTATCGTCGAGGTGGGTGGCCGCGACATGGACAATGGCGTCGTCTCAATGCTGCGCCGCGACCGTCTATGGGATGCCGAAACCGGCAAGCCCGCATTCCAGAATCCGACCCGCGAAGTCGCCGGGCAGACTATTCCCGACGTGCTCGCCGACATGCAGAACGCCCTGCTGATCGAAGCTGCCGAGCGCCGCGATGCCAACATCACGCGCGGCGTGACCGAGTTTGCCGAGGTCGAGAAGCACTTCGCCGCCTCGCGCTATCCGGGCTGGGTCGAAGTTCAGTGGTCGAAGCCCACCGGCGAGGCGCTGGAAAAGGTCGTCGAGCGGCTGAAGGAACACAAGCTTACCATCCGCAACGTGCCGATGGACGCCGCACCGGTTGACGGCCCCTGCATCTTCACCGGCGAAAAGGCGGTGGAACGGATCCTGCTGGCGAAGGCATACTAGTCAGCCCGTGACATGGGGACCGCGCGTCCCCATATGGCGGGCATGACAAAACAGAACAAATTCCGGAAGCCGCAGGGGCTTCCGTCGAAAGAGAAAATACTCGAATTCATCCAGACCTCCGACACCCCCGCAGGAAAGCGCGAAATCGCCAAGGCGTTCGGGCTCAAGGGGCAGGAAAAAATCGCGCTGAAAAAGCGCCTCAAGGACATGGCCGAAGAAGGCCTGATCGACGGCAAGCGCACCGCCTATCACCGCATGGGCGGCGTGCCCAAGGTGACCGTGCTCAAGATCGTCGCGATCGAGGACGGCGAGCCGGTTGCAGAGCCGGAGAACTGGTCGCCCGACAGCAAGGAAAAGCCACCTCGCCTGATAGTGAAGGAAAGCAAGAAGATGGCTGCGCTCAAGCGCGGCGATCGTATCCTTGCTCGCAACGAGGAAACCGAGCGCGGCTGGCGCGCGACCCCGATCAAGAAACTGCCCGCACGCACCGAAGGCCTGATGGGTGTCGTCGAGAAGGACGGCAGCGGCAATTACTGGCTCGCCCCCGTCGACAAGCGCGTGCGCGATAGTGCGCCCATCGGCGATGTCGGCGAGGCGCAGGAAGGCGAACTCGTCCTGGCCGAGCGCATGGGCAAATCCGCCCGCTCCAAGGTTAAGGTTGTCGAGGTCATCGGCGACCCGCTGGCGCCCAAGGCCTTCAGCCTTATCGCCATCGCCAAGCACGGCATCCCGCATGTCTTCCCCCAGGAAACGATTGCCGAGGCCGAACGGGCGGTCGACCTGCCGCTATCGCCCGACCACCGCGAAGACCTGCGCGACGTGCCCATCGTCGCCATCGACCCTGCCGATGCGCGCGACCACGACGATGCGATCTGGGCCGAGCCTGATGGCAAGGGCGGTTACCGCGCGATTATCGCGATTGCCGACGTGAGCTATTATGTCCGCCCCGGCGGCGCGCTCGACCGTGAGGCGAGGAAGCGCGGCAATTCGGTCTATTTCCCCGACCGCGTTGTGCCGATGCTGCCCGAGGTGCTGAGCGCCGATGTCTGCAGCCTCAAGCAGGACGTCGACCGCGCGGCCATGGCCTGTCACATCCGCATCGACGCGGAAGGCAAGGTCAGCGACTGGCGCTTCACCCGCGCCATCGTCCGGCTGGCGAAGAACATCGCTTACGAGGACGCGCAGGCAGCCATCGATGCCGGCGATGCGCCCGAATACCTGCAGAACCTGTGGGGCGCGTGGAAGCTGCTCTTCAAGGCACGACAGGCGCGCGATCCGCTCGATCTCGAACTGCCCGAGCGGCAGGTGCGCCTCAACGACGAGGGCGTGATCGAGGAAATCGCCGTGCGCGAACGGCTCGATGCACACCGCGTAGTCGAGGATTTCATGATCGCCGCCAATGTCGCGGCGGCCAAGGCGCTCGAAGCCAAGGCCGCGCCGGTCGTCTACCGCATTCACGAGACGCCGAGCCGGGAAAAGCTGCTCGCTTTCAAGGAATACCTCGCCAGCCAGGGCAAGAAATTCGCCATGGGCCAGGTCATCACGCCGGGCCTGTTCAACCGCATGCTCAAGGACATTGCCGATCCGGCGGAAAAGGCGCTGATCATGGAGGCGGTTCTGCGCAGTCAGACGCAGGCCTATTACGGACCGGCCAATGCGGGCCACTTCGGCCTCTCGCTAGGCTCCTATGCGCACTTCACCTCGCCGATCCGACGCTATGCCGACCTGCTGGTCCACCGCGCGCTGGTCGATGCCTACAAGCTCGAACAGCCCAACCCCAAGATCGACCTGCCGGAAGGCTCGGGCCTGTCCGACCGTGACAAGACCGCGCTCAGCCAGATCACCGATGCCATCAGCCAGACCGAGCGCCGTGCGATGGAAGCTGAACGCGACACGATCGACCGCTATGTCGCCGCATGGCTCTCGGGCCGCGTGGGCGAGACCTTCGACACGCGGATCACGGGCGTTCAGGGCTTCGGCTTTTTCGCCACCATCGAGAAGCTTGGCGGCGACGGGCTGGTCCCGGTCAGCACGCTGGGCCGCGAGTATTTCAGCTATGATGAGAAAGCGCAGAAGCTCGTCGGTGAGAGCAGCGGCACGGAATTCGCCGTGGGCGATCGCCTGAAGCTCAAGCTCGCCGAAGCCAACGCGCTTACGGGGGCGCTCAAGTTCGAGGTGCCCGACAGCGATGGTTCGGGCATCGAGCCGCGCGGCAACCGCGCCGCGCCGAAGAAGCGCAGCCACCAGAAGCGCGGGCCGAAAAAGGGACCCAAGAAAGGGACCGGCGCACCGCGTCAGGCGCACGCCCAGGGCAAGCGCGGACGGCCGGGTAACATCCGCCACCAAGGGCGAAAGAAGAAGTAACGGAACGCAGGCGAGGCACCGGGCATTGGCTGGGTAAAGGAGAAACCATGACCCAGCTCGTACCCGGCCAGCCCGTCCCAGACCTCGACCTTCCGCTCACCATCGATGCGCGCTTCGAATTGTCGAAGCAGTCGCCCGATGCCTTCACCATGCTGGTCTTCTATCGCGGCAAGCTGTCCGATCTGCAAGAAGTACCTCGAAGAGCTGTCGGGCAAACTCGGCAAGTTCACCGATAAGGGCATCAACGTCTTCGCCGTATCGATGGACAGCCCCGAGCGCGCGGCCGTAAGCCATGAGGAATGGGACACGGGCGATGTGCCTCTGGCCCACTCGATGAGCGAAGAGAAGGCCCGCGAATGGGGCCTCTACATCAGCCAGAAGCGCGACGGCAGCCAGGAGCCGGAAACCTTCTCCGAACCCGGCCTGTTCCTCGTGAAGCCCGACGGCACGCTACATTTCGCGGTTGTGCAGAACGCACCATTCACGCGGCCCGATCTCGACGATCTGCTAAGCGGGCTGACCTACACGCTCGAACACGACTACCCGACGCGCGGCACGCTGACCTGATCGGTCAGGCGAGCGCGTCGATCTGCTCGCGCCCCAGGCTGCCCGGCACCAGGTAGAGTGGGCAGGGCAGGCTGCTTGCGTTGCCCGCAAAATGGGTGACGAGCGGTCCGGAATTGCCTTCCGCGCTCGTCGCCAGCACCAGCGCGGCGATGTTGCCGTGTTCCTCGATGTACTTGCGGATCACGTCGGCCGGCGGACCGGGGCGTACGGCGATCGTGGGCATCTTGCCCATTTCGCCGAAAATATTGCCCGCTGCCGAATTGGCCATCACCTCGGCCCGCTCGCGCGCTTCCTGCTCGATCGTTGCCTGTACGCCGCCAAAGGCGTTGAAGGTCTGCTGCGGCACGAGCGCAAGGATATGCACCGATCCGCCGGTCTTGCTCGCCCGCAGCGAGGCGAAGCGCAGCGCCTGCTTGGCTTCGTCGGTCTCGTCCATGACGACAAGGTAAGTTCGCATTGTGGCTCCCCGGCTCCCGTGCACGGGGACTATCCGGTAATTCGTATTCTGCGCAAGGACCTTGCGAGCCGCGCGCCTTTTCGCCAGAGGTGCGAGCGAACTCACTCCCCAGCGAGGACGTAACGTCACAGCCATGCCCACGCCGATCAAGATGCCCGCCCTGTCGCCCACCATGGAGGAGGGCACGCTCGCCAAATGGCTGGTGAAGCCCGGGGACACGGTCAGCGCCGGCGACATCATGGCCGAGATCGAGACCGACAAGGCGACGATGGAATTCGAAGCGGTCGACGAAGGCACGATTGCCTCGATCGCCGTCGAAGAGGGCACCGAAGGCGTGAAGGTCGGTACGGTCATTGCGATGCTCGCCGAAGAGGGCGAAGACCTCGACGAAGCCGCCGCAGCAGCTCCGGCTGGCGACACTCCGGCCGAAGCGCCCAAGGCGGAAGATGCCCCGGCGGCCGCTCCCGCACCGGTTCTGGCTCCCGCTCCGACGCCGGCCACTGCGCCCGCTTCTTCGGGCGACCGCATCATTGCCTCGCCGCTCGCCAAGCGGATTGCCGAACAGAAGGGTATCGATCTGTCCGGTGTGACGGGCAGCGGCCCCAACGGCCGTATCGTGAAGGCCGATGTAGAAAACGCACAGCCGGGTGCCGCGCCCGCCAAGGCCGAGGCAGCTGCACCCGCGCCGAGCGCTCCTGCCAAGCCGGCAACAATGGGCGGCGATCTGGACGCGCCGTACGAAGCGCAGAAGCTCAACAATGTCCGCAAGGTCATCGCGCGCCGCCTGACCGAAGCGAAGCAGACCATCCCGCACATCTACCTCACCGTGGACGTGCGCCTCGACGCGCTGCTCAAGCTGCGCAGCGAACTCAACAAGAGCCTCGAGGCGGACGGCATCAAGCTGTCGGTCAACGACCTGCTGATCAAGGCGCAGGCCCGCGCGTTGCAGCGCGTGCCGCTGTGCAATGTCAGCTTCCAGGGCGACGAGCTTTACCAGTACACGCGCGAGGATATCTCGGTCGCCGTGGCCGCGCCTTCGGGCCTGATCACGCCGATCATCCGCGATGCGGGCCGCAAGGGCCTCGCGCAGATCAGCACCGAGATGAAGGAGCTTGCAGGCAAGGCGCGCGACGGCAAGCTGCAGCCGCATGAATTTCAGGGCGGCACCGCCTCTCTGTCCAACCTCGGCATGTTCGGCACCAAGCAGTTCGATGCGGTGATCAACCCGCCGCAGGCGATGATCCTCGCGGTCGGCGCGGGCGAGCAGCGTCCGCACGTAATCGACGGCGCACTGGGCATCGCCACCGTGATGAGCGCCACCGGCAGCTTCGACCACCGCGCCATCGACGGCGCGGACGGCGCGCAGTTCATGCAGGCCTTCCAGCAACTGGTGGAGAACCCGATGGGGCTGGTGGTTTAATGCCCGGCCGCATCAAGTATCCTCCATATGCGGCGCAGCCAGCGTCACCGTTGTCTCCACACAACAATGAAATCGTAGATGGTGATGCAAAGCGCGACCAACTCTACGATCGTCAGTGGCGGATAAACAAAAACAACAGTGAACGCAGTCTCGCTGGGCGCGATGACCACGGTTGGGAGCGAACAATTTGGAATGCCCTAAACGGCTTCTTTCAGCCCGGCTCATGGCAACACACAGTGGATCGAGAGACTGGCTCTAGAGTATTTCGGCTTGTGGACGCTCCGATAAACGTGTTCTGTGAGACAGAGGTCCATGCTCAAATTCTCTGCTCGAGAATTGGCGAAGGTTTTACCATCAAAGTGTCGAAATCTCATAGTGACCGAAATTCATTAGGGATTTTGGAGGGGATAATCGGCGATTTACTTGTCCGACTGCGCAATGATGCCTGACCGCTCACCCCTTATCCGCGTGACCGCCATGCCGACCGACCTCAATCCCTATGGCGGGGTGTTCGGCGGATGGTTGATGAGCCAGATGGCGCTTGGCGCGGGGTCGCTTGCGAGCCGCGAGGGGAAGGGCAAGGCGGTGGTTGTCTCGGCGACCGACTTCGCCTTTCCCGGCGCGATGCAGGTGGGCGACGAACTCTCGGTCTATTGCGAGATCGCGGCGAGGGGCAACACCTCGCTCACCATCAGTGCCGAAGCCATTGCCCGCGAACGCAATGGCGAGGCCGAGACCAAGGTCGCGCAGGGCACGTTCAAATTCGTGCTGCTCGACGAAAACAACCGACCACGCGCCGTCGCCGCAGGGGCAGGCGCTGCATGATCGCCGCGCTGCTTCTTTCGCTCGGCACGGTCAGCGGTCCGCCCGCTCCCGAAACGCTCGAGTATCCCGCAGCGCGCGCGCCGATGATCGGTCTCGACGGGCCCAGCCTCGATGCCTGCGGCGGGCTTGGCCGGGTGGGCGGAATGTACCGCCAGCAGGTAATCCGCGACGCGCCGGACGAGGCCGCGCGCACCAGCGACACGCTCACAGAAAGCACGCTCGTGTGGCTCTGCGAGGCGGAAGGCGACTGGCAGGGCGTGGTCTATGCGAGCGGCGATTTCCAGGACAGCGGGGATTGCCGGGTGAGCAGTCCCATCGCCGAACCGCGCGCATACGACGGACCGTGCCGCGCCGGCTGGGTGCTGGCGAAAGATGTAGAATTTCTCGCCGGGTAAGCGGCGAACCATTTCGGAGTTATCATGGCTGACAAGTACGACGTCATCGTTCTCGGTTCCGGTCCCGGCGGGTATGTCGCGGCGATCCGCTGCGCGCAGCTGGGGCTGAAGACCGCCATCGTCGAACGCGAACTGCTCGGCGGTATCTGTTTGAACTGGGGCTGCATCCCGACCAAGGCGCTGCTGCGCTCGGCAGAGATCCTGCATTACGCCCAGCATGCGAGCGATTACGGCCTGAAGATCGCGGGCAAGATCGAGGCGGACCTTGAAGCGGTGGTGAAGCGCAGCCGCGGCGTGGCGAAGCAATTGAATCAGGGCGTCACGCACCTGATGAAGAAGAACAAGATCACGGTGCACATGGGCGAGGGCATGCTGACCGGCCCGACCAGCCTGACCGTGAAGGGCGATAAGGGCGAAGAGAAGCTCGAGGCCAAGCACGTGATCGTCGCCACCGGCGCACGCGCCCGCGACCTTCCGTTTGCTCCGGCTGACGGCAAGCGTGTCTGGACCTATCGCCACGCAATGACCCCGCCGGAAATGCCGAAGAAGCTGCTCGTCATCGGCTCGGGCGCGATCGGCATCGAGTTCGCCAGCTTCTACAACGACATGGGCTGCGATGTGACCGTGGTCGAGATGCTCGACCGCATCGTGCCGGTGGAGGACAAGGACGTCTCCGCCTTCCTCGAAAAGAGTCTGACGAAGCAGGGCATGACCATCATGACCGGTGCGGGTGTGGAAGACCTCAAGGTCACGGGCAGCGGCGTGAAGGCCAAGATCAAGGACAGCAAAGGCAAGGTCTCCGAAACCGAGTTCACCCACTGCATCACCGCCATCGGCATCGTGCCCAACACCGAGAATGTGGGCCTCGAAAAGCTGGTCGAAATGGACCGCGGCTTCATCCAGATCGACGATTATGGCCGCACCAAGTCCAAGGGCCTGTGGGCCATCGGCGACTGCACCCCCGGCCCCTGGCTGGCGCACAAGGCGAGCCACGAGGGCGTCACCACCGCCGAGGCCATCGCGCAGGAGCTTGGCGTAAAGGGCCTCCACCCGCACCCGCTCGACCGCAACAACATCCCGGGCTGCACCTACTGCCACCCGCAGATCGCCAGCGTCGGCATGACCGAAGCCAAGGCGAAGGAAGCGGGATACGAGGTGAAGGCCGGCACCTTCCCCTTCATCGGCAACGGCAAGGCGATCGCGCTGGGTGAAGCGGAAGGTTTCGTGAAGACCGTGTTCGACGCCAAGACCGGCGAACTGCTGGGCGCGCACATGGTCGGCGCGGAAGTGACCGAGATGATCCAGGGCTTCGTAGTGGGCAAGACGCTGGAGACCACGGAAGCCGAGCTCATGCAGACCGTCTTCCCGCACCCCACCATCAGCGAAAGCATGCACGAGAGCGTGCTTGCGAGTTACGGGCGGGCGCTGCATATCTGATCGCAGAACACGAACGGGGAGGGGGAAGCGCAATGACCGATGTGAGAGTGGCCTTCCCCGAACCTTGCGGCGAACAATGGGACCAGATGGCCCCGCGCGGATGCAACCGGCACTGCGCGGCCTGCGATACCGAGATCCATGACCTGGCCGCGCTCACTGCCGATGAGATCGAAGCGCTCGCCAACAGCGGCGAGAAAGTATGCGTGCGCGCCCATGTGGCCGAAGACGGCACGGTTGCGACCCGCAGCGCTTCGTCATCGGGCAAGCGCCGGGTGGTGGCGGCTGCGGTAGGCGCGTCGCTAAGCCTCGCAGCCTGCCAGACCGCAGGCGAACCGCGCGTGACGCCTCTCTACACCGTGTCGGGCAGTTTCGGCTGGGGAACCGGCGACCGCACTGTCACTCTCACGCGCTGGGACGGACAGAGCGAAACCAAGCGCGTGCAACCCCGCCGCGAGTTTCACTTCGGCAATCTCCACGAAGGATCCTACGTACTGCGGCTGGAAAGCGGGTGCGCCGATCCGATCGTCCAGGAAATCGAAGTTGGCCCGGCGCATATCAATGTCGGCGAGGTCAACTTCGATAGCGAGTGCATCATCGTGGGTGTCATGCAGCCCGCTGCACGCAGCTGGCGCGGGTAACGCTTCATGACAAGCTTTCTGATCCTTGCCTTCCTTATTCTGATTGCCGGGGTGGTTGCGGTCCCGCTTGCGAGCCGCTTCGGCCTCGGCTCGGTGCTCGGCTACCTTCTCGCCGGCATGGCCATCAGCCCGCTGCTCGCGCGCTTCGATGTCGATGTCGAAGCGCTGCAGGTCTTTGCCGAGTTCGGCGTGGTGATGATGCTCTTCATCATTGGTCTCGAAATGGAGCCGAAGCGCCTGTGGGAGATGCGCGGCAAGCTCGCCGGGCTGGGCGGGGGGCAGGTCCTGCTCACCACCGCCATCATCACCGCCATTGCGCTGATCGATCAGCAACCCTGGCAGACGGCGCTGGCCATCGGCATGGTCCTGGCGCTCAGCTCTACTGCCATCATTGTCCAGACCCTCACCGAAAAAGGCCTGCTCAACACTGAAGGGGGCGAGGCGAGCTTTTCCGTCCTGCTGGTGCAGGATGTGGCGGTCATCCCGATCCTTGCCTTGCTGCCCCTGCTCGCCATGCCCGAACTGGCCAGCATGGCGGCCGGCCACGGCGGCGACGGGGCACACGGGGGAATCGACCTGACGTCCCACATGCCTGGATGGCTGGCCGGCCTCACCCGCATCGGGGCGGTAGCTGCCGTGATTGCTATCGGCATCTACGCGATCCGTCCGTTGTTCCGTTACATCGCCGCAGCCAATCTTCGCGAGCTGTTCACTGCCGCCGCGCTGGCCGTGGTGATCGGCATAGCGCTGCTCATGTCGCTAGTGGGACTTTCCCCCGCGCTGGGCGCTTTCGTCGCGGGCGTGGTGCTCGCCACCAGCGAATACCGCCATGAGCTTGAAAGCGACATCAACCCCTTCAAGGGGCTGCTGCTCGGCCTGTTTTTCATCACCGTTGGCGCAGGCATCGACTTTGCCCTCGCGTCCGAAATCTGGCCGCAAGTGGTCTTTTGGGCTGCGGTGACGATCTCGGCCAAGCTGGCAGTCCTGTTTGCGGTCGGCTGGTTCTACGGCCTGCGCCGCCAGGCCCTTTGGCTGTTCTGCCTTAGCCTGCCGCAAGCCGGCGAGTTCGCCTTCGTGCTGATTGCCTTTGCGGTTGCCAATGCGGTGTTCGACCCGGCCTTCGCGGACCTGCTGCTGCTGATCGTCGCGCTGACCATGCTGGTCACGCCCCTGCTGTTCATTCTCTACGACAAGCTTATCGCCAAGGCCTATTGCACCGGTCAGGCGCCGGACGAGGCCGACACAATCGATGAGGAGAACCCGATCATCATCGCCGGGCGCGGCCGCGTCGGCGGGATCATCGACCGCATGCTCGACGCTGCCGGGCACCGCGCGACGGTGATCGACTACAACAGCCAGCACCTCGCGAACCTGCAGAAATTCGGCATCAAGACCTACTATGGCGATGCGACCCGGCCCGATCTTCTCGCCAGCGCCGGGATCGACCGGGCGCGCATCCTGGTGGTGGCTCTCGACGAACGCGAACAGATCGACAAGCTGGTGAAATACGCCTGCGACACCTTCCCCAAGTTGCACGTGATCGCCCGCGCAAAGGACCGCGATCACGTCTACCACCTCTGGGCAATGGGCTGCCGCGACATCATCCGGGAAACCTACGATGGTGCGCTGAGAATGGGCCGCTCTGTCTACGAAGCGCTCGGCCACGACCGGCAGGCCGCGATCGCCATGGTCGATGCGTGGGAGGAAATGGACCGCACTTCGATGCGCGAGATTGCCGACGTCTACCGCCTCGACATGCCGGCCTACCAAAACGAGGACCTCCTCGCCAAGATCCGCGAGCTCAAGGCCGAGTGGGATCCCAAGCTGCGCGATGCGATGGACGAAATTGCCTCACGGGGAAAATAGCATGGCTCAGGGTACGCATCTCTACGTTCCCGACGACCGCAACGCGTCGGTCATCATCGATATCAACGGCGAGCACTTCCCGCGGCCCGAAGCCATGATCAGCGTGTTCGACAGCGGCTTCATGCTGGGCGACGGGGTCTGGGAGGGCATCCGTCTTCACCATGGCCGCCTGGCCTTCCTTGATCGCCATCTCGACCGCCTGTGGCGCGGCGCCAAGGCGATCCACATGGATATCGGCATCACACGCGAAGAGCTCGAACGGCGGCTCTACGCCGTGCTCGATGCGAATGGCATGGATGGGGAGGGCGTGCACATCCGCCTGATGGTGACGCGCGGCATCCGCTCGACGCCCTATCAGGACCCGCGCGTGGTTGTGACGCCGGCAACAATCGTCATCATTCCCGAATGGAAGGAACCGGCGCCCGAAACCGCCACGCGGATGCTTTCACTGGCAACAGTCCACGTGAGGCGCGGTTATCCCGACGTGCAGGACCCGATGTTGAACTCACACAGCAAGCTCAATTGCATCACCGCCTGCATCCAGGCGGCGCAGGCCGGTGCGGATGAGGGCCTCATGCTCGACCCGCATGGCTTTGTCGCGACCTGCAACTCGACCCATTTCTTTATCGCCCGCGATGGCGAGATCTGGACATCGAGCGGGGATTATTGCCTCGACGGCATAACGCGCGGAGCGGTGATCGAAGTGGCGCGTGAGGCGGGCATCCCGGTCCATGAGCGCAATTTTTCGCTGACCCATGTCTATGGCGCGGACGAAGCCTTTACCACGGGCACCTTTGCCGGGGTTGCCCCGGTAGGTTCTGTCGACGGGCGCGTTCTCGGCACCGAACGCGGCCCGATGGTCGAACGCCTTCAGGACCTCTACCTCGACCTGCTTGCGCGCGATGTGAAGGGCAGGGGCCGGCCGTGACGATCCGGATCGCCATGTGGTCGGGCCCGCGCAACATCTCGACCGCGATGATGCGCAGTTTCGGATCGCGGCCAGACTGCGCGGTTTCGGACGAGCCGTTCTATGGCGCCTTCCTCAAGGCCACTGGAGAGCCGCACCCTATGGCGGCCGAAACGATTGCCGACATGGAATGCGACTGGCACGCGGTCCTGGCGACGCAATCGGGCGAGCCTGGGGGCGGCGAGCCGATCTGGTACCAGAAACATATGCCCCACCACATGGTCGGGCCGGTCTCGATCGAGGACATGCCCGAACACCGCCACGCCTTCCTGATCCGCGCACCCGAGCGCGTCGTGGCAAGCTACCAGAAGAAGAACGAACTGCGCCGGGCCGAGATGCTCGGTTTTGCGCAGGTCCGCCGCTATTTCGAAGCGGAGGCGGAACGGCTTGGTTCAGTGCCCCCGGTGATCGATTCCGACGCGGTCCTGGCCGATCCGGAAGGCGTGCTCTCGCGCCTATGCGCCGCACTCGGCATCGCCTGGGATCCGGCGATGCTGACCTGGACCAAAGGGCCGCAAAAGGAAGACGGCGTCTGGGGCGCGCACTGGTACGACAAGGTGAACGCATCGACCGGCTTCGGGCCGCCGCTTGGCGATCTGCCAACATTGGAGGGCGAGTACGTCTCCGTCGCCGCTCAATGCCGCACGGACTATGAAGCCTTGGCGCAGCACGCCTTGTAGAAGCGTGCTGCGCGCGCAGCCAGCTTACTGCGTAAACTCTCCGAACTCGCCCGGCAGGGTGCGAACATAGCCGCGAACCTGGCTCTTCATCGAAGACAGGCGATCCGCGTAAGCAGGGTCAGCCGCGAGATTGCGCTGCTCGGTCCGGTCGCTCGGCAGGTGGTAGAGCTGATCAGCGTCGAAATAGTGGCGGTAGCGCTGAGCGTAGTCGCGTTCGAACCGATAACCGCCGCGATAGGGCGAGATATGGTAGAGCGGCGAACTAGCGTTCTTGTGCCACGCCGACAGCACATAGGGCGAATGCCGCAGGGCGATGTACTTCCACCCATCATCGCGCAGTACGCCGCGCGTGTAGCCGAGATTGAAGAAGATCTCGTCGCGGTTCTCCGCGGTCTTGTCCTCAAGCAGATTGGCCTGGCTGACCCCATCGAGAGCCGGAGGCGTTACTTCGGCCAGTTCGAGGATGGTGGGCATGAGATCGATGTTCGCCACAAGACTGTCGGAAAAGCCGCGGGCAAGGGAATCGCGCCAGATCATCGCCGATGTCCGGGTCCCGCCATCGTAGATCGTGCCTTTGCCTTCCTTGCCGTGGTCACTGATGATGATGACCGTCGTGTCCTTGCCCAAATTGGCATCTTTCACCTTGGTCATGATCGCGTCGATCACATCGTCCACCCACAGGAAATTCTCCTTGCCGAAGAAGCCACGCGTGTTGACTCGCTCGCCCAGGCTTTCACGCGACGGAAGGACATCGGGCGCGGTGTCGAGGTAGCCGAATGGCGTGGCCAAGGGATCGGCCTGCCATGACCCTGCTGGCTCGTACGGACCATGCGGGACGGTCAGTGCGACATAAAGGAAGAACTTCTCGTCGACGTTGCGATCGATGAAGTTGAGCGCACCCTGCGCCAGCCAGTCGAGATTGTGAACCCGCAGTTCCTTGACCGGCAATTCCGACGGGTTGGTCGGATAAACGCTTTCCACCTCGTCGAAACCGACGCCGCGGATGAAGGCCTCGATTTTCTCTTTGTTCGCAAGCAGCTGCTCGGCGACGCCCGCGTCATTGATCGAAGCACCTTGGGGGATGTCGACGAAGCCAAGCTTGTCGACGACATGGTCCTTGCCCACGAAGCCCGTCTTATAGCCACTGGCCTGCAAGACCGATCCAATAGTCTGTTCGCGCGCCATGATGAACGTGTTGAATTCTGGCGTTGCCATCCCTTCGCGATTGAACCGTTCCATGAACTTTTCGTTCTGGGCGCGGCTGGCGTGCTTGCCGGTCAGCAGGGAATAGCGGCTCGGCGTGCAGATCGGCGAAGTGGTGTGGAAATTGCGGAGCAACAGCCCCTGACGCGCCATTTCGTCAAAGGCGGGCGTGTACACGTCCGAGTTCGCGAAATGGTAGAAATTGGTGTTCTCGATCGAGAGGTCATCGATCGATATGATGATGAAATTCTCTCCCGCAGGCCGGGTTGGCGTCGGCGTCGGGGTTGGCGTCGGTGTAGGTGTTGGTGTGGGCGAGGGGGCTGGTCCCTGAACCGGCGGCGCGGAGGTGCCTCCTCCACTGTCACCACCACCGCAGCCTGCAAGAGCCACCGCGGCCACCGCACTTAACAAAAGACGCATTTTTTGATTGCCCTGATTCGATCCTGTTCAACCTTTTAGGCAAAAACTGCGGCTCGTAACCAGTGATATCGCACTTTTACTTGGGCATAGTAGTGTCATATACCTGAAACATTGCGAAGACCCGGCGAAAGCGCCGGCCGATACCAGTCCGCACTTTCGGGACAGAGCTAGAAATTGGTGGGGGTCCGCTGGCGGAGAGGGTGGGATTCGAACCCACGAAGGGCTTGCACCCTTGCCGGTTTTCAAGACCGGTGCATTCAACCGCTCTGCCACCTCTCCGCACGAGCGCGGCGGCTAGCTACCGGCAACCGCAGGATTTGTCACGCCCAAGCGCGTTCTCATGCAAATCCTTGCACGAAAACGGCGAATGACACTTGCTGTTCAGCTTGTCTCTGCGACAATTGGCGCATGATCAAACGCTCTCTTCTCGCCGCGCTTGCTGCGCTCTCCCTCTCCATTCCCGCTGTCCCGGCACAGGCTCAGGGGGAATTGAGCTTCGATGCCTACCTCCAGCTCCTCATCGCACGCGCCCGTGCCGAGGGGGTAAGCGAAAGCACGCTCAACCGGATGACCGCAGGGCTCACGCCGCACTACCGTGTGATCGAGCTGGACCGCCAGCAGCCCGGCACTCCCACCAGCTCGGGCTACCCGCCGCTTGCGCCCTACATCTCCCGCCATGTCGACAGTGCCCGCATCAGTGGCGGACAGCGCGCGTTCCGAAACTATTCCGGGACGATCCGGGCCGTGGAGCGCGAGTATGGTGTACCCGGTGAAATCATCGTCGCCATCTGGGGGCATGAAACCGCCTATGGCGCGGTGAAGGGCGGTTTCGATCTCTCGCGCGCCCTCGCAACGCTTGCCTGGGAAGGGCGCCGCCGCGACCTGTTTGCGGGCGAATGGGTCGCTCTCATGAAAGTGGCGGACAAGGGCTACTCGCGCGACGAACTGGTCGGTAGCTGGGCCGGCGCTTTCGGCAACCCGCAGTTCCTGCCTTCGGTCTACCTGCGCCTTGCAGCCGACGGGAATGGAGACGGCCGCGCCGATATCATGAACAGCGGCGCTGACGCTCTTGCGTCGATTGCCAACTATTTCCGCGATTCGGGCTGGCGCACCGGACTGCCCTGGGGCGTGGGCGCCTATGTGCCTGCCGGCTTCGATGTCGACGCCTACAAGACCGAGATCATCCCGCCCTCGTGCCGCCGAGTCCACGAACGGCACAGCGTCTACAAGACCGTGCGCGAATGGCGCGAGCTGGGTGTACAGCCGCAACGCGCGATAGACGAGGACACGCTGGTCACGCTGTTCCAGCCCGATGGGCCCGGCACATCGGCGTGGCTGTTAACGTCGAATTATCGGGTCATTCTCGAGTATAACTGCTCGAACTATTACGCGATGAGTGTGGGGCTGCTGGCGGATGAAATTGCAAACTAAGGCGAAGATCGCGACCCTGACTGGTCTGGGCTCTCTGGCGCTCGGTGCGTGCGCCACCAGCGCGCAGACGCTTCCTGCACCGGCTGCCCGCTCCATCGAAAACGGTCCTGCCGCCGATTACCCGGTGGTTGTCGGAGATCCCTTCACGATCGACGGCGTGACGTACACGCCCCTCGACACGATGAACTACGACCAGGTCGGCTATGCGACGCTCGATGTCGAAGGCGGCACGGGCGTGACCGGTGCGCACCGGACCTTGCCCTTGCCAAGCTATGTCGAAGTGACTTCGCTGGATACTGGCCGGACCGTTCTTGTTCGTCTCGAACGCCGCGGGCCAATGACCAATGATCGCCTGATTGCACTGTCGCCCGGCGCTATCGCGCAGCTCGGTGTAATGCAGGGCGCGCCCATCCGAATGCGGCGGGTCAATCCACCCGAGGAAGATCGCGCGCGGCTTCGCGCAGGGCGCGAGGCGCCGGCCCGGATGGACACGCCGGCCGGTTTGCTCGAAGTATTGAAGCGGCGCCTGCCCGAACGCGGTTCGGCTTCGCTGGCCGATCCCCGGCAGGCACAGGTAAGCGGCGCGGTACCCACAGAAGGCGCCATTGCAACACTCGATCCCAACGAGGAAGCCATGCTGCCAACGGAACCAGATGAGCCCGTTACGCCCGCAGTACCGCCGTCGGCACCGGAAGAGGTCGAATTGGAGCCGGTCGCAACCGACCGTCCGGTCCTGCGACCCGAGCTGCCCATGGCTGTCGAAGGCGGGCCTGAACGCGCCCCGCTTATGGTCCCGCAGGATACCGATGGAAGGTTCGCCGTCCAACTCGGGGCGTTTTCGGTCCGCGCGAACGCAGATCGCCTTGCCCGCGAAGTGCAGGGGAACGTCGAAAACAGCGGGCGTCTGTGGCTGGTCAGGGTCGGCCCCTACGCAACCCGTGGACAGGCCGAGCAGGCGCTCGCAATGCTCCGCCAGCGTGGCTATACCGACGCGCTGATACGTACCATCGATTGATACGCCGGGCCTTTCGTGCACGGCACGGGAGCCCACTTGCGGACCATCCTTAAAACCCTGGCGATTGGCGCCGCGGCCCTGATCACCGCTCCCCTTGCAGCGCAGGGAGCGGACAAGCCGCGCGTCCCCACCGCTGAAGAGGCGCCGATTGCCTATCTCCTCGATGCCTCCAGCGGCCAGGTCCTCTTCGCGCGCGAGGCCGACCGGCGCTTCATGCCGGCCTCCATCACCAAGGTGATGACGACTTTCCTCGCTTTCGAATGGATGGAAGAGGGACGCCTCTTTCCAGAGCAGGTCTTCGGCGTCCGCCCCGCCACGTTCGCGGAATGGAATCGCAAGGGATCGACCATGTTCCTGCCTGCCGATGCACGCGTGACCGTCGACGACCTGCTGCATGGGATCACCACCGTTTCGGCCAACGATGGCGCAATCGTTCTGGCTGAAGGGGCCGCCGGCTCGCTCGAAGACTGGCTCGCGGCCATGAACGCGAAGGCGCGCGAAATCGGGATGGGCAATTCGCACTTCGGGACGCCCAACGGCTGGATGGACGAAGGTCGCACCTTCACCACCGCGCATGACCTCGGGCTGCTTGGCCGCGCCCTGGTGACGCGCCATCCCAGCAAGTACCGCCATTTCGTGGGTGCGCGGGCCTTTGCCTACAACGGTATCGAGCAGCGCAACTACGATCCCATTTCCGGGGTCGTGCCCGGGGCCGATGGCATCAAGACGGGCTTCACGAACCAGGCCGGCTTCGGTTTCCTTGGTTCGGCAGCCCGCGATGGGCGACGTCTCGTCATGGTCGTCGCCGGAAGCCCGGGTCAGCGCGCGCGCGACCGCGCCTCACGCAGCCTGATCGAATGGGGATTTTCGGCGTTCGACAGCCTGACCCTGTTCCCCGCCGACACGCCGATCGGCACAGCGCGCATACAGGGCGGCGCGGACGCACGGGTCGCGCTCGTTGCGCCCCGGCCAGTGTCGATCGCCATACCCGCGGGAGATGCGCAGCCCGAGATTTCACTCGCCCTCCGCTATGAAGGCCCCTTGCGCGCGCCTGTCGCCCAAGGCGAGGAGGTTGCCGAACTGGTGGTCACCATCGAAGGTATGCCCGAACACAGGGTCCCCCTGCGCGCCGCCGAAGCGGTGGGCGAAGCGGGCGTTCTGCAACGTGTTGCCAACGCCTTCAGGAGCTGGGTCTCGTGAGCCGCGGCGCGTTCATCGCCTTCGAGGGCGGGGAGGGCATGGGGAAATCGACCCAGGCGCGCCTGCTGGCCGAACGGCTCGAAGCCGAGGGGCTGCGGGTCGAACTGACGCGCGAACCTGGCGGCACTCCGGGCGCTGAGGCCATTCGCGAACTCCTGCTGGCGCCGCCGGGCGAGGGCTGGACGCTTGAGGCCGAGGCGCTCCTGTTTGCCGCGGCCCGCGCCGATCACGTCGCGCGCCGCATCGAACCCGCGCTTTCGTCAGGGGCATGGGTCATTTGCGACCGTTTCCTCGATTCGAGCCGCGCCTATCAGGGCCTTGCCGGTGGTCTGGGCGACGAGCGGGTTCGCGCGCTCCACGATGTCGGAAGCGCCGGATTGCTGCCCGACCTCACCATCGTCATCGACGCGCCCGCGACCGATGTCGCCCAACGTCTAGCGGCGCGGGACGGCGATGCGAGCGATGCAATCGGCGGCCGTGCGGAAGACTATCACCAATCGGTCAACGCCGCCTTCCTGGAGTTTGCCAAGCAGGAGCCCGACAGGTTCCGCGTAATCGACGGGCTGGGGTCCATCGAAGAGGTGCACGCCCGGGTTCTCGAAGCGGTCGCTCCCTTGCTGGAAGGGCGGGTCTGATGCTGCTGGGCCACGAGAACGCCTGGCGCGAATGGCGCACGGCGCTTGGCGGGGATCGAATGCATCACGCCTGGCTGCTGGCCGGGCGGCGCGGCGTGGGGAAGGGGAGCTTCGCCCTTGCTGCAGCCCGCGAGCTTGTCGGCGCCTCTCCCTCCGATGACAGCGAGCATCATCCGGACATCATCACGCTCACTTACGGTCCCAAGGACGACAAGGAGGAGCGCAAACGGGCGGACGGTAAGCCCTTCGAGCTCGCCCGCAGCATCCGCATCGCCCAAATCCGCGCGATGCAGGCCCGGCTCAGCACGCGGCCGACGATGGGCGACAAGCGCGCAATCATTATCGATCCGTCAGACGATCTGGAACGCAACGCCGCCAACGCGCTGCTCAAGAGCCTGGAGGAACCCCCGGCCGGGACTTACTTCCTGCTTGTAGCGCACAGCCCAGCGCGCCTCCTGCCGACCATCCGTTCGCGCTGCCGCGTGCTGCGCTTCCCGACAGTCACCGACGGGGAGATGGACCGGCTGCTGCGCGAACTCTCGCCCAATGCCGACGACGCGACGCGCGCTGCCGCAATCGCGGCGGCCGCCGGCTCGCCGGGTGCCGCAGTGCAGTTTGTCGATATGGAGCTGGGCAAGGTATCGCAAGGAATGCGGGACATCCTCGAGCGCGGAGATCCCGACTTCCAGTTGCGCGGAACGCTGGCCGGGCTGATCGGTGCGCGGCCCGACCGCGAGCGTATCCGGGCGGTTCTGGAACTGGCCCGATCGGTCGTGGCCGAACGGCTCGACAGGGTCTCCGACCCGCGCCCGGTGATCGACGCGCACAGTGAGCTGGTCCGCCTCGCAGGCGAACAGCCCACCTACAACTTCGATGCCGGACTGCTCGCGATGGAAATAGGCACCTTGCTCGCCAACGCCGCTAAGGCTAGCGAGCGAGCCAATGTCTGATCCCTATTACCTGACCACCGCGATCCACTATCCCAACGGCAAGCCGCATATCGGCCATGCCTACGAGACGATCGCCGCCGATGTCATCGCGCGCTTCCAACGCCTACGCGGGCGCGATGTGCGCTTCCAGACTGGCACCGACGAACACGGCCTCAAGATGGCGCAGAAAGCGCGCGACCTGGGCAAGACCCCGCGCGAGCTGGCCGATGAAATGTCGGGCTATTTCCGCGACCTCTTCGATGTCCTGAACATCTCCTACGACCGCTTCATCCGTACGACCGACGAAGACCACCACCGCGCGAGCCAGGCCATTTGGGAAGCCATGGCAGCCAAGGGCGATCTCTACCTCGATCGGTACGAGGGATGGTACTCGGTCCGCGACGAAGCCTATTACGACGAGAAAGAACTGGTCGAAGGTGAGGGGGGCGAAAAGCTCTCGCCGCAGGGCACGCCGGTGGAATGGACCGAGGAAGAAACCTGGTTCTTCCGCCTGTCGAAATACGCCGAACCGCTGCTCGAGCTGCTCAACACGCCCGGCTTCCTCGAACCGGCGAGCCGCCGCAACGAGATGGTCGCCTTCGTGGAACGCGGCCTTCAGGACCTATCGGTCAGCCGCACGAGCTTTGACTGGGGCGTGAAGGTGCCCGGCAGCGACGGGCATGTCATGTATGTCTGGGTCGACGCGCTGACTAACTACATCACCGGCCTCGGCTATCCCGATGGCGGGGAGATGTGGGACAAGTTCTGGCCCGCCGACCTGCACCTCATCGGCAAGGATATCGTTCGCTTTCACACGATCTACTGGCCCGCCTTCCTGATGAGCGCGGACCTGCCGCTGCCCAAGAAGGTGTTCGGACACGGCTTCCTGCTCAACCGCGGGGTCAAGGAATCGAAGTCGCTCGGCAATGTGACCGATCCGATGGAACTGGCCGAGCGCTTCGGGGTCGATGCCCTGCGCTACTTCCTGCTCGCCGAAGTAACCTTCGGGCAGGACGGCAGCTATTCGGCAGAAGCTCTTGTAAATAAAGTGAATGCCGAGCTTGCAAACAGCTTCGGAAACCTTGCGCAGCGCACGCTTTCCATGATCGCCAAGAACATGGATGGCGCGCTGGAGGACTTCGAACCGGCCGCCGACGACAAGGCGCTGCTCGCCACCGTGCACGAAGCCTGCGCCGATATACTCCCGCGCGAATTCGACAATCTAGCGTTCTCGGTCGGGATCGAAGCCTGGCTCAAGGCCGTTTATGCCTGCAATGCCTATGTCGACGAACAGGCGCCCTGGGCGCTCAAGAAAACCGATCCGGACCGCATGAAGGCCGTGCTGCAGACGCTCTTCATCGCCATTCGCGACCTTGCGATCGCAATCCAGCCCGTGGTGCCGGAGAAGGCTGCCTCGGTCCTCGATCAGCTTGGCGTACCGGCTGACAAGCGCGCCTATGCCGACCTGTCCGATACGGGCTGGTTCAAGGCGCTCGCCGCAGCCGGACACACGATCGACAAGCCGACGCCGGTTTTCCCGCGCCTTGAGCTTCCTGAAGAAGAGGTAGCCTGATGCTCGTCGATAGCCATTGCCATCTTGAGTACGAAGGGCTCGTCGAAGATCAGGGCGAGGTGCTCGACCGTGCGCGCGGGGCAGGGGTGCAGGCCTTCCTCAACATCTCGACCAAGCGCGCCGAATGGGGCCAGGTCGTTGGCACCGCGCAAGCCAAGGCGGATGTCTTCGCCAGCGTCGGCATTCACCCGCACCACGCCGACCAGCACCAGGATCTGACGCGCGAGGAGCTGCTGGAGGCGACCCGCGATCCCAAGGTCATCGGGATCGGCGAAACGGGGCTCGACTACTATTACGATCACTCGGACCGCGAGGCGCAAAAGCGCCTGTTCCGCCTGCACATCGATGTGGCGCGCGAAGTCCAGCTGCCGGTCATTATCCATACGCGCGATGCGGAGGACGACACGCTGGCGATCCTTACCGAAGAGATGGAGAAGGGCGCATTTCCCGCGCTGATCCACTGCTTCACCGCCTCGGCTGAGTTTGGTCAACGGGTACTGGAACTGGGCCTTTCGGTCTCGATTTCGGGTATCGTCACTTTCAAGAACGCCAAGGAACTGCAGGAATTCGCTCGCGAAATTCCGCGTGAGCGCCTGCTGGTCGAAACCGACAGCCCATTCCTTGCACCCGTGCCGCACCGGGGCAAGACCTGCGAGCCGGGCTTCGTGCGCGACACCGCACAATTCCTCGCCGGTCTGCGCGGTGATGAGCTGGATACGCTCGCGGGCTACACCACCGAAAACTTCTATCGCCTGTTCTCCAAGGCCGCCGCGTGAAGCTGCTGATGCTCGGATCGGGCACCTCGACCGGGGTGCCGCGGATCGGCAACGACTGGGGCGAATGCGACCCGGCCGAGCCGCGCAACCGGCGCAGCCGCGTTTCGATCATTGTCGAGAACGACGCTGGCCAGCGGATCCTGGTCGACACTTCGACCGATCTGCGAGCCCAGTTGCTGGCCAATGGCATCGCCAAGGTCGACGCGGTGTTCTGGACCCACGACCACGCCGACCATTGTCACGGGATCGATGACTTGCGCGTGATGCGGTACGATCGCAGCAATCCCCTGCCGGGCTTCGCCAACACGGTAACCTGCCAGAACCTGCGACGCCGGTTCGATTATATTTTCGAAGGTCAGCATGGCTATCCGACGCTCATGAACCTCAAAAATGTTTTGGATGTTCAGCTAGTTGCAGGATTCTCCTTCGAGTTCGTCGAGATGCCGCATGGCCCGGTGACCAGCACGGGTTTCCGTTTCGAGGCAGACGGGAAATCCATCGTCTACGCGACCGACTTCAGCGAGATCACGCCGAAGATGGTCAAATGCTTCGATCGGGCCGACATCCTGGTCGTGGATTGCCTGCGCCGCAAACCGCATCCCACACACGCCAATCTCGACTTGGCGCTTGAACTGTCGCGCAAGGCCAAGGTCAGGCACACGGTCTTGACGCATATGGACAAGAGCATGGATTATCGCAGCCTGTGCAACGAAGTGCCGAAAGGCGTTACCGTGGGCTACGATGGGCTGGAGATGCGGGCATGAACGAATACCAGATCGTCTCGCTGATCTCGCTGACCGGCTTCCTGATCATGATCGCCTTCGGTTTCCGTTCGCACAATGTGGGCTGGAAGAAGGGTCTCTACATGGCGGGAGCCTGGGCCGGGATCTTCGCGATTGTGATCCTTTTCATCGATCTGGTGCGCTGATTGGCCCCTTCGGGATAACCCGTCATTTAACATAATATATATTATCATTCGCTATTCCCAGCGGGGATTGAGGGACCCGGCGCCTTTCCGACGACGCCCCTCTCGCGCTATTTAGTTGTCATGACCCAACAAACCGACCGGCTGCTCTCAATCATGGCGCGCTTGCGCGATCCCGAAACGGGTTGCGAATGGGATACCGCGCAAAGCTTCGCCACGATCGCTCCGTACACGATCGAGGAAGCTTACGAGGTCGCGGACGCCATCGAACGTTCCGACATGAACGATCTGCGCGGCGAACTCGGCGATCTGCTGTTCCAGGTCGTGTTCCACGCGCGAATGGCCGAGGAAGCCGGCGATTTCACCTATGAAGACGTCGCGCGCACGATCTCCGACAAGATGGAAGCGCGCCATCCGCACATATTCGGCGACGAAGGCGGCGTGATGGAAGATGGCCGCTGGGAAGACCTCAAGGCCGCCGAACGCGCCGCTGGTGGTGCGACCAGCACGATGGACGGCGTCGCGGCAGCGCTCCCGGCCTTGCTACGCTCGGAGAAGCTGCAGAAACGTGCGGCCCGCGTGGGGTTCGAGTGGCACGACACCAAGGGCCCCCTGGAGAAACTGCGCGAGGAACTCGGGGAACTGGAAGCCGCACAAACCGAGGAAGAACGCCTGATGGAGGCAGGCGATGTGCTGTTCGTCGCCGTCAACATCGTGCGGCGCTACGGTGTCGACGCAGAGCAGGCTCTCCGTGCATCCAACGCGAAATTCGAAACCCGTTTCCGCAAGATGGAAGAGCTCGCTTCGGCCGACGGAGAGGTGTTCTCCGAACTCGATCTCAATCGGCAGGAAAGCTATTGGCAGCGCGCCAAACGCGCCACTTACTAGGCCATCGCTTCGAACTGGCCGAGCTCTTTCGGGTTCAGCCGCACGGTGATGGAACGCAGCGCCGGGTCGTCACCGGCCGGAACGTCCTCGATCACTTCGCCATGCGCGTGCAGCCAGGCAATCCGGCGCCCGTCGCTTACCGGGACTTCGAACGTCTGTAGCGTCGCGTTGCGGGTCAGCATGTCGCCAAGCCGGTCGAGCAGGCTCGCCACGCCATCGCCGCTGATGGCAGACGTCGCCACGATATCGTCGCTGCCCTCCACCAGCGGAGTAAGTTCTTCTGCCCGCTCGTGCGAAAGCTGGTCCCACTTGTTCCATACCTCGAGAATGGGGATCGACGAGACCTCGGCCACCCCCTCCCCGTCGATCACGCCGAGATCGCGCAGCACCTCGAGCACCTGCGCCTTCTGCGCCCCGCTCGACGGGTTCGAGATATCGCGCACGTGGCAGATGACATCGGCCGAGGTCACTTCCTCCAACGTCGCCCGGAAAGCTGCGACGAGCTGGGTCGGAAGGTCCGAAATGAAGCCTACCGTATCCGAGAGGATCGCCTTTTCGACCCCAGGCAAGGCAATCGCTCGCATCGTGGGATCGAGCGTTGCGAACAGCAGGTCTTCCGCCATCACCCCTGCCCCCGTGAGGTGGTTGAACAGCGTCGACTTGCCCGCGTTGGTGTAGCCCACCAGGGCAACCACCGGCCAAGGCGCGCGTTCGCGCCGTTCGCGGTGCAGGCCGCGCGTCTTGCGGACCTGCTCGAGCTCCTTGCGGAGGCGGCCCATGCGCTGGCGGATCATCCGTCGGTCGGCCTCGATCTGGGTTTCCCCCGGCCCGCCGAGGAAACCGAAGCCGCCGCGCTGGCGTTCGAGGTGGGTCCAGCTGCGCACAAGGCGGCTTTGCTGGTAATCGAGATGCGCGAGTTCGACCTGCAGGCGGCCTTCGGCGGTCGCCGCGCGCTCTCCGAAAATCTCGAGGATCAGGCCGGTCCTGTCGATGACCTTGCGCGCCAGCTTCTCTTCCAGATTGCGCTGCTGGATCGGAGTGAGCGCGCCATCGACAACGACCAGCTCCGCTTCGTTCTGTTCGCAGGCAATGCGGATATTCTCGACCTGGCCGGCGCCGAACAGCAGATTCGGCCGCACATCACGCACCGGGAGAACGAAGCTGTCCGCAATGACAATCCCGATTGCGAGCGCCAGGCCCTCGGCTTCCGCCAGGCGCGAGCCTGCGTCGAGGTCGTAGGCGACCCCGCGAATGTCCGGGCACACGACAAGGGCCCGCGCACCGCGCGAGACCTCGCCCATCAAATCGTCATCGAAACTCAGTTGTCGTCCTCGTCCCAGTCTTCGGTCAGGTCGACCGGAGTGGCAGGCTGGATGGTCGACACCGCGTGCTTGTAGGCGAGCTGGACGTAGCCGTCACGCTCAAGCAGCATGCAGAAGAGGTCGTAGGCGGCGATCTTGCCCTGCAGCATTACGCCGTTGACCAGGAACATGGTCACCTGCGCTTCGGCTTGGCGCACGCGGCTGAGGAAGACATCCTGCAGCAAGCGCTGCTTCGCGCCCGATCCCTGGCTTTCGAACTGGTCGGTGTCGATTGGCTGCGCGGGCATGATGGTGCTGATCGCGTGCTTGTAGACAAGCTGCGACTGTCCATCGCGGCGCAGGAGGATCGAGAAATTGTCGAACCAGGTGACAATTCCCTGAAGTTTCACGCCCTTCACGAGAAACATGGTCACCGGCGCCTTGTTCTTGCGCAGGAGATTCAGGAAAGCGTCTTGAAGGTTGGGCGGACGGCTGCCTTGCCGGCCTTCGGGCGGCTTCGGACGTGGTCGCGCAGAGAGAGTACGTTCGCCGGACATGTCATTTTCCCATTTTTTTGGCAGCCACGAGTGACCGCAATCTGGGCGCCCACCACGCCCGAGTGCATTCGCATCTTTGTGCTAGCGCTGGTAATCTGGAAGAAAATACCAAGAAGCGCAATGCATTGCTAGTTTCTCATCGAATTGCGTAACTTTTGCGACGAGCCCTAGTTCTTCTTTTCGCTAGACTTTCGCTCGACCATGCCCAAAAGTTTCAGCTTCCGGTGCAGGGCCGAACGCTCCATGCCGATGAAATTCGCCGTCTTCGAGATATTGCCCGAGAAGCGACGGATCTGGACCGTGAGATACTCGCGTTCGAAATTCTCGCGCGCCTCGCGCAAGGGTGCGCCCATCATGGCCCCAACCCCGCCGCTTCCCGCGTGCTTGCCGCCGAGCACCTCTTCGGGGAGCATGTCCACCTCGATCTGCTCAAGCTTCTCGCGCGGGGTCAGAATGATCGTGCGCTCCACGACATTGCGCAGCTGCCGCACGTTGCCCGGCCAGTCATAGGCCTGGAGCGCGGCCATGGCCTCTTCGCTGATGGTCGGGGGGCGCAGGCCCTGCTCGCTCGCATGGCGGGCGAAGAAACTGTCGGCCAGCGCCGGGATATCGTCGCGGCGTTCGGCCAGCGAGGGAACTTCCACGGGCACCACGTTCAGCCGGTAGAAGAGGTCTTCGCGGAAGCGCTTCTCCTCCATCTCCTTCGTGAGATCGCGCGAAGTCGAGGAGACGACGCGAACATCGACCCCGATCTGGCGCGTTCCGCCGACCCGGACGAAACTCTGCTCGGTCAGGACGCGCAGGATCCGCGCCTGGGTTGAAAGTGGCATGTCGGCCACTTCGTCGAGATAGAGCGTGCCGCCATCGGCTGTCTCCAGCAGGCCGGGCCGGACCAGCTTGCCGTCGGCCTCTTCACCGAACAGTTCTTCCTCGAATCGTTCCGGTGTGATGCGGGCGGAGTTGACGATAACGAAAGCCTTGTCGGAACGCGGGCTCCAGCTGTGCAGCAGGCGCGCGGCGACTTCCTTGCCCGCCCCGGCCGGGCCCGTCACGAGGACGCGGCTGCCGGTGTTGGCGACGCGTTTGAGCGTGGCGCGGACGGCGTTGATCACGGCCGAATTGCCCGTGAACTCGTCGCCCTGGACCTGGTCTTCGCGCAGGCGCGAGTTCTCGCGGCGCAGGCGCTCGGTTTCCGTCGCTCGCTCGACCAGATGGAGCAGGCGTTCGGCCTCGAACGGCTTCTCGATGAAATCCACCGCCCCGCGGCTGACCGCGCTCACCGCAGTATCGATGTTGCCGTGACCCGAGAAGATGATCACCGGCAGGTCCGGTTCACGAACCTTGATCGCATCGAGAACCTCAAGCCCGTCCATCGCACTGCCGTGCAGCCAGACATCGAGCAGAACGAGGCTCGGTCGCTTTTCATCGACCTGCGCCAGCGCGCTGTCGCTGTCGCCAGCGGTGCGGCATTCGTAGCCTTCATCGCTGAGCACGCCGGCTACCAGTTCGCGAATGTCCCGTTCGTCATCGACGATCAGAATGTCCAGGGCCATGGGTACTTATCCTTCTTGTGCCGTCTGCGACGGCGCTTCGGGCTTTGCTGCCAGGGGGTCGCGAGCAAAGCGCATCGTTACGCGAGTGCCCCCGGTTTCCACCGAGGTGAATGTCATCTCGCCGCCGTGTTCTTCGATGATCTTGTTCACGATCGCGAGGCCGAGGCCGGTGCCCTTCTCGCGCGTGGTGACATAGGGTTCGAGAATGGTTTCGCGGTCCTGCGGTAGGCCGATACCGTTGTCCTGCACCGAGACCGTGATGGCTTCGTCGCCGGACTCGACCCGCACGAAGATCTTGCCGCGATAGTCGATATCCGATTTTTGCGCTTTTGCTTCAATCGCTTCGTACGCATTCTTGAGCGTGTTGGTAAGCGCCTGGCCGAGCTGGTGCCGGTCGCACTGGATGCGCAGAGGCCCCTGCTCGTCGGTTTCGAACCGGTAATCGATATCCGGGTGGGCGACTTCCTGGAGGAAGAGCGACTGGCGGATGAGGTCGATTGCATCTTCGGGCCGGAAGCTCGGCTTCGGAAGACGCGCGAAACTCGAAAACTCGTCGACCATCTTGCGCAGGTCGCCGACCTGCCGGACGATCGTGCTGGTCAGCTCGTCGAACAGCTCGCCATCCTGTTCGATCTGCTTGCGATAGCGCCGCTTGAGGCGCTCGGTCGCGAGCTGGATCGGCGTCAGCGGATTCTTGATCTCGTGCGCGATGCGGCGCGCCACATCGGACCAGGCCGCCTGCCGCTGGTCGAGGAGCTGGCGGGTGATATCCTCGAAGGTGATCACATGGCCGTCGCTTTCCCGGCCGATCTTGACGGCCAGCGTCAGCAACTCGCCGCCGCGATTGTGCGAAATCACGCCCTGGGCGAGACCTGCGCGAACCATGGCTCCGATCTGCGGCACAAGATCATCCAGCGTGGCCGGGAGCGCATCCGGTTCCGACGTACCCGTCAGCATGGCCTGCGCCGGGGCGTTCATCAGCAGGACGTTGAGGTCGCTATCGACCGAGATCACGCCGGCGCTCACCGATTCCAGCACAGCCTCGATAAAGCTGCGGCGCTCTTCCAGCTCGGTGTTGGCCGACAGCAGCGCATCGGTCTGTTTTTCGAGTTGGGCGGTCATGCGGTTGAAGGCGCGGTTGAGCAGGCCGATCTCGTCGGCCCCGGTGCGTCCTTCGACGCGCAGGCTGAAGTTGCCCGCCCCCACCTTGCGCGCGGCCGCCACGAGGTCCGTCAGCGGTTCGACTTGCCGATCGGCGAAACGCAGCGCGAACCAGACGGCGATCCCGACCAGCGCGAGCGAAACGAAGAACAGCGCCAGGTTGAAGCGCAACTGAAGCGCGCGCGCCCGCTGGGTCAGTTCGTCATAGGCCGTTGAGATGGAGCGCGCCGATTGCCAGCTGCGGAAGGTCGCCGCCTCGGCGTTCCGGGCAGTATAGAGGTAAATGCCGGCGTCGCGATCGATCGGCGCCACCGCCTCAATCCGCTCCGGGCTGCCCTGCACGGCGACCTGCTCGCCGCCCAACAGCCCGGCGAGCGAATTCTGCGCAAAGGCGCGCGGGTCGCTCTCTTCGCTGAGGCCATAGACCACGGCCGTGCGCATCGTTCCATCCGGCATCGCCTGCAGGATCGCGCTTTCGATGACATCGCGCGGCTCTGCCTGGTACTGGTAAACGAGCGCGAAGTTCGGGTCGGTTACCTGAACCCGGCCAAGGATCGCGCGCATATCCATCGCCATGGAAATGGTCTCATTGGCGAGATCGAGCTGGTTCTCCTCGTAATAGCCCTCAGCAAGCTGATTCGCGTTCTCCATCAGCCCGCGCGAATTGTCGGAGAACCAGAAATCCACGCCGGACTGGAACAGGAAGGCAGCAAACCCGGCGACCAGCAGGGTCGGAACGGCCGCGATCATGGAGAAGAAAAACACGAGCCGGACATGCAGCCGTGCCGTGCTGCCCGCTGCGCGCCGCAGGGCAATCCGACGGCCCGCGAGCACGAGAAGCGCCATGGCCGGGATCAAGGTTCCTATAAGCAGGCCGGCCACCTGGCGTGACGGCAGCAGGGCCCCATCGGGCGGTGCCGTCGTAAAGGTCGCCCAGGTCGTCACGACCATCACCAGGAAGGCAAGGGCGGCGGCAATCTCGATATAGGAAACGATGTTCTGCCGGCGCGACGTCACGACGAACCTGCGCCACCAGCGTGGGGGCTGCCGCTTCTGTCCTGCTGCACTCGTCGCCATCGTGGCGGGCATACAACGCTACTGTTGCAGATATGCAAGTATAAATGCGACAAAGCGCACGATATCCCCGCCTTTACGGCACGGCCTATCTCCGGCGGGAGAACCGCTCGGGCGCGATGTCGAGCTCCGACAGGCGTTTGCGCAAAGTGTTGCGGTTGATCCCCAGCAAGCGCGAGGCGCGCAGCTGGTTGCCCTCGGTACGTTCCAGCACCAGCTCAAAAAGCGGCTTCTCGAACGCGGCAAGCGCGGCGTGATAAACCGTCCCGTCAGCGGGCCGCTCGGAATCCATCCACGATTCAACGATCGCGTCGAACCCGTGCTTGCCTCCGGCTCCGTCTTCAGCCTTCCGCTCGGGCAAGACATCGACCACGGCCGAACGGTCGATGACATCGTCGCGCGCCATCAAGGCAAGGCGGAAGATGGCGTTGCGAAGCTCGCGCACATTGCCCGGCCAATCGCGCGCTTCGAGAGCCGCAATCGCCTCGGCGGTTGCCTGCCGGTTCGGAAGCCCCTCCCCTGCCGCCTGGCCCAGGAAATGCCGCACCAGCGCCCCGATGTCCTCTTTGCGTTCGCGCAGGGGCGGAAGATGGATCGGGACAACGTTCAGGCGGTAGTAGAGGTCCTCACGAAACCGTCCATCGGCGATCATCGGCAAGAGATCGCGGTTGGTGGCCGAGACGATCCGCACATCGACCCCGATCTCCTGGCGCCCGCCAACCCGGCGGATCCGGCCCGATTGGAGAGCTCGCAGCAGGCGGGTCTGTGCTTCAGCAGGCATGTCGCCAATCTCGTCGAGGAAGAGCGTGCCGCCATTGGCTTGTTCGAACTTGCCGATCTGCTGGCTGACCGCACCGGTGAACGCGCCGCGTTCGTGCCCGAACAGCTCGCTTTCGAGGAGATCGTGCGGGATCGCCGCCATGTTCACGGCAACAAACGGCCCGGTCTTGCGGGCGCCGAGTTCGTGGATGGCCTCCGCCACCAGCTCCTTGCCGGTACCGCTCTCGCCGGTGATCAGGACGGTGAGATCATTGCGCAGGACCCGCGTGATCATGCGGAACACGCCCTGCATTGCCGGACTGCGACCAATCAGCGGAAGCGCGCTGTCTTCGCCCTCGCCCGCAGCGGCTGCGGTCGGGCGGCTTGCAACGGCCTGCGCCACCGCCTGGGTGAGCTCGTCGAGGTCGAAGGGTTTCGGGAAATATTCGAAGGCGTCGCTGTCGCTCGCGCGCACAGCCGTATCGAGCGTGTTCTGCGCCGACAGGACAATGACCGGCATGTCGGGCGCAACGCCGCGCACACGGTCGATTGACGCCAACCCGTCCCCGTCTTCAAGCATGACGTCGGTCAGCATGACGTCAAACTGGTGCTCGGCCAGCAGGGCGTCACGCCGCTCGATGCTTTCGCACGCCGTGACGTCGAATCCATCGTCGCGCAGCGCCTCCGTAATGACGGTGGCGATGCCCTTGTCGTCCTCGACCAGAAGAACCGTGTGTCCCATTGCCTCCCCTAAACCGCTGCGACCGGCAGGTTGATACGGAAATGTGTCTCGCCGGCGCGGTCATCGCGCGTGTGCGAGATCCGGCCACCCATGTCGCGCAGCAGCTTGCGCACCAGCGCAAGGCCCAGCCCCTGCCCCTGCGGCTTGCTCGAAACGAAGGGTTCGAAAACGTGATCGCGCAACTTCGGATCGATGCCCTTGCCCTTGTCGGTGACGGTGATCTCAATCGGCAGGCGTGTCGCCTGGCCAAATCGAATGGTGTTGAACACCAGTCCGCTGACAAAGCGCGTGCGGACACGCACAGTGGCGTCCTCAAGGCCCGCGCTGGCGTCGCAGGCGTTGGCGAGCAGGTTGATCAGTACCTGTTCCAGCGCCCCCTGGTCGGCCGCGACGGGTGGCAGCGACGGATCGAATTCCTCGACCAGCTCGCACGCCTCGCTGCGACCGGCGCGCACCGTGGCCATCGCGTTGCGGATCGCCTCGTGCAGGTTGCAGGGGCCGGTGACTTCGACCGGCTTTGCCCCGAGCTGCTGCATCCGGTCGATAAGCTGCGCGATCCGGTCGACTTCGCCGGAGATCATCTTGGCCAACGGTTTGTCCTTGCCCGCAACGCGCCGCGCAAGCAGCTGGCTGGCCCCGCGGATGGCGGATAGCGGGTTCTTGATCTCATGCGCAAGGACCGCCGGCGCGCGCAGTTCGACCCGTTCGCTGTCGTCTTCCTCGTTCTCAGGCTGACCGGCATCGGACATGGTGAGGACCCGCCAGCCCGGCTCGGAATGCATGGGCGAGCTGCTTATATTCACGCGTCTTTCGCCAATTGCCGTCGCGATCGTCACGCCGCGGGCTACAAGCTGCGCTTCAGAGTTGTGGAGGTTGTCGGATAGCCGTTGGTCGGAAATCCCGACCACGTCCCAAAAGCGCATCTCGCACAGTTTGCGCGCGCTGCGCCCGAGCATTTCCTCGGCCGCATGGTTGGCCTCGACGATGTTGTCGTCTTCATCGAGCAGCAGCACGGCGAACAGGAGCGCCGCCAGCTGGTCACGCGCGCGCGGGACGCGGGAGGGCGTACTCACGCCGCGCGGCGCCGCAGGAACGGTTCGTAGAAACGCTCGATTTCTTCAAGGACTTTAACAGGATCGTCGATGAAGTTGACGAAGTTCCTGAACTCGGCCGAACCGTGCATACCCTTGGTGTACCAGCCAAGGTGCTTGCGCGCGATCTTGGCGCCGACACCCTCGCCGTAGTGATCGAGCATCAGCTTGTAGTGCTCGACCAGCGTTTCGTACTGCTCGTCGAAACTGGGGCTTTCGAGCACTTCGCCGGTGCGCCACCAGTGCATGACCTGGCCCAGCAGCCAGGGCTTTCCGTAGGCCCCGCGACCGATCATGATGCCGTCCGCGCCCGACTGTTCCAGCGCCTTTGATGCATCTGCAATCGTGCAGATGTCGCCATTTGCAATGACAGGGACCGAAACCGCGTCCTTGACCTTGCGAATGAACGCCCAGTCCGCCGAGCCCTTGTACATCTGGTTACGCGTGCGGCCGTGAACGGTGATCATCTTCACGCCCAGGTCCTCGGCAATGCGCGCCAGTTCGGGGGCGTTGAGATCGGCGTGATCCCATCCCATGCGCATCTTGACCGTGACCGGCACGTCGACCGCCTTCACGGTCGCTTCCATCAGCTTGGTGGCAAGTGGCACTTCGCGCATCAGCGCGGAGCCAGCGAGCTGGCCGACCACCTTGCGGACCGGGCAGCCGAAGTTGATATCGATGATGGCCGCGCCGTTATCCTGCTGCAGCTTGGCCGCCTCCGCCATGCTGTAGGGGTCGCAGCCGACGAGCTGCATCGACACCGGCTCCTCGATCGCGTCCCAGGCCGCTTTCTGGACACTCTGGCGCGTTTCGCGGATGGCCGCCTCGCTAGCGATCATTTCGGTTACATTGAGGCCGGAGCCATAGCGGCGCACGAGCTTGCGGAACGGCAGGTCGGTTACGCCAGTCATCGGCGCGAGGACGACGGGTGTGTCGATCTCGACATCGCCGACCATAATGGGCTTCGGCGGGACCGGAGGGAGAGGGTGCGTGCTCATGACGGAATGGATTGCCTAATAATTGGGCAGGCACATAGTGCGTTGCAGCGCAAACGGCAAGCGGCTAGCGCGCTGCCTTCGTATGCAGGACAAAGCTCCCCTTCCCCCTTTCGCCGCCGTGATTGTTGCGGCCGGCAAGGGCCTGCGCGCCGGGCAACCGCTCCCCAAGCAATTCGCGCTCTGGCGAGGCAAGCCGGTCTTGCGCCATTCGGTCGACACGCTTCTGGCTGCTGGAGCCGCTCCGCTGGTCATCGCTATCCCGGAGAACGGCGAAGAACCTGCGCGTGCCGCGCTCGCCGGGCTCGAAGGCTATGCCCTCGTGGTGGGCGGTGCGACCCGTCAGGAATCGGTCGCGCGCGCACTCGACGCGGTCGGATCGGCCGAGCGGGTCCTGATCCACGATGCGGCGCGCCCGAACCTGCCACAAGCTGTTATTGAGCGCCTTCTGGGCGCGCTGGACAGTCATCCCGGCGCAATTCCCGTCCTCCCTGTCGTCGACAGCCTTTCGCGCGATGAGAATGGCCTGATGATCGGCACCGCCCCGCGCGAGGAGTTGCGGCGGGTGCAGACACCGCAAGCCTTCCGCTACGACGAAATCCGCGCTGCGCATGCCAATTGGCAGGGCGACGCCGAAGCTGGCGATGACGCGCAAGTGCTAAGGGCGGCCGGCGGAGCAGTGGCGCATGTCGCGGGCGACGAACGCCTCGCCAAACTCACCTTTGCGGAGGATTTCATGACCGAGCTTCCCCCCGTGCGCATGGGCATGGGCTACGATGTGCACCGCCTGGCAGCCGGCGAAGAGCTGTGGCTAGGCGGCATCCGCATCGAGCACGACAAGGGCCTTGCTGGGCACAGCGACGCGGATGTCGCGCTCCACGCGATTGTCGACGCGCTGCTCGGCGCGATTGCCAATGGCGATATCGGCAGCCATTTCCCGCCCGGCGACCCGCAATGGAAAGGCGCGAGCAGCGAGCGCTTCCTGGCCCATGCCGCGAAGCTGGTCGGCGAAGCCGGCTACCGCGTGGGCAATATCGACCTCACCATCATCTGCGAAGCGCCCAAGATCGGCCCCCACCGCGAAGCCATGCGCACGCGGATTGCCGAGCTGCTTGGCGTTGACATTGGCGCGGTATCGGTAAAGGCCACCACGACCGAACGGCTGGGCTTTGCCGGCCGCGGCGAAGGGATCGCGGCGCAGGCCGTCGCAACCGTGCTGTCCAACTGAGGAACCCCATGCCCCTCGAAGCCCTCCTCCCCGAAGACATCGATGCGCTGGCCAAACGCGTGGTCGAGGAAAACACCGCGGCTGGCCGCAAGGTCGTGCTGGCCGAAAGCTGCACCGGCGGCCTTGTCGCAGCAGCGATAACTGAAGTGCCGGGATCCTCGGCCGTGCTCGATCGCGGATATGTGACTTATTCGAACGAAGCGAAGCAGGAAAACCTCGGCGTGCCGCTCGACATTATCGAGACCTTCGGGGCCGTCTCGATTGCCTGCGCCTGGGCAATGGCCAAGGGCGCGCTTGAACGCTCGAACGCCGATGTTGCGGTGGCGATCAGCGGCGTGGCGGGTCCGGGCGGCGGGACTGACCTCAAACCCGTGGGAACAGTGGTATTCGCCCGTGTCCTGCGCGGCTCGGAGGGGGATCCGGAAGGCGAACTGAAACGCTTCGAACCAACCTCGCGCGCCGACATCCGCCGCGAAGCAACGATATGCGCGCTGGAGCTGCTGCTTCCCTAGAGATTGGCCGCCGCGTTTTCGCGCCCGTAGAGCTCGTCCGCGCGGTCTTCGAAAGCCTGCACCATCTTGCGAAAGGCGCGGTCGAAATACTGGCCTGCTAGCCGTTCGAACACGGCGTTCCGGAAGGTGAAATCGACACAGAAATCGATCTCGCACCCGCCGTCCTCGGTGGGCGTGAAGGTCCAGTTGTTGTCGAGATCCCGCAGGGGCCCGTCGACATAGATGACCTCGATATGCTCGGGACGCTTCTTGAGCACCTTGGAAGTGAACTTTTCGCGGATTGCCTTGAAGCCGACAAGCATGTCGGCGATCATCTCGTCCTCGCTGTCGCTCTTGACGCGCGTTGCGATCACCCAGGGCAGGAACTTGGCGTAATTGCCCACGTCCGCGACGAGGTCGAACATCTGCTCCTGGCTGTAGGGCAGGCGGCGTTTCTCGCGAATGCCGGGCATTAGGCGCCCTGCTTGGCCAGCTTCGCTTCGCGCGCGGCGCGCATTTCGGCAAAATCGTCGCCGGCATGGTAGCTCGAACGCGTCAGCGGGCTCGATGCGACCTGGAGGAAGCCCTTGGCCCGGGCAATCGCGCCATAGGCGGCAAACTGCTTGGGCGTGACGAACTCCTCGACCTTGGCGTGCTTGGGCGTGGGCTGGAGATACTGGCCCATGGTGATGAAATCGATATCCGCGCTGCGCATGTCGTCCATCACCTGGTGCACTTCGAGGCGCGCTTCGCCGAGACCGAGCATGATGCCCGACTTGGTGAAGATCAGCGGATTGTGCGCCTTGACCTCTTCCAGCAGGCGCAGCGAAGCGTAGTAGCGCGCGCCCGGACGGATCGTGGGGTAGAGGCGCGGAACGGTTTCGAGGTTGTGATTGAACACGTCCGGACCCGCTTCGCAGATCTCGGCGATCGACTGCTTCATCCGGCCCTTGAAGTCGGGGGTGAGGATTTCGATCGTGGTGTTCGGCGTTTCGCGGCGCAGCGCGTTGATGACCTTGACGAACTGGCCGGCCCCGCGGTCGGGAAGATCGTCGCGGTCGACGCTGGTGATCACGATATGCTCGAGGCCCATCGCGGCGGCCGCGGCAGCGGTGTGTTCCGGCTCGAGCGGGTCGACCGGCATCGGCATGCCCGTCTTGATGTTACAGAACCGGCAGGCGCGCGTGCAGGTATCGCCAAGGATCATCACCGTGGCGTGCTTCTTGGTCCAGCATTCGCCGATATTCGGACAGGCCGCTTCCTCGCACACCGTATGGAGGTTGAGTTCGCGCATCAGCTTGCGCGTTTCCTGATAACCCTTGCTGACCGGCGCCTTCACGCGGATCCAGTCGGGCTTGCGCTGCATCTTCGGGCGGTCGCCCTCGGGCTTCGGCGGGGAGGAGAGATCGTTCATGTCGCGGCCCATCTAGGCTCCCTCCCCCCTGTGGGCAAGCCGCATAGCTATTCGCCGCCCACTTGCCGCGCGAAAGGCGGCGCGCTACGCGCGGCGCATGGACGCTACGACACTGCAGACCTTCACCTCGCCGGTCGTTCTCTTCTTCGTACTCGGCCTGCTTGCGGCCTTTGCGCGGTCCGACCTCGCGATTCCCGAAGCCATCGCCAAGGGCATGTCACTCTACCTCATGGCTGCCATCGGCCTCAAAGGCGGTGTGGCGGTGTCCGAATCCGGCTTCAGTATCACCGTGGCGGTCGCGCTGATCGCAGGTATCGCGGCCGGTTTCATCCTGCCCATCTTCGCCTTCTGGCTGATCCGCAGCTTCGGCAAGCTCGACAGGATCAACGCTGGCGCCGTTGCCGCCCATTACGGCTCGATCAGCGTGGTTACTTTCGTCACGGCGGTCGAAATCCTCGAATTCCAGGGCAAGCCGTCGGCCGGCTACATGGTCGCGGTCATGGCGACGATGGAAAGCCCGGCCATCCTTGCCGGCCTGTTGCTCGCACGCGGCTTCGGCAGCGACGATGGCCAGTCGATGAAAGAGATGCTGCACGAGGTGTTCTTCAACTCCTCGGTCGTGCTCCTGCTGGGCGCCTTTGCCATCGGCCTTGTCGGCGGCAAGGACGGTTTTGCCGATGTGAGCCCCTTCTTCGAGGCTGGCTTCAAGGGCGTTTTGTGCCTCTTCCTGCTCGACATGGGTCTTATCGCCGCGCGCCGCATGATGGATTCGCGCGCGGTCACCTGGCGCCTGGCGGCCATTGCCATCTTCCTGCCGCTGGTGAACGGCGCGGCCGGCACGATCCTTGGCACCCTTGTCGGCCTCGATGTCGGGTCCGCCGCAGCGCTTGGCGTGCTGTGCGCAAGCGCCAGTTACATCGCGGTGCCGGCTGCCATGCGCCTGGCCCTGCCCGAAGCGGATCCGGGCATCTACTTGACGATGTCGCTGTCCATAACTTTCCCCTTTAACGTGCTGATCAATATTGGACTTATCAGCGCCTTTGCGTCCATGATCGGCGGCCAGGGAGGGATCGCGCCATGATCGAGACAGTAACCCGCAAGCGGATCGAAATCCTCACCGATGCAGCGCTGGTGCGCCGTGTGACCGACGCCATCGACCGCGCGGAGATCACCGGCTGGACCGTCACCCCGGTGCAATCGGGCAAGGGCCGCGACGGTCACTGGCGCGAAGAGCGCGTGATGGGCACGGACAAGGTCCTGGTGCTCACCATCGCGCCCGAGGACAAGGCAATGGCGCTGGCGAAAGACATCGCGCCGATCCTGACCAGCCACGGCCTGCTCCTGTCGATGTGGGACGTGCAGGTCATCCGCGGAGAGCGTTTCTAATGCCCGAGTATGCCGAGCTCCTGAAAGGCTACCAACGCTTTCGCGAGAACACCTTTCCGCGCCAGCGCGCGCGGTTCAAGGAAACCGCGATGGAGGGCCAGCACCCCAAGCTGATGGTGATCGGCTGTTCCGACAGCCGCGTGGACCCTGCGCAGATTTTTGACGTCGATCCGGGCGATATTTTCGTGGTGCGCAATGTCGCTGCGCTCGTCCCTCCGTTCGAGACAACGCCAGGCCATCATGGCGTTTCGGCTGCGGTGGAGTTCGCCGTCCAGATGCTCGAGGTGAAGCAGATTGTGGTCATGGGCCACGGCCGCTGCGGCGGGTGCAAGGCGGCGCTTACGCAAAGCTTTGCCAAGGCCGAACCCGGCGAAGGCGGCTTCGTTGCCAACTGGATCGACCTCCTGTCCGAAGTGCGTGAACCGATTGCGCGTAAATACGGCACCGAGGGGCGCAAGGCGGAACTGGCGATGGAATTCGCAGCCATCCGGCAAAGCCTTGATAACCTTCGCTCTTTCCCGTGGCTCGCCGATAAGGAAAAGGCGGGGCACCTCAAGCTGCGCGGCGCGCATTTCTCGATCTACGAAGGCATCCTCTATTCGCTCGACGAGGAAAGCGGCGCCTTCCTGCCCGAAGACTGACCGCTCCCAGAAGAGCCTTGCCCCGCCCTGCCCGCGCGCCCATGTAGCGCGCCTATGGCAGACTTCGAACAGCGCAACATCGCCCTCCTGATCGATTCCGATAACGCGAGCCCTGCGGGGATCGACCCAGTGCTGACCGTGCTTGCAGAGCTAGGCCAGGTGAACATCCGAAGGGCCTATGGCAATTGGCGCAAGACCAGTCTCAAGGGCTGGATCGACCTGATGCACCGCTATGGCATCGAACCGCAGCAGCAGTTCGACATGACCAAGGGCAAGAACGCCACCGACATGAAGATGACCATCGATGCGATGGACCTGCTCTACCGCGGGCGGGTCCATGGTTTCGGCATCATGAGTTCCGACAGCGACTTCATGCCGCTCGCCATGCGCATCCGGCAGGATGGTTTCCCGGTCTACGGCTTCGGCGGGGCGAAGACGCCCGAAGCCTTCCGTCAGGCCTGCACGCGTTTCATCGATGTGAACGCGCTGATCCGGGCGGAAAAGGAAGAGAACGGCAAAAGCGGGCCAAGCAAGGAGTCGAACGTCCTCGACCAGGAGCTGCTCGACCTCTTGTTCGACGCCTACGCCGCCAGCAAGCGCGACGAGAACGGCTTCGCCAAGCTGTCGGAAGTCGGCCAGCGCGCCGGCAACCGGTCGAGCTTCGACACACGCAATTACGGCTTTGCGCGCCTGACGGACCTGATCGAGACGATCCCCAATTTCTCGGTCGAACGCCGCTCCAACGGCCAGAGCTTCGTCAAACGCCTGCGCTAACACGAAAGCTCATACGAAAAAGGGCGCGAACCGAAGTCCGCGCCCTCTTCCAATTTCGAGGCCGAAGCCCGCTGCTTACATGGCAGCGGTGCCTTCGCCGGCCTGTGCTGCGTGGATCGCCCACAGGTCGGCAATCGCACCGCGCGGACCTTCGACGCGGCCGAAGGTGGCTACGGCGTCAGCAAACTTGCCCTGCTCGAGCTGGGCAATGCCGAGGCGCGTGAGGGCCATCGGGGTTTCCGCACCGGGCATGCCGGCAGCCTTCAGATAGAACTCCTCGGCTTCGGCCGGACGGTTGAGGCTCAGCAGCGCGTCGCCCGCAGCCATCACCGTGCGGATGGTCGCACCCGAAGCGCGTGCGTCACCAAGCAGGTTGTCCATGTCGGCACGGTCGGCTGCAACACGTTCCGAGGCCTGGTTGCGCGTGTCGTTCACATAGGGATCGTCGGCGGGAAGGAAGCCCTTCTGCTTGCCTTCGTCGATGACCGAGACGACTTCGGCCGGCAGGCGGCGGTAGTCGGCAGCGTCGACATATTCCATGTACAGGCGGCCGTCGTTCAGCGTGCCGAGGCGGCGGCCGAGACGCAGGAGGTCGAGAATCTCGGGGTTCTCATAGCCACCGGTGTTCAGCAGGATCGCAATCGCATCGCGCCAGCTGGTCTCGCTCGGGTAGTCGGTGACATACCACTTGGCGAACTTGTTGACTTCGTCCTTCATCGAACCGCGATAGGCAACGGCGAGGCCGCGCTGCAGCCAGGCTTCGTCGACTGCCTGCCCGGCAGCCTTGCGCGCGTCGACCACGCCCGAGAGGTAGGCGAGACCTTCCGCGTCACGATCTTCCGCGAAATAGCTTTCCGCGATGATGCCTTCCGGGTTGTTTTCCGTGTAGCCTGCGTCGAGGGCAGCCTGCAGGAAGGCGCGCGACTTGCTGTATTCCTGGCGGTTGTAGGCGATCTGGCCGGCCTGCATGTTGAACATGCCGACCTGCTCGGGAGCGACCTTGCCGCTCTGCAGCATCAGTTCCAGACCCTGGAGCGCGAGGCCCAGGTCGTTGGTCTTCTGGCTTGCGCCGACAATCGCGCCGCCAGCGGCATAGCGGTCGTCTTCGTTCTCGATTGCAGCAATCACGGCCGGGATGGCCGCCTTGATTGCAGCCGCGTCCGGCGTTTCGGCCGAGACAGCAGTCTGCAGCGGGGTATAGGCTGCGATAAAGCCCTTCGAGTATTTCGGACGCTTCTGCGCCGAAGCCGGGGCTTCGAGAGCGGCGGTTGCGCCAACGGCGGCACCGGTCGCAAGGGCAATGGCCATTGCGAAGCTCGAGGCCGCGCCGTTCTTGCGGGCAAGGCGAGTGAAAATCATCTGGTAAAACTCCCAAGAGTGGAAAGGGGCTGAGCGCTTAGCGCGCCGGATTCCATGTGCTGTCCGGCCCATGCCGCTAGTCGGCGCTCATTGCAAATCTTACTAGGGCCACGGGGCTGAACGAGGATTGAATGCAGCGCCGCCCCGGCGTTCATGGTTACCATCCGCACAGACAGTACCCATATGTGGAAAAAGCGCTCGAAACGGGGCTTTGGTTCCCCGCCAAGGTAGCGCTCCCCCCCCTGTTCGCCTAAGTTTGCCCTTCACAGAACATAAGCAGTTCGCAGTACGGAAATTCACGTTTTGTCCGACGACACCGACATTCTGGATACCCCCGCCTCCGGTGGAGACGATTACGCGCGCATCGACATCGTCGATGAGATGAAGACCAGCTACCTCGATTACGCGATGAGCGTGATCGTCAGCCGCGCCCTGCCCGATGTGCGCGACGGCCTGAAGCCGGTGCATCGCCGCATCCTTTTCGCCAGCCAGGAAGGCGGCTTCGTCGCCGGCCGCCCCTATCGTAAGAGCGCGAAGATCGTCGGCGACGTGATGGGTAACTACCACCCGCACGGCGACGCTGCGATCTACGATGCACTCGCTCGCATGACGCAGGAGTGGTCGCTGCGCGTGCCGCTGGTCGATGGCCAGGGGAACTTCGGTTCGATGGACCCCGATCCGCCGGCCTCGATGCGCTACACCGAAGCGCGCCTGGCCCGCGTGGCCAACGCGCTGCTCGACGATCTCGACAAGGACACGGTCGACTTCACCGACAACTACGACGGCTCGCGGCAGGAACCCTCGGTACTTCCCGCCCGCTTCCCCAACCTGCTGGTGAATGGCGCTGGCGGTATCGCGGTCGGCATGGCGACCAACATCCCGCCGCATAACCTCGGCGAAGTGATCGACGGTTGCCTTGCCTTCATCGAGAACCCGGCGATCACGTCGGAAGAACTGTTCGAGATCATTCCGGGGCCGGATTTCCCGACGGCACCGCTTATCCTCGGGAAGTCGGGTGCACGCGCCGCCTACACCACCGGTCGTGGTTCGGTGTTGATGCGCGCCCGCCACGAGGTCGAGACCAAGGGAAATCGCCAGTCGATCGTCCTCACCTCGATCCCTTACCAGGTCGGCAAGAGCGGCCTCGTCGAAAAGATCGCCGAAGCGGCGAAGGAAAAGCGGATCGAGGGCATTTCCGACATCCGCGACGAATCGAGCCGCGAAGGCGTGCGCGTGGTCGTCGACCTGAAACGCGATGCCTCGCCCGAAGTCGTCCTCAACCAGATCTGGCGCTACAGCCCGGCGCAGGCCAGCTTCCCGGCCAACATGCTCGCAATCCGCGGCGGCCGCCCCGAAGTCCTTACCCTGCGTGACTTCATCCAGGCCTTCATCGGCTTCCGCGAAGAGGTCATCACCCGGCGCACCAAGTTCGAACTGAACAAGGCGCGCGAACGGGCGCATATCTTGCTCGGCCTCGTGGTCGCGGTCTCGAACCTCGACGAGGTCGTGGCGATGATCCGCGGATCGTCAAACCCGGCCGATGCCCGCGCCAAGCTGCTCGCCAAGGAATGGCCCATCGGGGACATCGCGCAGTATATCGCGCTGGTCGAAGCGATCGAGCCCACCGACGAGCAGACCGGCGGCACCTACCGCCTGTCGGAACGGCAAGTGAAGGCCATCCTCGACCTGCGCCTCCACCGCCTCACCGCGCTGGGCCGTGACGAGATCGGCGACGAGCTCAAGGAACTCAGCCTCGCGATCGAGGAATACCTCTCGATCCTCGCCGACCGCGTGAAGCTTTACGGCGTGATGCGCGGAGAGCTCGAGGAAATCCGCGCGACCTACGCCACGCCGCGCATCACCGAGATCGCACCCGCATGGGACGGGATCGAGGACGAAGACCTGATCGAGCGCGAAGAGATGGTCGTGACCGTCACGCACGGCGGCTACATCAAGCGCACCCCGCTCGACGCCTTCCGTGCGCAGGCGCGCGGTGGCAAGGGCCGCAGCGGCATGGCGACCAAGGATGAAGACGCCGTGGTCGAGATGTTCGTCACCTCGACGCACAATCCGGTGCTGTTCTTCACCAACACCGGCCGCGTCTATCGCCTCAAGGTCTGGAAGTTGCCTGAGGGCGGTCCGCAGACCAAGGGCCGTCCGATGGTCAACCTGCTGCCGCTCGGCGATGATGAGCGCGTGACGAACGTGCTTCCCTTGCCCGAGGACGAGGCCGAATGGTCGAACCTCAACATCGTCTTCGCGACCGAACAGGGCATGGTCCGCCGCAATTCGATGGATGCCTTCACCAACGTGCCCAGCAACGGCAAATACGCCATGGGCTTCGTCGAAGGCAGCGGCGACCGCCTGATCGGCGTGCGCCTGCTGACCGAAGACCAGGAAGTCTTCCTCGCCTCCGATGCAGGCAAGGCCATTCGCTTTGCCGCCAGCGATGCGCGCGAAACCAAGAGCCGCACCGGTATCGGTGTGCGCGGGATGAAGCTGAAGGACGGCGAAAAAGTCGTCTCGATGGCGGTCCTCGACGCGGGCGAACGCGACACCGAAGTGCGCGACCAGTATCTGCGCGCGGCGGATTGGAAGAACAACGAAAACGCGCCCACGCTCCAAGCCGACAAGGTCGCCGAAATGGCCGAAGCGGAAGAGTTCATTCTGACGTTGACCGCCAATGGCTATGGCAAGATCTCCTCGGCCTACGAATACCGCACGACCGGCCGCGGCGGCCAGGGTCTGACCAATATCGGCGAGCCGACCAGCAATCCGGATCGCAACGGTCCGGTCGTGGCCAGCTTCCCGGTCCGCCACGGAATGCAGCTCATGCTGGTGACCGATCAGGCCAAGCTGATCCGCCTGCCGCTGCAGTTCCGCCACCTGGTGGAAGGCGGTTTCGAGAACCACGAAGGTTTCTCGATTTCCGGCCGCGGTTCTTCGGGCGTGCGCATCTTCAATGTCGCCAAGGGCGAACAGATCGTCGGCGCGGCACGCATCGACGAGACGGAAGAGCCGGAGAACGCGGCTGAAGAGGCGGTGGCGGACGAAATCGCCGATCGCGGCGGGCTCGACAAGACCGAGCCCTACACCACCGCGCATTCGGACAAGAACATCGACGGGGAACCGGGCGGATGAGCCTGACGGTCGAGCCTTCCGGTCAGGCGTGCGGCGCGCGCGTGACCGGGCTCGACCTTACGCAGCCCATCTCCGCTGAGCTTGCCGCCGAAATCCGCGCCATCTGGCTGGACAATAAGGTCCTCGCCTTCCCCGGCCAGCGGATGGATGACGACGCACTCGAAGCCTTTACCCTCGCGATGGGCGGTTTCGGAGAAGACCCGTTCTTCGACCCGATAGCAGGCCGCACCCATATCGCGGCGATCCTGCGCGAAGCGGACGAGGAAAGCCCGCTGTTCGCCGAGAACTGGCACAGCGACTGGAGCTTTCTCGAGCGTCCTCCCGCAGGCACCTGCCTGATGGCGGTCGAGATCCCGCCCATGGGCGGGGACACGCTCTATGCCGATCAGGCGGCGGCCTTTGACGCGCTGCCCGAAGAACGAAAAGAGCAGCTGCGGGGCCTCACCGCGATCCACAGCGCTCAGCTCGCCTATGCGCCCGAAGGCACGTACGGTGAGAAGGACACGAGCCGCTCGATGGCGATTCGTCCGGACGAAAGTGCCCGCGCCACACAAACCCACCCGCTCGTTCAGCGGCATCCCGAAACTGGGATGGAATGCCTCTATTCCACGCTCGGCTATATCATCGGCATTGACGGAATGGAGGCCGCCGAGGGCTTCGCACTCCTGCAAGAACTAGCCGCATGGCAGGGTCGCGACGAATTCGTCTACCGCCACGTCTGGGAGCCCGACATGCTGGTCCTGTGGGACAACCGCGCGCTGCTGCATAAAGCGACCGGCGGCTACGACGGCTACCGGCGCGAACTCCACCGAACGACCATCGCGGCCTGGGATGGCTAGGCGACTGGCAAGTTGCGGTCCTTACGGAGCGTTTGCACCACCCCGACCGCGATCAGGAACTGCCCACCAAAATAGAGCGGCCAGATCAGCCATCCCGTAACGAGATCGGGCAGGACCGATGCCTCCCGCGCGAAAATCAGCAGGTCGCTGATCACGAACAGTACCGCCCCCACCCCGACACGATAGCGCCCGAACCGGCTCATCCACGCGGCCGCCGCCATCGCGCCTACGAGGCCCGAATAGGCCGTCGCCAGCGTCCAGTTTGTGAGCGGATACGTCATCAGCCCAGCGATGAGGGGCGTGAGCACTACCAGGCCGATGGCGGCAAGCCGCTGGCTGCCTGTCGTGCTCTCCCGCCGGTTGCGCAGGTAAAGCGCGATGGCGATCAGATGGCCCACCGCAAACAGGCCGCCGCCGACCAGGAAGCTGACCTCCAGCGCAACATCGCCCATAGCGCCAAAGAGCAGCACAGCTGCAATGAGCAGCCCGTCCGTTCCGACTCCGCGAAACGCGGCGTAAACGGCCAGGAACGCGACACCCGCCCCCTTCCACAGCATCAGCCAAACGCCGCCGATCGGATCGTCCGACACGAAGAAATAGCTGACCCCCGCGATCAGCGCGGCGAGCAGCCATGGACGGTGTTTGGCAAGCGCGGCCTTGGGCATGTGTCGCCTTTCGTTGGAAAGCGCAGAGGTTACCCGTCTTCGCGCCGCGAAACCACCAGCGCCGCCGCGTTCTCCAGCGTTCTGTCTTCGACAACGCCGAGAGGCTGCGGGGCAAGCTCGATGTCGGGAACGACGCCGCGCGCCGAGATCGCGCCGCTCGGGCGGACGATAAAGCTCTTGGGATAGTCTATTTCCGCACCTGTCAAAGGCAGCGTGAACTTCTCTACCGAGCCGTAGGTCGTCGGCAGGTCGGCCGTTTCCTCGCCGATTATGGTTCCGAAGCCATAGTCCTTCACCAGCGCGGCCATCACCGCCGCGTTCGAGTAGCTGTTACGGTCGATCAGCACATAAACGGGGCCGTCGAAGCGGTTTTCCGTTCGCGGCTGCACGCGCGGCAGTTCGACCTCGTATAACTCGCCGTTGGGCGTCGCAGCCTCGCCGGCGCGAAGGCGCCGGCCCAGTTCATCGGTTGCGGGGTTGTCGGCATGCCGGGCTTTCGTTGCGGCGCTGGCCTTCAGGGTGAACGTCGAGGCAAAGGCAAAATCGCGATCGGCAAAACGCGCGACAAGGGGATCGGAGAACGAGTTGTCGCCGCCCGGATTGCCCCGCAAATCGATGATAAGCTCCCGCGCGCCGGCCTTGGCAAAGCTGTCGAAAGCTTCGGTGTAGAATGCCTCTACGGGCGCGACCGTGTAGCCGCCAGCAGTTGCGCCTTCATCGCTTGGCACATTGTAGAACGGGCCGGGCTGGAGATAGGCGATATTCTCCTCGAGCATACGGTATATTCGGGCATTGCTGTCCCGCGCAGGCCGCACAGGTGGGCGGGCATCGCGCCTGGTGACATAGGTCCCGTAATCCGTGGCAAGCAGCGCGCCTCTTGCAACGCGGCCGTCGGGCCAGCGCACCTCAAGCTGCAAGGAGGGTTTCGGCTCGGCCTCAACCTTTAGGAGCAGCGGGAAGAGCTGCTCGAGCTGCGAATGAAACAGCCGCTCGTTGTCGGCCGAAACATGGGTTCGCAATCGCGCGAGCCATTTCCCGATCGGCTCACCATCCATCGCAATAATCGCGGATCCTGGAGGAAACCGGTTCGTGTCATCCGCCCATTGGTCGAGCAGCACTTCGCCATCGCGCACGATTACCGAGAGCGGGAAGAAAGACCCGCCCGACTGCAGCTCACCGAACACTTCCAGCAGCGGGGCCATGGTACGCGCGTGGCCGACATTGCCGATGGCCAGCGTTTGCTGGAGCAGCGTGAGAAGGCGCGCCTTCGATACCGAACCATCGATCTCGGCCTTCAGTTGCTCGAAGCGCGTGCGGTATTCCGCCTCAGGCACACGGGCGAACATGTCGAAATGCGCATCGCGCATCATAGTGTAGAGCGTTTCGAGCTCTGCCCTCGCCTCGTCTGCCGTGTAGCAGGTCTCGGCCTCGCACACGGTCGGCTCGGCCGCCGAAAGAGGCATGGGCTGGGCCAGGACAAGGGCTGCCGACAGGGTCAGGAAAAGACGTTTCATGGGCGAATGCCCTATGTCCGCCAATCCTCCTGTCAACCACGCCTCTCGACGCATCCCCGCTGCATCCCTATTAGGCGCGGCATGACCCATGACATCCAGATCATCGGCGGCGGTCTTGCCGGGAGCGAAGCCGCGTGGCAGCTCGCCCGCCGCGGCTTCAAGGTCCGCCTGTCGGAAATGCGCGGCAGCGGCGAAATGACGCCTGCCCACCAGACCGATGGCCTAGCCGAACTCGTCTGTTCGAACAGCTTTCGCAGCGATGACGATACGAAGAACGCCGTTGGCCTGCTGCATCATGAAATGCGCCGGCTCGACAGCCTGATAATGCGCGCGGGCGAAGTGGCGCGTGTACCCGCCGGTTCGGCCATGGCGGTGGACCGCGATGTCTTCTCGGCTGAAGTCCAGCGCACGCTCGAAGAGCATCCCAACATCACCGTCGTGCGCGAGCGGTTTGACGCCCTGCCCTCCTCCGGCCCGACCATCGTTGCCACAGGACCGCTGACCGCGCAGGCGCTGGCCGAGAGCATCGTCGGGGCGACCGGGCAGGACCGCCTCGCCTTCTTCGATGCCATCGCGCCGATCGTGCACCGCGACAGCATCGATATGTCGAAGTGCTGGATCCAGTCGCGCTGGAACAAGCGAACCGAGGCGAGCAACGAGGACGGCGATTATATCAACTGCCCCATGACCAAGGAGCAGTACCTCGTCTTCCACCAGGGCCTGATCGATGGCGACAAGACCGAATTCAAGGAGTGGGAAGCGGACACGCCCTATTTCGACGGCTGCATGCCCATCGAGGTTATGGCCGCGCGCGGGGTCGAAACGCTGCGCTACGGGCCGATGAAGGGCGTCGGCCTAGACAACCCTTACGACACCACCGAAGAGCACCCGCAGGGCCGCTGGCCCTATGCCGTGGTGCAACTGCGCCAGGACAACAAGCTCGGCACGCTGTGGAACATGGTCGGCTTCCAGACCAAGCTGAAATACGGCGCGCAGGTCGAGCTCTTCCGCACAATCCCGGGCCTGGAAAACGCCGAATTCGCGCGCCTGGGCGGCCTGCACCGAAACACCTTCATCAATTCGCCGCTGGTGCTCGACCGGCAGCTGCGCCTCAAGGGCGGCGATCATATCCGCTTTGCAGGCCAGATCACGGGCTGCGAAGGCTATGTCGAAAGCTCCGCCGTCGGCCTCATGGCGGGCATGATGGCGGCAGCCGAGATAGCGGGACACGACTGGGCACCGCCGCCGCGCACCAGCGCTTTTGGCGCGCTGCTCTCGCACATCACAGGCGATGCTGAAGCGGACACCTTCCAGCCCATGAACGTCAATTTCGGCCTGTTCCCGCCCTTGCACGACGTGAGCAAGAAGGTCCGCAAGGAGGCGTACACGAACAGGGCCAAGGAAGACTTCGGCGCCTGGCTTTCGGCGATGGAAACCGTCCCCGCCTGAGCTAGCAGGCGCAGCGCCTAGCCTTGCGGGGTTTCGGCGCGGTCGTGGCGAACTCTGCCGGCGTCAGCTCGTTGTCGCCATCGCTGTCGGCGCCTTCGAACTTGTCGACCGTAGCTACGGCCCATTCCTCGAAATCGAGGAGGTTGTTGCCGTCCTTGTCCAGCTTGCGGAATGCGTCGGACCGGGTGGAGAGCATTTCGGTGCGTGTGATGCGCCAGTCGCGGTTGCGGTCATAGCGGAAGAAGCGGCGCTGCTCCTTGGTTAGCTCGCTGGCCTCGGGCGGTGCGGGGCCAACCAGGTCGCCGGGGTCGGATTCGGGAACCTCGGGCAGCGGTTCTTCTGTCGGAGCAACCTCGGGCGGAGGAGCGCCTTGCTCGACCTGCGCCCTGCCCTGCCACCAGAATGTCCCCAGACCCAGCAAGGCCAATGTGGCCAGCGCACCCAGGACGATCCGGTTCATGGACAAACTCCTTTTCCCGCAAGGACATAGCCTTAGCGGCCAAAGAGCCCCAAGCGCAAGGCAACGAACGGACTGGACCGGTCGCCCACTAGAGGCGCTCCGCCACGAGCAAGTGCCCGGCGCGACAATCCGGCTAGGACTGCCAGCGGACGCAAAGGCTTTGGCAAAGCGGGCGATCGCATCGTGAGCCCTTCGGCCATATCCAGCGCGAGCTGGCGATCACTTTCATCAGGCAGTCGGAATGCGAGGTCGGCGAGCGCCCACAGTCGCGCAGCCGTTCCGGCTCCTTCGAGGTGTTTCACGCTCAACCGGCGTGCAAGGCCCTGCACTGCTGTCGCGCGGCCGGACACGAAGGGCTCGAGGCCCTCGCGGCCCAATGGCGCCTCAGCCAAGAGAGCCTCCCACCCGTCGAGGAGTTCACGCAATCCTTCCGTTTCCGAACCAATCGCATCGAGCAGCTGGTCGCCCTGCGGACGCATCGAGGGGGCCTTCGCCAGTTCATCGCGCCACCAGGCGATGCGCATTTGTGCCAGCAGGGGTTCCTGAGCCCCGAGGACATAACCACCGACTCGCGCATCGAGTGCAAAAAAGGTGAGCCACTGGGTCCGGTTTCCCCCAGCGCTCGCCAGCGCCAAACGGGTTGCTTCGGGCAATTCGTGAACGAGATCGTCAGCCATCGCCCGTGCAAGAGCCTCCCTCCAAATCCCTGTCAAGCTGCGGCTTTGCGCAAAGTCCAAACGGGGCGTTAACCATACGCGCCTACCGCTCGCTAACCATGCAAATTTCCTATCGAGTAATGCCGCTTGGCTAATGCAGCGTGGAACAAAACCCTGTGAGGACACCATGCTGACCAAGCGGATCTGCAATCTCTTCGGCAACCTGAAGAGCGACACCAACGGCAACGCCATGATCCTGATGGCGCTGGGTATGCCGGTGCTGATCGGAAGCTCGGGCATGGCTGTCGACATGACCCAGTGGTACATGTGGAAGCGCGAACTGCAGTATGCGGTCGACCAGGGCGCCATTGCCGGCGCCTGGGCCCGCGCCGAAACGGCGACGCAGGCGACCTATCAAACACGCGCGGACCAGGAATTCAGCGCAAACCTCGGTGCGCTCTCGGGCAAGACCACCTCGCCCGTCGTCGCGCTTGCCGATTACAACGGCGGCACGCAGAACAGCGTGACGGTAACCTCAACCGTGACCGTCAACCTGCCGTTTTCGCAGGTCGTCATCAGCAAGCCGACCACGATCACTGCGAACGCCCAGGCGACGTTTGAGGCAGCAACCAATTGGACGACGTGCCTCCTCGCGCTTGACACTTCGGCATCGGGCGCGCTGACGATTGGCGGTACGGCGTCGGGCACTGTCACCTGCGGCGCAGGCACACTGTCGACCTCGAGCACGGCCATCGTGAAAAATGGTAATCCCAGCGTGACGCTCGGCGATATCATCGCTGCCGGCGGGATCGAGTCCGGTCTCGCGGGCAACGGCACGATCCGCGAATATATCAATAACCTCAGCAATCCGTATGATGGCCTCACCCCGCCGCAGAGCACGTCGCCGCAGACCTACGGCTGTGTGACGACGACGCAGACGGTCCAGACTCCGAACGGATCGACAACGACTACGGCCAATGTCGTCCAGACCGACGACGTCGCCTACACCTACTGGCAGGGCAAGAACCAGAACAACGCAAAAACTCAGGTTAGCTATTCGGGTGCCGCAGCTGACACCTCGCAGGACACCGACCTCGGCAGCCAGACTGTCGCGAATGACGCGAGCGAGGGCGAAACCCGGGTAATCAGCGAAACGTCCGAGTGGACAGGCCGTAACTGGCCGGTTTCCGGTTCAAAGAACCAGGAAATTTACGAGATGAAGACCACGACCATCTCCTACACATATACGGGCGTTTCGCAGTCCGGTGGCTACGACACCGAAGTGGTCGAGACGACTTCGGCAACCCTTAATCCCGGCACCTACAACAACGTCACCATCAGCTGCGACACCTTCTTCAATCCGGGCGTCTACACGATTACCGGGGTGCTGGATTTCGGGCAGAACCACACCGTCACGGGCGACGATGTGATGCTGGTGCTGAGCGGTTCGGGTTCGGAACGCTTCAAGCTCAATGCCCAATCGGTCGTACGCATGAGCGGCATTTCCGAAAGCAGGCTCATCAACACCTACAGCGTCGCAGCCGAAGACGCCGCGAGAATGGCCGGCATGCTCATCTTCGATCCAAACTCGACGGCCGATGTCAAGATCAACGGCGGCGCGGATATGCAGCTGGAAGGCATTCTCTACATGCCCGGCCGCAAGGCCAAGTTTAACGGCAACTCCTCGGTATCGGGCCAGTGCATGATGCTCGCGGCCGGCCAGCTGGAGTTTACCGGAACGAACGATCTCGACAGCTTCTGCGTGCCGACCGGCGCGACCTCCTTCGATATCGGAGGCAACACCATCTCCATCCGTCTGGTGACCTGATGCGCAAGATTACGGAACTCCTTCGCGACAGCATGGGCGCGGTCGTCATCGAGACGGCCTTCGTCGCCCCTGCCCTTGTCCTGATGGGCATCGGCGCGTTTGAAGCAGGCATGATCATCTCGCGTCAGGTTGAGCTGCAGAACGCGGCCGCAGAAGCCTCGCAGATCGCCCTCGCCTCGCCACCCGCCGATTCCGCTGAGCGCGATACCCTGAAAGCCATCGTGAAGACGTCCACCGGCCTCGGCGATAGCAACGTGACTATTGCCGAAAAATTCCGCTGCGGAACCGATCTGGCATACGTCGATGACACCAGCGGCTGCACCGCCGAATTCTCGAAGTATGTACAAATCTCGCTAACCGACACCTACACGCCTGTGTGGGCCAAAGTCGCCTTCGGCTCGCCGTTCAACTATTCGGTCGTAAGGACGGTGCAGATCGGATGACTCATTTCCTTCGCCAACTGGTCCGTGACACCCGCGGCGCGACGATGGTCGAATTCGCCATTCTCGTGCCGGTAATCTTCGGTGCGTTCCTGGGCGTGCTGCAGGTTGGCCTCGGCATGCAGGCCTACAACGCGCTGCGCAACGTCAGCGCCGACACCTCGCGCTACGCCGTGATCGAGTACCAGAAGGAAAACGAGATCACGATTGCGACTATCCAGACCCAGGCTGCGACGATTGCCACGTCGATGCCCTACGCGCTGGAGAGCGCGCGCTTCACCGCGACCGTGACGCAGCCGGGTACCCAGCGCGTCGATGGCGCGATCGAGTACCAGATCGTCACCACCTACAACGTACGCAGCGTGATGGGCTTCATGGGGTTCAACGATGTCCCCATCACCTTCACGCGACCGATTTTCCTGCTCGATACCTGAGGCTTAGTCCTTGTAGCAGACCTTCTTCGCCGCCTTCACGATGCGCGGCGTGTCGATCAGCGCGAGCTTTTCCAGATTCGCAGCGTAAGGCAGCGGGACGTCTTCGTCGCACACGCGGGTGACTGGTGCATCGAGATGGTCGAAGCCATCCTCCATGCAGATCGCCATGACTTCCGAAGCGATCGAACAGGTCGGCCAGCCCTCTTCCGCGATCACGAGACGGTTCGTCTTCGCTAGCGAGGTCAGGATCGCGTCCTTGTCGAGCGGACGCAGCGTGCGCAGGTCGATGACTTCGGCATCGATGCCCTCGCCAGCCAGCTCTTCAGCGGCTTCCAGAGCAAGGCCAACAGCGATCGAATAGGCGACGATGGTAACATCCGAACCTTCGCGCATGATGCGTGCCTTGCCGATCGGCAGGACATAGTCGTCAACGTCCGGCACATCGAAGCTGCGGCCGTAGACGAGCTCGTTCTCCAGGAAGACCACCGGGTCTTCGCAGCGGATGGCTGCCTTCATCAGGCCCTTGGCGTCGGCCGCGTCGTAGGGCGCGATGACGATCAGGCCGGGGACGCTGGCGTACCACGGACCGTAGTTCTGACTGTGCTGCGCACCGACACGGCTTGCTGCGCCGTTGGGGCCGCGGAACACGACCGGACAGCGCATCTGGCCGCCCGACATGTAGTTGGTCTTGGCCGCCGAGTTGATGATGTGGTCGATCGCCTGCATGGCGAAGTTGAAGGTCATGAACTCAACGATCGGGCGAAGGCCGCCCATCGCCGCGCCCGTGCCGATACCGGCAAAGCCGTATTCGGTGATCGGGGTGTCGATCACGCGCTTGGCGCCGAATTCATCGAGCAGGCCCTGGGTAACCTTGTAGGCGCCCTGGTACTGGGCGACTTCCTCGCCCATCACGAAGACGCGCTCGTCGCGGCGCATCTCTTCGGCCATGCCGTCGCGCAGCGCTTCGCGCACAGTCGTGGAGATGAAATTGGTGCCTTCTGGTACGTCGGGGTCCTTCACGTCGACCTTGCGCGCAGGCTTGGCGATTTCCGCTTCGCTGCCCTCGCCAGAGCTGTCGGGACGGCCAACGTCCTTGCCTTCGCCCGGAACGTCTTCGACCGGAGCGGCCTCGGCTGCGGCCGAGACATCCTCGCCCTCGCCCGCCAGCATGGCGATGACCGTGCCGACCTTTACGCCCTCGGTGCCTTCCTCGACCATGATCTTGCCGAGTGTGCCCTCGTCGACGGCTTCGAATTCCATCGTCGCTTTGTCGGTTTCGATCTCGGCGATGATGTCGCCGGCAACGATCTCGTCGCCTTCCGACTTCAGCCATTTCGCGAGGGTGCCCTCCTCCATCGTGGGCGACAGCGCGGGCATCTTGAGTTCGATAGCCATGGCTCAGTACTCCTCCACCAGAACATCGGTGTAGAGTTCGCTTGCCTCCGGTTCGGGCGAGCTTTCAGCGAAATCGGCCGCTTCGGTCACGGTCTTGCGGATGTCCTTGTCGATGGCCTTGAGTTCGTCTTCGGTGCAGCCGTTTTCGAGCAGCACCTTCTTGAGACCCTCGATCGGATCCTTGTGCTCGCGCACGTCCTGCACTTCCTCGCGCGTACGGTACTTGGCGGGGTCGGACATGGAGTGGCCGCGGTAGCGGTAGGTGTTGCACTCCATCAGCACCGGGCCCTTGCCGTCGCGCACGTGCTTGAAGGCGATTTCGGCCGCCTGCCGCACTTCGAGAACGTCCATGCCGTTCACGTCCATGCCCGGGATGCGGAAGGCCGTGCCGCGGCGGTGGAATTCGGTTTCCGCAGAGGAGCGCGCGGTGCTGGTGCCCATCGCGTACTGGTTGTTCTCCACCACGAACACGATCGGCAGTTTCCACAGGCTGGCCATGTTGAAGGTCTCGTAGACCTGGCCCTGGTTCGCCGCGCCGTCACCGAAATAGGCAAGGCACAGACCGCCGTCGTTGTTGTACTGGTGCGCGAGCGCAAGCCCGCCGCCGAGCGAAACCTGCGCGCCGACGATGCCGTGGCCGCCGTAGAACTTATGCTCGGTCGAGAACATGTGCATCGACCCGCCCTTGCCCTTCGAGATCCCGGCTTCACGGCCGGTCAGCTCGGCCATGATAACCTTGGGATCGATGCCATAGGCGAGCATGTGGCCATGATCGCGGTAGCCGGTGATGACGCTATCCTTGTCACCGTCGAGTGCCGACTGCAGGCCGATCGCGACCGCTTCCTGGCCAATGTAGAGATGGCAGAACCCGCCGATCAGGCCGAGGCCGTAAAGCTGCCCTGCCCGTTCCTCGAAGCGGCGAATGAGCAGCATCTGCTCGTAGAAGTGGAGCATCTGCTCCTTGCTCGCATCGAACCGCTTGTCCTTCTCCAGCGCCTCTTGCAGCGAGTGGAGTACGAAGTCGGTATCTTCAGCGGGCGATTTGGCTTTGCTGCTCTTGCTCCGGGGGGATTTGGCCAAGACTGGTGTCCTTGTTCTTCCGGGGAGGAATATCGGTTGCGCCTATAGGCACAGGCATCGCGCGCGCGCAACGGGCAAGCGCAATGCATACGAAAACCCTTACGGCATGCGAAGGTTTCGCGCAGCCTCAGTCTTCGAGGGTGATGACCACCTCGTTGGGGTGGACGACGTTCAGCTGGCTGCGCAGCAGTTCGCCGACCATGTCCGGATCGGCGGCATCGGGGTGCAGCAGGGCCACGCGGTTTTCCAGCGCTTCGCGCTCCGCCTCGATCTCGGCAAGCTGGGCCTGGCGCTGGTCGAGCAGGCGCAAATTTTCGCTCCACGCCAGGAGACCCGAAGGCCCGGCAATGGCAATACCGCCCATCGCAAGCAGCGCGGCGAGCGCAGCGTGCTGCGTTGCCTTTGCCTTGCGAATGGCTGCCATGGAGTTCGTGCGCCGCATAAGCACACAGAATCATAGTTGGAGTCGCAGCGCAAGCGCTAACTGCCGTGGAATCCCGAGCTTTTCAGCTTTGGACGAACCGCTCGGCCGAAAAACCGTCCGGCGCGTCGACTTCGGTGATCGGGTCGTCACGATCGTCGAACTCGGTCCGCAGGGCCCGGCTCATCACACCATGCATAAAATAGAGGCAGGTGATGTAGGTCAGCTCGAGGATTTCCTCGTCCGAAAACGCCTCGCGAAGGCTGGCGAACAGCGCCTCTGGCACACGCCCGTGATGCATCACGAGGCGGTCGGTGTAGGCAAGGACAAGGCGCTCGCGAGCATCGAAGGCATCGCTCGCCTGCCAATGCGGTAGTGCGACGATCTTCTCCTCACTCACGCCCAGACCGCGGAGGCTCTTGCAGTGCTGAGAGAAGACGAACTGGCTGCCGGTCGCCCACCCTGCCCAGGCCTGCCCCCATTCGCGCAGGACCGGATCGAGCTTGCGGTCCGGGCTGCGGTAATAGGCAAACCCTTGCGCGGCGTGCTTGAGCGTATCGGGAGAGTTGGCGAAGACCGTCCACCAGTCGCCGGGCGTGCCGGTGGATGTGCCGGGATCGGCCACCGGGTCACGCTCGCCAAAGAGGAAATTGTAGAGCGGGAGGACAACCGTCTCGTCCGCCTCGGCGCGCGGCACTTCGCGAAGGCGCGGCATCAGGCGTCCATCCGCGCCGGTTCGTGCCGGACATCTTCGGGCGTGAAATCCTTCGTGAAGGCGGCGAATTCCATCATGATGCCGTTGGGATCGGTGAAGTAGACCGAACGCACGAAGACGCCCTCGTGCATGTCCTTGGCAACGCCCATCTGGCTGTCGTCGTGGTTGACCACAGCATGGGTGTGCGGGACTCCCGCCGCCTCGAGCTTGTCGAGCGAGGCTTCGAGATCGGCTTCGTCCATGTGAAAGGCGAGGTGGTTCATCGAGCCCACCGCGGTCTTCGCGTCATAGGGAAAGTCTTTCACCGAGGCGATGCCGGGCGCCATGGCCGGCGCGTCCTTCCACCAGAAGAACGCGACGCTCGATCCACCACCGCAATCGAAAAAGAAATGCTGCCCGCCATCAGGCAATTCGACCGTCTTGATCAGCGGCATTCCGAGGACACCGGTGTAGAAATCGACGGTTTCCTTCATGTCGCGGCACACCAGCGCGATGTGGTTTATGCCCTTTCGTGTTTCGATCATGGCCTCTCTCCTCCACCCTGCAGGATGCCAAGCATCGGTCCGCCGCGCAATCGGAACTACGCATCCCTCCCGTCCGTTCGATCCTTGACAGAACATGGTTTCAAGCGTAACTAGTTTCACAAGAAACCAATTCACATGCATGAGGACTGAAATGCCTGATCTCTTCGAGAACCCCATTGGCCTCGACGGCTTCGAATTCGTCGAATTCTGCGCGCCGGAAAAGGGTGTGATCGAGCCGGTTTTCGAAGCCATGGGCTTCACCCGCGTCGCCAGCCACCGGTCGAAGGATGTGGACCTGTGGCGCCAGGGACAGATCAACCTCATTCTCAATTACGAACCGCGCAGCGCTGCGTGGTTCTTCGCCCGCGAACATGGCCCCTCGGCCTGCGGCATGGGTTTCCGCGTCCGCGATGCAAAGTCGGCCTATGACGAACTGCTCGCTCGCGGCGCCGAGCCCGTGGCCGTCGAGACCGGCCCGATGGAACTGCGCATTCCGGCAATCCGCGGCATCGGCGGCGCGATCGTCTACCTGATCGACCGCTACGCCGACGAAAACGGTGATGGCCTGTCGATCTACGACATCGATTTCGAGTACCTGCCGGGCGTGGAGAAATTCCCCAAGGGCGCCGGTTTCAACGTTATCGATCACCTCACCCACAACGTCTACAACGGCCGCATGAAGTATTGGGCGGACTATTACGAAACGCTCTTCAACTTCCGCGAAATCCGCTTCTTCGACATCAAGGGCGAGTATACCGGCCTGACCTCCAAGGCGCTCACCGCGCCCGACGGCAAGATCCGCATCCCGCTCAACGAAGAAGGCGAAGGCGGCAAGGGCCAGATCGAAGAGTTCCTCAAGGAGTTCAACGGCGAAGGCATCCAGCACATCGCGCTGATCTGCGACGATCTCGTGCAGTGCTGGGACAACCTCAAGGAGCTGGGCGTCCCCTTCATGACCGCTCCGCCCGAAACCTATTACGAAATGCTGGGCGAGCGCCTGCCGGGCCACGGCGAGCCGGTGGACGAGCTCAAGATGCGCGGCATCCTGCTCGACGGCACCACCGAGGGCGGCCAGCCCCGCCTGCTGCTGCAGATCTTTGCCGAAGCGCAGGTCGGTCCGGTGTTCTTCGAGTTCATCCAGCGCAAGGGCGACGAAGGCTTCGGTGAAGGCAACTTCAAGGCCCTGTTCGAAAGCATGGAACGCGACCAGATCAAGCGCGGCGTGCTCGAGGTGGAAGCGGAGCCGGCGGAATGAGCGAAGCGGCAAGTCATCCCGTAAAGCTGGGCGGCGTTCACCACGCCGCCTACCGCTGCAAGGACGCCAAAGAGACCGTCGAATGGTACGGCAAGGTTCTGGGCATGGATTACACCACTGCCTTTGCCGAAGACCACGTGCCCTCGACCGGCGAATACGATCCCTACATGCATGTCTTCCTCGACGCGGGGAACGGCAACATCCTCGCCTTCTTCGAGCTGCCCAACCAGAAGGACATGGGCCGCGACGAGAACACCCCTGCCTGGGTCCAGCACCTTGCCTTTCGGGTCGCATCGGAAGACGAATTGCTGGCCGCCAAGGAGCACATCGAAAGCCTTGGTATCGATGTGCTCGGGCCGACCCACCACGGCATTTTCAAGTCGATCTATTTCTTCGACCCGAACGGCCACCGCGTGGAACTCGCCGCCGATATCGGCACCGACGAGCAGTATGCGGAACTCAAGCGCGTCGCCCCGATGATGCTCGACGAGTGGAGCGAGACCAAGACCGCTCCGCGCCACGCGGACTGGCTGCACGAAATCGCCCGCAAGGAACACGGTAACGCGTAACGCTTGCAGGAACATCCCGGCCCGTGTTGCGTTGCAGCGCAAAGGGAGTTCCGCACACGTGAATTACATCGCTACGCTGCGCGACCAGCTGCAGGGCATGGGCGAAGGGTTTATCGAGACCCTGCCCACCCTGGCCATTGCGCTTTTCATCGTTTTCCTGACGTGGATTCTCGCGCGGTTTGCGGTGCGCTTTTCCGACATGATCGTCGGCCGGACGGAGATCCGGGCCAGCCTGAAAGCCCTCATCGATACGCTGGTGAAGCTCGGCATCTGGCTGCTTGGCCTGTTCATCGCCGCCATCGTGGTAATGCCCGATCTGACCCCGGCCAGCCTGCTGGCAGGCCTTGGCATCGGCGCGGTCGCGATCGGCTTTGCCTTCCAGGACATCTTCGAGAATTTCCTTGCCGGCGTGCTCATCATGGTGCGCGAGAAAATGCGCATTGGCGATGTCATCGAATGCGAAGGCATCACCGGCAAGGTGGAGCATATTACCCTGCGCGAAACGCATGTCCGCAAGCTGTCGGGCGAGCTGACGGTCGTGCCCAATTCGATCCTGTTCAAGAACCCGGTGGAAATCTTCACCGATGACGACCAGCGCCGCCACGAGGTGGTGGTCGGCGTTTCCTACGACACCCAGCTCGACCACGCGGCCGATGTCATCCGCCGCGCGGTAGAGGACGTCGACGACGTGCTTGCCAGCAAGGGCATCGATATTTTTGCGCAGGAATTCAATTCGAGCTCGGTCGACTTCCTCGTGCGCTGGTGGGCCGGTTCTACCCCGCGCGCCGGATGGGAGAGCAAGGACAAGGTCGTGCGCGCCATCAAGGCGGCGCTGGACGACGCCGGGATCGAAATTCCGTTCCCCTATGTCACCCATACCTTCAAGGAGACGGTCCCCGTCAGCCAGTTGGGTGACACTAGCCGCAAGACGCCTTAAGGTTTCGAATCAAGACCGGATTTGCCGGTCTTTCGAGAGGAGAGACCGATGGAAATCCTGCGCACGCCGGCCGAACGCTTTGACGCGATCCCCGACTATCCCTTTGCCGAAAACTGGTTCGAGGTGGACCTCGGCGACGGGCTGACCGCGCGCCAGCACTATCTCGACGAAGGCGCGAAGGACGCGCCGCCCGTGCTGCTCTTCCATGGCGAACCGAGCTGGTCCTTCCTCTACCGCAAGATGATCCCGATCCTGGTCGATGCCGGGTTCCGCGTGCTTGCGCCCGACCTCATCGGTTTCGGCAAGAGCGACAAGCCGGACGACCAGAGCTTCTATACCTACGCGCGCCATGTCGACTGGCTGAAACAATGGCGCAACGCGATCGAGCCGCGACCCGCCGCGCTGTTCTGCCAGGACTGGGGCGGCCTCCTGGGGCTTCGCATGGTCGCGCACGATCCCGACCTTTTTACCTGCGTCGTGGCCAGCAACACCTTCTTGCCTGTTGGCGGCAAACCCAGCGAAGCATTCGCGGCCTGGCGGCATTTTGCGAAGACCTCTCCCGAATTCGCCATCGGCCCCCTGCTCGACCGCGCCACGGCAACGCCGCGGACCGCAGAGGAAATCGCGGCCTACGACGCCCCCTTCCCTACCGAGGCCTACAAGGCGGGCGCCCGCGCTTTCCCGCAGCTCGTCCCGGCCGAAGACGGCATGGACGGCGTTGAGGACAACAAGGAAGCGTGGAAGACCCTTTCCGCCTACGACAAGCCCTTCCTCACTCTTTTCGGCGAAGACGACCCGGTGACCAAGGGTGCGGAAAAGCACCTGATCGAGCGGGTTGCAGGAGCAGCTGGCCAACCGCACACCACCCTCTCGACCTGCGGCCATTTCTGCCAGGAGGACCGCCCGGTCGAGCTGGCGCAGGGCGTGATCGACACCGCACACGCTGCCGGATTCCTTGCTTGAACGCTCCGCCGCTTCTCACGCGAGGCCAGGAATTCGCGCTCGCTGTCGCGGCGGCAGTGGTCACGGCCAACGCTTATTACATCCACCCCATCATCGGGGATGTGGCGCAGCATTTCGAAGTATCGGACGCGCGCATCGGACTGGTGCCGGCGCTAAACCAGCTGGCGCTTGCGGTCGGCATCCTGCTGCTCCTTCCGCTTGGTGACCGCTTCTCCAACAAACGCCTGACCATCCTGTTTGCCGCGGGGCAGACAGTATCGCTGGCGTTGATGACCTTCTCGGCGGGGTTCGCAGGCTTCGTCGCCGGTTCGACGCTCCTCGGCTTCTTCACCATCGCGCCCTATCTGCTGCCCGCCTACGCCTCGAAACGGGTTGCGCCGGAACGGCTCGGGCAGGTCACTGCCCTACTCACCGCCGGCGTGATCTTCGGCATCCTCGTCGCCCGGGTGGGCGCTGGTGTTGTTGCAGAGGTCTACGGCTGGCGAGCGGTCTACTGGATCGCGACCGGACTGATGCTGGCCGTGACGATCGCCCTGCCCTGGCTCATGCAGTCGGGAGAACGCTCGGATGTTCGAACGCCGTACCTGGCACTCGTATTCTCGGTCTTTCCGCTGATTCGCCAGCACCGCGAGATCCTGCTTTCGGGCGCAATCCAGGGGCTCAACTTCGCGCAGTTCATCGCCTTGTGGCTGGCGCTCGCGCTGTATCTCACAAGCCCGCAAATGGGCTATGGGACGGACGACGTTGGATATCTCGCAGCCATTGCCGCGGTAAGCATTTTCTCGACCCCGCGCCTGGGGAGGTGGTCCGACCGGGTCGGGCCGCGCACGGCACGGCTTGTGTTTGCGCTGGTCCAGCTGGCGGGGATCAGCCTGTTCTGGTTCCTGTCGTCGAACATCTGGTGGCTGCTCATTCCCCTGGTGCTGGTGAACACGGTTGGGCCCGGCATCGACGTGACCGGGCGCATGACCTTCCTTTCGCTACAGCCGGACCTGCGCACGCGGCTGACCACGATCTATGTGGTCCTGATGTTCATCGGTGGCGGCCTGGGAAGCCTCGCCGCGACCTGGGTCTATGACACCTATGGCTGGGGCGGAACCTGTGTCTTGCTGGCGGGGATGTCCGTCCTGCTAACCTGCTTGGCCGCGGTCTCCCGGCGTTTTGGCCGCTGAGGGAATGGTGCGCCCGACAGGATTGCTGCGCCCTTCGGGCTCCGCCGTCTTCGCTTCGCTCCGACCCCGAACGACGTTCGAACCTGAAGCGCCAAACCATTCGAGGCGGCCCCTCGCAGGACCGCCTCGAATGGTGCGCCCGACAGGATTCGAACCTGTGGCCCCCAGATTAGGAATCTGATGCTCTATCCGACTGAGCTACGGGCGCGCCGGGGCTTCGTATAGCGGCTGAAGATTACGAGGCAATCAATTGAGTTCGTCGGGCGGTGCGACAGGCACGAGCAGCGGCGCAACGGCAATACCCTCGGCCATCATGTCCTCGGCCTCGTCCTTGGTGGCGCGGCCGTGGATCGGCGCCTCATCGGCCTCGCCATAGTGCATTTCGCGCGCCTTTTCGGCGAACTTGTCACCCACCCAGGTGCTGCTTTCCAGCGCCTTTGCCTGCGCCTTGGCGAGAGTTTCGAGCGCAGCCTTAACCTCCGCCGGCATTTCGCCCGAGGCCATCTGCGCGGTTTCCTTGCGCGGCTCGGCGGCCGTGTTGCCCTTGGCCGGTACAGCCGGAGCCATCGGAGCCTTGTCCACCGCGTCGCTGCCGCATTCCGGGCAGGTCAGCAGGCCCTTCTCCTTCTGGTCGGCGTAGTCGGCGGACGAGCCGAACCAGCCTTCGAAGCGGTGGCCGTCGCTGCAGGAGAGGTCGTAGACGATCATTGCACGCGCCTATTTGGCGATTTCCCGCTTGTTGGCAAGGCTCGGCACCTGCGCGCGTACCTCGGCAATCCGGCCAAGGTCGACGTCGCAGAACCCCAGACCGGAGTCCGCACCGCCCATGTCTAGGACCACCTCGCCCCAGGGATCGACGACAAGGCTGTGACCGTAGGTCTCGCGCCCGTCTTCATGCGCGCCGACCTGCGCGGCCGCGACCACGAAAGCGCTCGCCTCGATCGCCCGTGCGCGCTGCATCACGTGCCAGTGCGCCCGGCCCGTGGGGACCGTAAAAGCCGCCGGGATTGCAAGGCAATCGCACCCTGCCCTGCCCAGCGCCTCGAACAGCGCGGGAAAGCGGATATCGTAGCAGACCGACAGGCCCAGCCTGCCGACGGGGGTACGCTCGATCGTTACGACCTGCGAACCGGCCGCATAGGCGTTCGATTCCCGCCAGCTTTCCCCGCTGGCGAGATCGACATCGAACATGTGAATCTTGTCGTAGCGGGCCGCAATCGTCCCGTCGGGCGCGATGACGAAGGCGCGGTTTGCCCAGCGGCCTTCGGGTGTTTCGACGGCCAAAGACCCGAGCGAAACCCACAATCCTGCCTTGGCCGCCGCGTCGCGGACTTGCGCCAGAGCGACCGCCTCGGATTCCGGCTTGATCGAGCCCGCAGCGCGTGTCCGGTTGCGGTCGAGCAGTCCCGACATCTCGGGCGTGAACAGCATCGCCGCCCCGCCACGCGCCGCTTCTTCCACGGCTGACACCAGCGTGCTCGCGTTGGCCTCGGGATCGATGCCCGAAGTCATCTGCAAGACGGCGATTGCGGGCATTCAGCCTTCCAGCAGCGCGTCGAGCTTGCCCTCGCGTTCCAGCGCGGCGAGATCGTCCGACCCGCCGACATGCGTCTCGCCAATGAAAATCTGGGGCACGGTCATCGCGTTGGGCGCGCGCTCGCGCATCTCGTCGCGCTTCGGGCCGCCCATGGTGATGTCGAATTCGGTGTAATCCGCCCCCTTCTGGTCGAGCAGGCGCTTGGCCCGCACGCAGTAGGGGCAACCGAACTTGGTGTAGATATCGACCTTGGGCTGGCTCATGGATTTCCTCGCAATTTCACACTGCAAACTAGCGTGCGCGGCGACCACTTGAAAGCCCCGTGGCTGCGCTTATGTCCTAAGGGTCGCTGCAAGGGTTGCAGCGGCGACGGGGTGCCGATTTCGGGCCCCGCCATGATAGAATCGCTCACAAGAGGATTTGTTTCGATGAACCGTATGGATCTTACCCCCTTCCGTCGCTCCACCGTCGGTTTCGACCGTGTTTTCGACCTGATGGAACGCCAGGCGCGCAACGCCGGCGGCGACAACTACCCCCCGTTCAACATCGAGCGCCGCGGCGACGACGACTACCGCATCACTCTTGCGGTGGCCGGATTCCGCGCCGGTGATCTCGACATCACCGCCCAGCAGAACCTGCTGGTCGTGACCGGCCGCAAGCGCGATGAGCTGGCCGAAGGCGAGATGCTGCACATTGGCATCGCCAACCGCGGCTTCGAACGCCGTTTCGAGCTGGCCGACTACGTCCGCGTCGAGAACGCCGACCTTGCCGATGGCCTGCTGGTCATCGATCTGGTGCGCGAAGTACCGGAAGCCATGAAGCCGAAGAAGATCGCTATCGGCGGTCAGAAGCTCGAAGTCGTCAAGGATGACGAAGGCGACGGCAGCAAGGCTGCCTGAGCCCTTCGCGGCCACTGCAGAAAATCTGGCTGAAACGTATAGGGGGCGGAACTTGGGTTCCGCCCCCGCGACGCATAACGCCGCCCAGTCCCGAAATCGGCCGTCCGGGTCGCAGAAGACAACCGTCATCGAGACAAGCCCCACCGCTTTCGGCGAAGCGCTATTCTCAAAACCCACGCATTTCTGCGCGGAAACAGCGTCATACTGCCCGAGATGCATCAAAAGATAAACCCGCCCGACGGGCGCAAAACCATTTTGTCGCCTAGTTACAAGCGATTACAGAACGGCCCTTAACGATATCAGGAACTTAGGGTTTTCACCGCCGGCAACGGATACGAATGCGGTTGGATTTTACCCCCTGAATACCGACGGTTGCGTTGCCCACCTGGCGCTCGTCGCGTGCGTGCTGCACGTAGATCCGCGTGCGGCGTTCGCCCGAACTGCGATTGAGCTCGCCGCCGAGAATGCCCTGCCCGGCGCCTTTGACTTCACCATCCTCGCAGGTGATGCGCAGATCGCTGGTGGCCTCTGCTCCATTGTCCGCGACCAGCGCCACGCCCACACCAATCGGATTGGGGATCAGCCCCGCATCGCGGATCAGCAGGCAGGCCGTCTGGAAACCGTCGTCGGGCGGTGTAATGTCCATGCTGACATCGAGCGTGTGCGTCTCGCCATCATTCAGGATGATCGGCCCATCGTCGTTGATGGTGATTGAATTGACCGCAAATCCCGGCTGCGATGCGCAGTTTTCGGGCAGCGTCGTCGCCAGTTCCTCGGGCAGATTGATGGGCCCGATGCTCGGACCACCGCTATCACCGCCACTGTCGCCGCTGTCGTTACCACCGTCGCCGCCTCTGCCGTTGCAGCCGATGACGAGACTGGCGCTCGCGACAAGCGCTACTAAGCCTTTTCCAATTCCACCATGCATGAATACTCTCCCTCTATTCCTGACACGAAGAATAGAGGGAGTATTCAGATAGTATTGGAAATATCAGACCAGGCGTGCTTGCTCGAGAGCAGCGCCGACGAATCCGGCAAACAAGGGATGCGGGTCGAAGGGCTTGGACTTGAGCTCGGGATGGAACTGCACGCCAACGAACCATGGGTGGTCAGGCCGCTCCACGATCTCCGGCAGCAGGCCGTCCGGCGACATGCCCGAAAAGATCAGGCCCTGCTTTTCCAGCGGGTCGATGTATTTCCCGTTCACCTCGTAGCGGTGGCGGTGGCGTTCCGAGATCATCGTGTCGCCGCCATAGATGCTCGATACGTGGCTGTTCGCCGCAAGCTTCGCATCATAGGCGCCAAGCCGCATGGTCCCGCCAAGGTCGCCGCCCGCCTCGCGGGTCTGGAGCCCCTCTTCGGTCATCCATTCGGTAATGATGCCGACAACCGGTTCCTTCGTCTCGCCGAACTCGGTGGAGCTCGCCTCGTCGAAGCCCGCCGAACGCGCGGCCTCGATGCAGGCCATCTGCATGCCGAGGCAAATGCCGAGGAATGGCACCTTGCGTTCGCGTGCAAAGCGGACCGAGGCGATTTTGCCTTCGCTGCCGCGCTCGCCGAAGCCGCCGGGCACGAGAATGCCGTGCATCGGTTCGAGCTTGGCGGCGATGTCGGCTTCGTCGCCTTCGAAGATCTCGGCGTCGATCCACTTGATGTTGACCTTGACCCGGTGAGCCATGCCGCCGTGGACCAGCGCTTCGTTCAGGGACTTGTAGGCGTCCTGAAGGCCGACATACTTGCCGACCACGCCGATGGTGACCTCGCCATCGGGGTTCGAGTGGCGGTCGACCACATCATACCAGCGCGACAGGTCGGGCTCGGGCGCGTCGGTGATGCCGAAGGCGCGCAGCACTTCGGTGTCGAGACCTTCGCCGTGATACTGCAGCGGGACGGAATAGATCGACGGCGCATCGAGCGCCGGAATGACCGCTTCCTTGCGCACGTTACAGAAGTTGGCGATCTTCTGGCGCTCACCATCGGGGATCGGGTGCTCGGCGCGGCACAGCAGCACGTCGGGCTTGATTCCCAGGCTGGCGAGTTCGCGCACAGAGTGCTGCGTCGGCTTGGTCTTCAGCTCGCCCGCGGCCGCGATATAGGGCACCAGCGTCACGTGGACGCTCAGCGTCTGCCAGGGTTCGAGCTCGTTCCTGAGCTGACGGATGGCTTCCATGAAAGGCAGGCCCTCGATGTCGCCCACCGTGCCGCCGATCTCGCACAGGATGAAATCATGGTCGTCCTGTCCGGCAAGGGCGAAGGCCTTGATCTCGTCGGTCACATGGGGAACCACCTGGACGGTCGCACCGAGGTAGTCGCCGCGGCGTTCCTTGGCGATGATGTCCTGGTAGATGCGCCCCGAGGTGATGTTGTCGCCCTGGTGGGCGCTCACGCCGGTGAAGCGTTCGTAGTGGCCAAGGTCGAGGTCGGTTTCCGCCCCGTCGTCAGTCACATAGACCTCGCCATGCTGATACGGGCTCATCGTACCAGGATCGACGTTGAGATAGGGGTCGAATTTCCGAATGCGGACCTTGTAGCCACGCGCCTGGAGGAGGGCAGCGAGCGATGCTGCCATGAGACCTTTGCCAAGCGAGGAGACCACGCCGCCGGTTATGAATATATACCGCGCCATGGGAGTTGGGCCTTAAGCTTATTCGTGGAGTCGGAGCAAGCGCAAAGCCATGCAAATCGCGCCGCCGGCGCAGCGCAATCCACAGGCCAGCGATTTAGCGAGGGTTATTGGGCGACGTCAGCCAGCGGATCGTCCCCGGCAGGAGCGGCTTCGCCAGTGGTTGCCGGACCGAGCGGATCAGCCGGTGCCGCAGGCGCGACATTGCGATCCAGCGTCGATTCGATAGCGTCACCGCCGGTCGTGTCCACCGCAACTGCAGCCAGCGCGATCGACAGCAGGACGAACAGCACCGCCAGCCACTTGGTCGAGCGGGTCAGGAAGTCAGCCGCACCGCGCGCGCTGAGCATGCCCGAGGGGCTGCCGCCAATGCCAAGGCCGCCGCCTTCGCTGCGCTGCATCAGGATGACGCCGACAAGCGCGGCTGCGACAATCGCCTGGACGACGGTAAGGAAGAGGAACATCGAGGATACTCGTGGAACTGGATGGGCTGTTGCTCCCGCGCATTTAGGGGCGCGAGCGCGAAACGGCAAGGTAGGCCGGGATCAGGCCAGCGATTACGCCTCGTCGGATTCCGAAGCGCCGACTACGATGCCGAGAAAGCTCTCGGCCGTGAGGCTTGCCCCGCCCACCAGCGCACCGCCGACTTCCGGGGTCGAAAGGATCTCGCGGGCGTTCTCCGGCTTCACCGATCCGCCGTAGAGAATGCGGACCTGCGCAGAGACTTCCTCGCCGTAGGTCTTGTCGAGCAGCTCGCGGATAGCCCCGTGCATGGCGGCGATATCCTCGGTCGTGGCCGTGCGGCCGGTGCCGATCGCCCAGATGGGCTCGTAGGCGATGGTCAGGCGTTCGGCCGGATCCTCGAACGAGGCCAGCGCCGACTTGAGCTGGCGCAGCACGAAAGTCTCGGCATCGCCCGCGTCACGGGTTTCTAGCGTCTCGCCGCAGCACAGAATGACGCGCAGACCGGCTTCGAGAGCCGATTCGATCTTTTCGTTGATCAGTTTGTTCGTCTCGCCATGGTCCTGGCGGCGCTCGCTATGACCGAGGATGACGAATTTCGCGCCGGCGTCGGCCACCATCGAGGCGTTAATGTCGCCCGTGTGCGCGCCTTCGGGACCGGCATGGCAATCCTGGGCGCCCACGCCGATCTGCTCCGCCTCGCGGTGGACAGCGTGAATCAGGGTGTAAGGCGGAGCGACGGCAACCTCGACCTTCATGTACCGCTGTGCGGCACGGTCGATCGCGCGCGCTTCGCTGAGCATGGCGCGCGTGCCGTTCATTTTCCAGTTTCCGACGATGTAGGGCCGTTCGGCCATAGGGGGGTACCTGCAATCAGTGTGAATAGCGTGGCCCGCATATATGGGGCTTGGGATGCGCTCCGCTAGACAAGGTTTCTTCGCGCGTCAAAACCCTTTCCAACCTGTTGCCGACGGGTCGCAGGGCGGATAAAGCCCCCCAACCGACCCAGGCACCGCCTGAACGTCCGCTCCAAAGCAACGGGATCGCCCGCAAGTCATGTTCAAGTTTTTCCGCAATTTCTTTAAGACAAAGATCGGTCTTGCCATTGCGCTTGCCTTTCTCGGCCTGATCGCCCTCGCCTTCGCCAGCGCGGATGTTTCGAGCACCGGTACCTTTGGCGGCATTGCCGGAGGAGACCGGGTGGCCGTGGTCGGCGATGAAAAGATCTCGACCGCCGATCTTGTACGCGGGACGAACAATTCGATCGATCGCGTCCGCCAGGAACAGCCGACCATCACAATGCAGACGTTCCTGCGCGAAGGCGGCCTCGACATCGCGCTCGACGCGCTGATCGATCGCGCCGCGCTGACGGGATTTGCCCGCCAGTACGGGATTCGGGCAGGCGACAACCTGGTGAACAGCGAAATTCGCATGATCCCGGCGTTCCGCGGCCCGGATGGCAACTTCTCCGAAGATACCTACCGTCAGTCGCTGGCGATCCAGCGCATCACCGATGCGCAGGTCCGCGAAGACCTCGGGATCGGCCTGCTCTCGCAACAAGTCCTCATCCCGGCCAGCTTCGGCGCGACCGTGCCGGACCGCCTCGCCGAACGCTACGCCCAGCTGTTCCTCGAGCGCCGCCAAGGCTCGATCGCCCTGCTTCCGGCTGCCTCCTATGCCCCGACAGGCGAGGCCGATGCGGCAGTCGTTCGCAAGTATTACGACGACAACCGCGACCTGTTCGTGCGCCCCGAACGCCGCACGATCCGCTTCGCGACCTTCGATTCGGAAGCCCTTGGTGACCGGATCGAACCGACCGAGGCCGAAATCGCCGCCCGCTACGAGCGCGACGACGAACAATACGCGGCCAGCGAAACCCGCAATTTCACACAGATCATCGTCCCGACCGAAGCTGCGGCCAATTCGATCCGCGACCGCGTGATCGCAGGCGGCTCGTTCGAGCAGATCGCTCGTGAGGCCGGCTTGCGCGCAGCTCCCGTCACCGATGTCGATCGCGAGGGTCTCTCCTCGCAGGCCTCGCCGGCGGTTGCCGCAGCCTATTTCGCCGCCAATCGCGGCGCCATGACGACCCCGGCGCGCAGCCCGCTTGGCTGGCATGTCGCGCGGATCGATTCGATCGATACGCGCGCTGCCCGCACGCTGGCACAGGTCCGCGGCGAGATCACCGACACACTGCGCGAGGAAAAGCGCGTGCGCGGCCTTGCCGATCTCGCGACCGAGATCGAGGAACAGCTTTCCGACGGCGCAACCCTCGCTGAAGTGGCTGACGAGCTTGACCTCGAACTCACCACCACCGCTCCGGCGCTGGCCGACGGCCGCCTGTTCGAAACCCCGCAGCAGACTCTGCCGCAGGTGCTCGCCCCGGCTCTCGCCACCGCGTTCCAGATGGACGAGGAAGAGCCCGAAATCGCGCCGGTCAACGGCGGCCAGACCTATCTCGTCTACGAAGTGACCGCGATCACTGAAGCGGCCGTTGCGCCCTTCAGCGAGGTCGAGGAAGCGGCCGAGTTCCGCTGGCGCGCCGCCGAGGGCATGAAAGCCGCACAGGCCGCTGCAGAGCGCGTGATCGGCCGTCTGGACAAGGGTCAGACCATTGCGGCAGCCCTGTCGGCCGAAGAAGTCCGGGTGCCGCCCGCCCAGGCAATCGACATGACCCGCGAGGACCTTGCCCGCCAGCGCGAACAGCGCATCCCGCCGCCGATCGCCCTGCTCTTCAGCATGGCCGAAGGCACCAACAAGAAGCTCGAAGCCGCCAACAGCGCAGGGTTCTTCGTGGTCCGTGTCGACGACATCGCGATGGACGATATCGACGAAGACAACCCGCTGATCGCGCAGGCCAAGCGCCAGATGGGCCCCCTGCTCGGCGAGGAATACGCCCAGCAGCTGCGCACCGCCATGCGCGAAGAGCTCGGCGTGTCGCGCAACCCCTCGGCGATCGAGGCGGTTCGCAAGCAGCTCCTCGGCAACTGAGGCGCGCTTGGACACGGGTCTCAAGGGCGTTGATCGGGCGCGCCGCGCACTGGCGGATGGGCGACCCGCGCTCGTCTGGCGCGAAGTCGTTGCCGATACCGAAACACCGGTCGGCGCCGCGCTCAAGCTCTTCAAGGAAGGCCGCGGCGATTTCCTGCTGGAATCGGTGGAAGGCGGAGAGGTGCGTGGGCGGTACAGCCTGATCGGGCTCGACCCCGACCTGGTCTTCCGCGCCACCGGCGAAACAGCCGCGATCAACAGCCGCTGGCAGCACGACCGCGATGCTTTCGAGGATTGCGAGGGATCGACGCTCGAAAGCCTGCGCGCGCTAGTCGATTCCTGCCGCTGCTTTGTGCCTGAAGAGCTTCCGCCGGCCCTCGCCTGCTTGGTCGGGCATTTCGGCTACGAGACCATCGGCCTCGTCGAGAAGCTCCCCCGACCGGAGGAAAGCCCGCTTGCGCTGCCCGATATGCTGTTCGTGCGGCCGACGGTCCTCCTGGTCGTCGACCGGCTCAGCGATGCGCTCTTCTGTATTGCGCCGGTGTGGACGGACGGGACCATCGAACGCGCAGGTGAGCGGATCGACGAGGTCCTGCGCAAGCTTGCCGCACCAGCACACGGCAGCCCGGTCCATGCACCAGACCATCCCGAGCCTTCCCTCGCCCCCACCATGCCGGCGAGCGACTACGAAGCCATGGTTCTCAAAGCCAAGGAGTACATCGAGGCGGGCGACATCTTCCAGGTCGTGCTCGCGCAGCGCTTCACCTCGCCGTTCAGCCTGCCGCCCATGGCGCTCTACCGGGCGCTGAGGCGCGTGAACCCTTCGCCCTTCCTCTACTTCCTCGACATGCCGGGCTTTGCGATCGTGGGCTCGAGCCCCGAAATCCTCGTCCGGGTACGCGACGGAGACGTGACGATCCGACCGATTGCCGGCACAAGGCCGCGCGGCGCGACGCCGGCCGAGGATCGGCTCGCCGAGAGCGAGCTCCTGTCCGACCCGAAAGAGCGGGCCGAGCACTTGATGCTGCTCGACCTTGGGCGCAACGATGTCGGCCGCGTGGCCGAATCCGGCTCCGTTACCGTCACCGAGAGCTTCACTGTGGAGCGCTACAGCCACGTCATGCATATCGTCAGCAACGTCACCGGACGGCTCGATCCCTCGCGCGATGCCATCGATGCGCTGTTCGCCGGTTTCCCTGCGGGCACGGTCAGCGGCGCCCCCAAGGTGCGCGCCTGCGAGATCATTGCCGAGCTCGAACCGGCCACGCGCGGCGCCTATGCCGGCGGCGTCGGCTATTTTGCGCCCGATGGCTCGGTCGACAGCTGCATCGTACTGCGCACGGCGGTGGTGAAGGACGGGGTCATGCACGTGCAGGCGGGCGCAGGGATCGTTGCCGACAGCGACCCGGCCTATGAACAGCGCGAATGCGAAGCCAAGGCCGGCGCTCTGATCGCGGCCGCAAAGGAAGCGGTGCGCCTCGCGCGCGAACCGCAGTTCGGCCAGTGAGGGCGCTCGCTCTCTCGCTCGCGCTGCTGGCGCTGACAGCCTGCGAGGCCCAGCCCGAAGGCGAACCGGTCGCGCGCGCGCGGATCGACGGGCAGCCGATGGCAAACGCGCCGTCGCAAGCTCCCAGCGCCACCCCGACACCGACGCCCACACCGACGCTCGCCAGCGCACGGGAAAGCGCCTGCCGCTCGATTATCTTTGAGGATACTCCCCTAACCCATTGTCTTGCCGTGCCTTCGCGTCACAGCATCGCAATGGAGCTTGGGCCCCAGGGTCGCCCCTACCGCAGCCTTTCCTCCTTCGCCGCCGCCAGCGACCCGGCCACGATCGCCTTTGCGATGAACGCGGGCATGTATGACGAAGAGGGCCTGCCGATCGGCTATTTCGTGCGCGATGCGGAGCGGCTGAAAACGCTGAACACGGCCGATGGCATTGGCAATTTCCATATGAAACCGAACGGCGTGTTTTACGGCACCGATGGCGAATGGGTTGTGCGGTCGACCGACAGCTTCCTCGCCAATGTCACCGAACGCCCGCAGTTCGGCACGCAGTCCGGCCCGATGCTGGTGATCGACGGGGCCATCCATCCCGAGATCAGCCGCGACGGCCCTTCCCGCCTCGTGCGCAACGCGGTTGGCGTCGATGACACCGGCCGCGCGCATTTCGTCATTTCCAACGCGCCGATTTCTTTCGGCAAGCTCGCCCGCTTCTACAAGGACGAGCTCGAGGTGAAGAACGCCCTGTTCCTCGACGGCAACGTATCGCTGCTGTGGAACCCGGCCACCGACCGCCTCGATACCGGCGCCCCCATCGGCCCTATCGTGGTCGTGAAGAAGAAAGCCTCCTGATGACCGAGACCCGCCGCACGCTCTATCCCGAGATCGAACCTTATGAGACCGGCATGCTCGATGTCGGCGAGGGGCATTCGCTCTATTGGGAACGCGTGGGCACAAAGGGCGCGAAACCGGCCGTGTTCCTGCACGGCGGTCCGGGAGGCGGCATGTCGCCCGACCATCGCCGCCAGTGGGATCCCGAACTTTACGACGTCCTTTTGTTCGACCAGCGCGGCTGCGGCCAGTCGACCCCCTTCGCCGAGATCGAGAACAACGACACTTGGCGCATCGTCGATGATATCGAGAAGCTGCGCGAGATGTGCGGCCACGAGAAGTGGCAGGCCTTTGGTGGCAGCTGGGGCTCGACCCTCGCCCTCGCCTACGCGCAGAAATATCCCGAGCGGGTCAGCGAGCTGGTGTTGCGAGGCGTGTTCCTGGCCAGGCAGACGGAGAAAGACTGGCTCTACACCTACGGTGCAAGCGAGATCATGGCCGAGGAGTGGGACGCGTTCTCCGGCCTGATCCCCGAAGACGAGCGCTCTGACCTCGTCAAAGCCTATTACGAGCGCCTGACCAGCGAGGACGAGGCCACACGCCTGGAAGCGGCCAAGCGATGGTCGCTGTGGGAAGGCAATGTCGCCACCCTGCTACCCGATCCCGCGCTGCTCGACAGCTTTGCCGATCCGTCCAAGGCGGTCCCCTTCGCACGCATCTGCGCCAAGTTCTTCCTCGAGGATTTCTTCCTCACCGAAGCCCAGCTGCTGGCCGATGTCGACAAGCTCGCCGGCATTCCCGGCATCATGGTCCAGGGCCGGCACGATATCTGCACCCCGCCGACCTCGGCCTGGGCGCTCAAGAAGGCCTGGCCCGAAGCGGAGCTGTGGATCGTGGACGATGCAGGCCACAGCGCGGGCGAACCGGGCATCATCGACGGCCTGGTGCGGGCGACGGACAAGCTCGCTGACAAGCCGGCGTGACGTCACCCTGACATTTCGCGCCTCGCAGCTTTCCTTGCTTGAAAGCGCGGTCCCACCCCTTCATTGACGCCACGAATGACCGACGCACGCTCCATCCTTGTCATCGACAATTACGACAGCTTCACCTTCAACCTCGTCCATTACCTTATGGAACTGGGCGCCAGGGTGGAGGTGGTGCGCAATGACGCCATTTCCGCAGCCGACGCCATCGCAGGCGGGCATGCCGGCTACCTGATATCGCCCGGTCCCTGCACGCCGAACGAGGCGGGCGTCAGTCTCGACCTCGTGGCGGCCTGCGCCGATGCAGGCAAGCCGCTTCTTGGCGTGTGCCTCGGCCACCAGTCGATCGGCCAGCATTTCGGCGGTCGCGTGGTGCGCGGCGGGCTGATGCATGGCAAGACCTCGCCGGTAACGCATGACGGCACTGGCGTCTTCGCAGGCCTACCCTCGCCTTATACCGCGACCCGCTATCACTCGCTGATTGTCGAGGACATTCCCGAGTGCCTGGCAATCAACGCGACCAGCGAAACGCCCGGTCTCGACGGCAGCAGCGTGATGGGCTTCCGTCATCGCGAGCTGCCGATCCATGGGGTGCAGTTCCACCCGGAAAGCATCGCCACCGAACACGGCCACGCCCTGCTCGCCAATTTCCTCGAAATCTGCGGCATCGAAACGAAAGCCATAGCATGAAGCACCTGCCCCTCGCCGTCCCGCACATGAGCGAACAAGAGGCCGAAGAGGTCTTCGGCTGGATCCTCGATGGCGAGGCAAGCGCCGAGGAAATCGCACGCTTCCTGCTGGCCATGACGGACCGCAGCGAAACGGCGGACGAGATTGCCGGGGCCGCCCGCGCCCTGCGCGCACGCTACATCCCGGTCGAAGGGCCCGACAATGCAATCGACGTGTGCGGCACCGGCGGTGACGGGCACCACACGCTCAACGTCTCGACCGCCGTCGGCCTGGTCGTGGCCGCTTGCGGGGTGCCGGTCGCACGGCACGGCAACCGCGCGATCTCCTCGCTGTCGGGCGTTGCCGATACGCTGGAGGTTCTCGGCCTCGACATGGAGGCCGCCGGACGCACGGCCGAGAAGACGCTGGCGGAACTCGGCATCTGCTTCCTCTTCGCGCCAAACCACCACCCGGCGATGCGCCGCATCCAGCCCATCCGCAAGAAGCTCGGCCGACGCACGATCTTCAACCTCATGGGGCCGCTGTCGAACCCGGTCGGCGTGAAACGTCAGCTGATCGGCATCGCGCGCCCCGGCTATGTCTCAATCTATGGCGAGGCTACCGCGCGCCTCGGCACCGAGCGCACTTTCATTGTCTCGGGCGACGAGGGCCTTGACGAACTGAGCCTTGCCGGCGGGAACGAGCTTGCCGATGTCACCGGCAACGAATTTGCGATGCGCCGGGTCGATGCGGGCATGGCGGGCCTTGAAAACGCTCCGCTGGACGCGATCCGTGGCGGCGACCCTGCTCACAACGCCAAGGCTCTGTCCGGTCTGCTCGCGGGCGATACGGGCGCCTATCGCAACACGGTCCTGTTCAACTCGGCCGCCGCCCTGATGGTGGCCGGTGTTGCCGAGGACTGGGAGAGCGGCGCGGCGATGGCCGCGGAATCGATCGACAGCGGAAACGCTGCCAAGTTGCTCGCCGACTGGATTGCGCTCGCCCGATGAACAAGCTGGAAGAAATCTGCGCGACCAAGCGCGAGGAAGTGGCCGCGCGCAAGGCTGATTGGAGCCTCGCCGATCTCGAAGCCGCCGCGCGGGAAGCCTCCGCCCCGCGCGGGTTTCGCGCCGCGCTCGAACGCGCGCAGGACGATGGATTCGGCCTGATCGCGGAGATCAAGAAGGCTTCCCCCTCCAAGGGCCTGATCCGGGCCGATTTCCAGCCTGCGGACCACGCCCGCGCCTATGCCGCTGGCGGTGCCGCGTGCCTGTCGGTGCTGACCGATGCGCCCTATTTCCAGGGCCATGAGGATTACCTCCTCGAAGCCCGCGCGGCTTGCGACCTGCCGGTCCTGCGCAAGGATTTCATGGTCGACACCTGGCAGGTCGCCGAGGCGCGGGCGCTGGGCGCCGATGCGATCCTGATCATCGTCGCCGCGCTCGAAGACAGCGCGATGGCGGATATCGAAGCCGCCGCTATCGAACACGGGATGGACGTGCTGGTCGAAGTCCACGACCGCGCGGAGCTGGAACGCGCAGCGCAGCTCCGCTCGCGGCTGATCGGCGTGAACAACCGCGATTTGAAGACTTTTACCACCGATCTGGCGACAACCGAGCTGCTCGCCCCGCTCGCCCCGGAAGGAAGCCTGCTGGTCGGGGAAAGCGGCATTGGCACGCATGCCGATTGTCAGCGGCTGGCCCGCGCCGGCGTGCGCAGTTACCTCGTGGGCGAAAGCCTTATGCGCAAGGACGATGTCGAAGCCGCCACCCGCGCGTTGCTGGGCCGCTGATCGACGCCCCGAGAGCAAAGCGGGAACAGCTGTTCCACTGCAACCTGCTCGAAAATGGCGGGATTGCTTGACGCCCCTCGAAAAGTTGCTTACTTGTTCCGCATTCGTTCACAGGTTTGTGAACAGGCGAAACGGGAGCTCGCACCATGCTGACGGCAAAGCAGCACGAATTGATCCGCTTCATCCAGCAGCGGCTGGAGGAGACGGGAATTTCCCCCAGTTTTGAAGAAATGAAGGAAGCGCTCGACCTCAAGAGCAAGTCGGGCGTCCACCGGTTGATCTCGGCGCTGGAAGAACGCGGCTTTATCCGCCGCCTTCCCAACCGCGCCCGCGCGCTCGAAGTGGTCAAGCTGCCCGAAGACGCGGTGATGGGCTCGCCCAAGGCAGCCAACACGAACGATGCCATGGCAAGCGCGCTGACGGCCAAGGCCGTGGCGCCCGAACCGGCGAATGACATCATCGACGTGCCGCTTCACGGCCGTATCGCGGCCGGCGCCCCGATCGAGGCGATCGAAGGCCAGTCCAGCATGCCGGTGCCCGCAGCCCTGCTCGGACCGGGCGAGCACTACGCGCTCGAAGTCTCGGGCGACTCCATGATCGAAGCGGGCATTTTCGATGGCGACTTCGCGCTGGTGAAGCGCACGGACAGCGCGCGCGATGGGGAAATCGTGGTTGCGCTCGTCGATAACGAAGAAGCGACGCTCAAATACCTGCGCCGTGATGCGGGCCGCGTGCGGCTCGATCCGGCAAACGGCGCTTACGAGCCGCAGATCTACGAACCCGGCCGCGTGCAGGTCCAGGGCAAGCTAGCCGGCCTGCTGCGCCGCTACCACTGATCCGGTCGGCGCGCGCCTCGCTAGCGGCGCGCGCGCCACCAGCCATGCGCGCCCTGGTCGCGAGCCACTGTCTCTATCCGTTCCTGCGATAGATAAAGCGCGGTGCCCCCTTCTCGATCGAGGAACCTTCGGTCCGCCTTGAGCCAGCGGGGCTGGCAGCTGCGCGGTAGATAGCGATCGGCGATGACGATGTCGGACTGCGTGCAGGCTGCGGCCAGGGCGCGTTCCTCGACAAGGTCACGATTTCGCGCGACAAGGACAATCCAAGTGCGATCCTCGCGCTCCAGGCGCAGGGTGCAAAACTGGTCGCTGCACCGGCTCCCCTGCCATTGCGAGATCAGCACCGGTGCATCCTCGCTGCCGGCAAGCTCGAGCAGATTATCCTGCGCGTAGCCACCCTCACTGTCACGCAACACCAGCAGGGCTTCGGCTTCATTGGCAACGCCTATATCGCGCCCATCGCGAGTGATGAGAATATCGGGAACCGGCGCGCTCGCCATGAGCGCTGCAGAAAGTGCAATGGGCGCCAAGCCCCACAGCCTAGGCCGCCCCTGCCACAAGGCCAGCCACAAGGCGCCCGCCAGATAAAGCGCCATGGCCCCCATGCCGATGCGCGGGGCGAGCTTCACCGAACCCGGAAGATCGGCAAAAAGATGGGCAATACCGATCAGCAGGTCGAGCGAATGCCCCACCAGCCACCACACCGGCGCCCCCGCCCCTACGAGGTCCAGCACCAGCGCCAGCGCGACCAGCGGCATGGAGACGAAGGTCACCAGTGGAATGGCGATCAGGTTCGCAGCCGCTCCATAAACACCGGCCCTGTGAAAGTGGAAAAGGACGATCGGCATCAGCGCCAATTCTATGACCATGCCGGTCAGGAACAGCACCGCCATGCGCCGCGCCAAGCGCCGCCCCCAACTCTCTTCACGCGGGGCAAGAAAGTCCCGCAGCCGCTGGACGTTGTGGAGGGAGACGATCGCTAGGACCGCGGCAAAGCTCATCTGGAAGCTCGGCCCCACCAGCGACTCCGGCCACAGGGCCAGCACGACGCCGGCTGCGATGGCAACCATGCGCAATGACAGCGGTTCGCGGCCCAGCGCCAGCGCGACCAGCACCAGCAAGGCCCCGATGCAGCTGCGCACGGTTGGCACTTCGGCGCCTGTGAGCAGCGTGTAGCCAATGCCCGCAAGCGCCGCGGCGGCTGCGGCGACCAGCGGCAGGCGCACGCGCAGCACCAGCCAGGGCCACAGCGCAAGCGTCTTGAGCACCAGCAGATAGGCCGCCGCGATCAGCGCGCTCACATGCAGGCCGCTGATCGAGAGCAAATGCGTGAGACCGGAATCGCGCATCGCCTCCTCATCGGCCTCCGGAATCGCACCGCGGTCTCCGCTCGCCAGCGTGGCGGCAATGGCCCCGGCCGTCCCGTCGACATGACTGCGGACATGGGCCGAGAGGCGCCGCTGGATCGAGGCAAGCGACAGTTCGGAGGGTGGCGGCGGCTCAACCAGCTCTATAGACCCGACCGCCGATCCCGTCGCCGAAAGGCCGTCGAACCAGGCCCGCCGCGCGAAATTGTAAGCGCCCGGCACGATCGGCGGCGATGGCGGCATCAGCCGGGCGGACAGACGGATCCGCGCACCTTCACGGAACAGGGGCTGGTCGTTTTCCAGCGGTATATTGATCCGGTAAGCGAGCGCCTGGCCGGTCTCCGCCTCGCGTGCCGCCACCGTGAGCCGCACGCGGCCTTCCGCTGGCTGCTCCTCGCGGCCCAGGATACGCGCATCGATCCGCTCGAAACGCGGTGCGGGGATCGGCTCGGCGCCGACTATCGATGAACGCGCCCAGACCAAGGCTACGCCCAGCGCAATGGCGAGCGCCAGCGACACGAGCGCGGCGTGCGAATACGGCCGGTCATCGCGCGTTTTCCACGCGATCGCCGCCAACGCCGCAACCGACAGGCTCGTGGCGATGATCAGGAGCCATTGCCACGCCGCACCAAAATAGAACCAGGCCCCGATCCCGGCGGCGAAGGCCACCACCAGCCAGGGCCCGCGATCGAACGCGGCGGCCTCGAGAAAACCCTCAAACCGCCCGGCAAAACTGGACATTGGACCGCGCATACGCCAAGGGCGCGGCACAGTTTCGCGGGTCTCCTCGCCCGCATCCCCCATCGGTACCGAAGGCGTCCCTCGTGTCGCCATGCAAGTGTTTGAAAGGAAACGTGAGACAATGGCAAGCGATAGTGGCAGCAAGGCCGCCGAGGTCGTCACCCGCTTCGCCCCCTCGCCCACGGGTTATCTGCATATTGGCGGGGCGCGTACGGCGCTGTTCAACTGGCTGTTCGCGCGCCATCATGGTGGCCGCGCGCTGCTGCGTATCGAAGACACCGACAAGAAGCGCAGCACACAGGATGCGATCGACAAGATCATCGAAGGGCTCGATTGGCTCGGCCTCGATTTCGACGAAGCGCCGATCTTCCAGTCCGACCGCGCCGATCGCCACGCCGAAGTTGCGCACAAGCTGCTGGAGGCCGGCCACGCCTACAAATGCTTCGCCACGCCCGAAGAGCTCGAGGCAATGCGCGCCGAGCAGCGCGCCAACAAGCAGCCCATGCGCTACGACCGCCGCTGGCGCGACCGCGATGAAAGCGAAGCCCCCGCCGGCGCGCCCTTCGTGATCCGTCTCAAGGTCCCGACCGATGGCGAAACGACCATCGAAGACCAGGTCCAGGGCAAGGTCACGGTTAAGAACGCGGAGATCGACGACTACGTCCTGCTGCGCGCCGACGGCACGCCGACCTACATGCTCGCCGTGGTGGTCGACGATCACGACATGGGCATCACCCACATCATCCGCGGCGACGACCATCTGAACAACGCCTTCCGCCAGCTGCCGATCATCCGCGCCATGGACACGATCGAGGGCGACTGGCCCGACCCGATCTACGCCCATGTCCCGCTGATCCACGGCCCGGACGGCGCGAAGATGTCTAAGCGTCACGGTTCGGTCGGTGTCGAAGCCTACCGCGACGAAGAAGGCGTGCTGCCCGAAGCGCTGTTCAACTACCTTCTGCGCCTTGGCTGGGGTCACGGCGACCGCGAGGAGATTTCCAAGGACGAAGCGATCGAGCTGTTTGACCTCGACGGCGTCGGCAAGGGACCCGCGCGCTTCGACATCAAGAAGCTGCAAAACCTCAACGGCCACTACATCCGCGAGGCGGACGATGCACGTCTGGCCGAAATCGTGGCCGCAAAGATGGGCGATCACGCCGACGTGACGCTGCTCACCGAGGCCATGCCGGTGCTCAAAACCCGCGCAAGGTCCATCAATGAACTTGTTGAGGGTGCAGGATTTCTTTTCGCAACACGCCCCCTTTCCATGACGGACAAGGCGGCGAGCCTGCTGGACGACGATGGGCGCGCCCGGCTGGCTGGCCTGTCAAAAATGCTGCACCTGCAAAATGACTGGACAATCGAGGCGCTGGAGGCCAGTACGAAATCGTATGCGGAGTCCCTCGAACTGGGTCTCGGCAAGCTCGCGCAGCCCATGCGCGCAGCGCTGACGGGCACAACCACGTCGCCCGGCATTTTCGATGTGTTGGTCCTGTTGGGCAAGGAAGAGTCGCTCCTGCGTATCGACGCGCAGGCCTCGCCCACAGGCACAGATGAGAACGAGTGAGGAGACACGCGTGGCCGACAAGCAGGCAACCCTCGATCTGGGCGGACAGACCCAGGAATTTCCCGTGCTGCAGGGCAGCGTCGGCCCCGATGTGGTCGATATCCGCAAGCTCTACGGCGCGACCGGCAAGTTCACCTACGACCCGGGCTACAAGTCGACCGCCAGCTGCGAAAGCGCGCTGACCTATATTGACGGCGAAGCCGGTGTCCTGCTGCACCGCGGCTACCCGATCGGCCAGCTGGCCGAGCATTCGAGCTTCATGGAAGTCAGCTACCTGCTGCTGAACGGCGAACTGCCGACGGCGGACGAGCTGGAGACTTTCAACGACACCATCACCCGCCACACGATGGTCCACGACCAGCTGCGCCAGTTCTACCAGGGTTTCCGCCGCGACGCGCACCCGATGGCGATCATGTGCGGCGTGGTCGGCGCCCTGTCGGCCTTCTACCACGACAGCACCGACATTTCGGATCCCGAGCATCGCAAGATCAGCTCGCACCGCCTCATCGCAAAGATGCCGACGATTGCGGCCATGGCGTACAAATACGCCGTGGGTCAGCCGTTCCTTCAGCCGAAGAACGACCTCAGCTACACCGGCAACTTCCTGCGCATGACCTTCGGCGTTCCGGCCGAGGAATACGAAATCCACCCCGCCATCGAAAAGGCGATGGACCGGATCTTCATCCTTCATGCCGACCACGAGCAGAACGCCTCGACCTCGACCGTGCGCCTTGCCGGTTCCTCGGGAGCGAACCCGTTTGCCTGTATGGCGGCCGGCATTGCCTGCCTGTGGGGCCCCGCGCACGGCGGCGCCAACGAAGCGGCGCTCAACATGCTGCAGGAAATCGGCTCGCCCGATCGCATCCCGCACTACATCGAGCGCGCCAAGGACAAGAACGACCCGTTCCGCCTGATGGGCTTCGGTCACCGCGTCTACAAGAACTACGACCCGCGCGCGACGGTCATGCAGAAGACCCTGCGCGAGGTGTTCGAAGCGCTCAACGTCAACGACCCGGTCTTCGAAACCGCGCTGCGCCTTGAAGAGCTCGCTCTCAACGACGACTACTTCAAGGAAAAGAAGCTGTTCCCGAATGTGGACTTCTACTCGGGCATCATTCTCAACTCGATCGGTTTCCCGACGACCATGTTCACCGCGCTCTTCGCCCTCGCCCGCACCGTCGGCTGGGTCGCGCAGTGGAACGAGATGATCTCGGATCCCGCACAGGTCATCGGCCGCCCGCGCCAGCTCTACACGGGCCCGACCGAGCGCGACTACGTGCCGATCGAAAAGCGTTAAGCGCTTATACCGTGATAAATGAAAAGGGGCGTCCATCGGGCGCCCCTTTTTGATTCCAGCCTGAGAAGATGAGGGACTTAGGCCCTGAACGAGCCGGTCAGTCGTCGTCTCGGAATTCGGGCATTTTGGGACCCCCGCGCGGTTCCTTTCGCAAATCGTCCGCTGCCGGCACCGAAAGGGTGAAGCGTGCGCCTTGCCCCTTGGCGCTTTCCACCGTCAGGTCGCCGTCCATCGCGCGGGCAATCCGGCGCGAGATGTAGAGCCCAAGACCCGATCCGCCATCACCGCTGCGACCCAAGCGCTCGAACTTCTCGAACACCCGCTCCTGCTGCTCGGGCTCAAGCCCGTGACCCTGGTCGGCTACGGTAATCAACGCACGGTTGCCGATCCGGTCGAGCCGGATCCAGACCTGGCTGTCCTCGGGCGAATACCTAATGGCGTTGCCCACGAGGTTAAGGAGGATCTGCAGCACGCGGCGGAATTCCGCGATCGCAAGCTGGCTTTCGCCTTCCGGCGGGGCGACCAGCGTGATTCCTTTCTCGCGCGCCCGCACACCTAGGATCCCGCAAGCGCGCCGAGCCACGTCGGCCAGCTCGATACGGTCGGGTGCGGTCGCAAAGTCGTCCGATTCCACCACTTCGAGATCGGACAGGTCGTCGATCAGCGCGAGCAGGTGCTGCGCAGCTGTAGCGATGTCGGCGGCGTAGGAGCTGTATTCGTCCGCCAGCGGTCCGGCGAGCTTGGTGCGGATCGTCTCGGCGTTGGCGATGATGCGGTTGATCGGCTGGCGCAGGACCGGCGTCAGATCGCGCCCGAAGGAAGGCCCTTCGCCCTGCTCGTCCTGGTCCTCCACCGGCGAACCCGACAGCGGGCTTTCAGCCGTGAGATAGAGCACGAAGCCCGCGCTGCCGGGCTGCGGCTGGCCGAGCGGTTCGAGATGCGCGGTCCATTGGCGACTCGACCCGTCGATCTCGCACTTGGCCCCGTCGAGCAGGCGCCAGTGAAGCGGTTGCTGGTGCGTGTTGCCCGGCAGGCGCACGAAGTCCGTCCACGGCTTGCCGACATTCGCAAGCGCCGTGGCGGCAAACTCGCCGAGGTCGCTTGCCTCGGTATCGACCGAGAGCAGGCGCTGGTTGGAATCGAGCCGCGCGGTGCAATCGGCAAGGTGGCGGTTGATCTCCACGCGCCGCCGCGCCGTCTCGATCTCGTTTTCCGGCGGAAGCGGTTCGGTATTCCAGCTCACGACGTCGATCGAGCAGCCCCGCCCCTCGTCGCTGCCCTCGGCGTCGGGCGTGATCTCCACCCAGGCGGTAATGCGGTTCTCGCCGTCGACCGCTTCGAACTGGCGGGCGAGCCGCAGGCCGAAACGCTGCGCTTTCTCCACCAGCGCAAGCAGCTCGGGGATGGCAAGGCGTGTACCGATCGCACCACCACAGGCGTGCTGCAGGCGTGCCAAAACTTCGTCAGCGGAGACAAGCTTGCCTTCGGCATCGACCGTGGCGCTGGCCAGGTAGCGGGTTCCTACGCTGGCCATATCAGGCGGCTCCTACCGGTGTGGATTCGGCCAGCATCCGGCGGGCTTCTTCGAGCGGCATGCCTGCAATCTCACGCAAGGGCACGGCCTGCGGGTTGAGGCGTAGCACCTGGCGTTCCACGGCTGCGGTATCGAGCCCGGCAGCCCTGAGGCCCAGCGCTAGCCGGGCGGTCTGCTGGTGATGGGTCGAGAGCACTGCGGCGACGCGCGATTGACCCGAACGTGCCGCAAGCGCGGAAAGGAACAGGGCCGTGCCCGCCTGATCGATATCGAGCGCGCGCTGGCCCTCGCCGCCCATGCCGGCAACGACCCGCGCGAGCAGCGACTGGCGCCCGGCGCCTTCGTCATAGGCATTGCGCAGCTTGGCCTCGGCGCGGATCATCGCATCGGAGCGAAGCTGGCCGCTGTAGGCGCGCCAACCCATCAGCAAATAGTGGAACAGGTCACCGGGAAGCTCGCTCAGCGGCAATTCCATCCGCCGCTGGGTCTGGGCGAAGCGGGCCTGCGCGGTGAGCGAGGCCATAGCCGCGCTCGCAAGGCTGCTGTCGTCCGACGCGATGAGTTCCTGGACAACCGGCGAAAGCACCGGATCGATGCCGTACTGGACTTCGAGCCGTTCAGTCAGCTGCCATTCCAGCGCCAGCGCGTGGCAATGGGCAAGCAGCGCCGGGCTGCCGAAGAAATGCTCCGCCAGCGCCTCGCCATGACGGTCGGCAAAGGCTTCGCGCCCGGCCTGGCCGGCGGCTTCTGCCTGTGCGCGCAGGACCTGCCAGGCCAGATGGTGGCACATGCCGCGGATGCGCGCGACGATCTCGTCGCTGAACAACGAATGGTCGGGCGTTGCGAGCAGATGCGACAGGATCGGCCCGATGCGCGCAAGCGTCGCGTTCCCGCGCGCGAGCGCGTCGCGAAGGCTTTCCTTGTCGGCCTCGGCCGAAGGGGATGCAGCGTCAGGCATCGGCATGGTCCGGTGGTAGCATCGGCATGGTTAATCGCCGGTTAGTCCCGCGGCTCTGCCGTGAGAAAAAGCGTAATCAGCACGGCAAGCGACAAAACCGCCACGACAGGCTGCGTGACCCCGAAGAAAACCGCCGGAATAAGGAGCGCAATCAGCGCAATGCGATCGGCGTAGGTGCGCCGCCATTTGCTGGCGCTGATCCGTTCACCGAGGTGGAGCAAGCCCAGCAGGACGGCGGGCACGAAGAGGCGCAACCAGCCCATCTCTTCAGGCGATGCGAGGGCGATCAGCACAAGGAGCAGCGGGTCGAGCAGGATCGCGATTGCCTGCGCCAGCGCTGGCACGCGTGGGCGCACCTGTCCGGCGCTTGAAACACGGCGGACCACCTCTTCCATGGCGAACAGCAGGGCGCTGAGCCCGGCAAGGCCAAAGCCGGGCAATGTCCATCCGCCCAATGCGAGCGAGAGACCGGAAAGACCCGCCAGCGCCGAGGAGAGCGACAGTACGCGCGGCAGGTTCCCGCCCATCGTATCCTGCGCAAGCCGCGCGCCCATGCGCTCGGCTATCGCGAGGCCCGGCGCGGAAAAGGGCGCCACATTGGCGTGCCCGGCGACCCAGCTGCGTTCGCGTGTGGCCAGCTCCTCAGGGGACGGGTCACGCAGCCACACGGTCTCGTCGAGCAACCGCGTTTCGAGCGGATGGGTCCTCACCCCCGACTGGAGGGCAATGCGGAGCAGTGCCGATGGCGTGTCGACATCTTCGGGAAGCTGCGCGAGTTGCTCGACCGCAGTGCCGCGCACCAGCAGCGCTCCAGCCCATGCGAAGTGCGCATCGATACGCTCGTAACCACGTGCAACCGCCGGGTCCTCGGGAAACACCAGCACGCAGGGCTTTGCTAGGTGTTTGAGGATCGCGTCTTCGTCGGGCAGGACGCCGGGCGCCAGCACCAGCAACTCGTCCTGCGCCGACACCAGCCCCGACAGCTTGCGCGCTTCGCGAAGGGCAATGAACCGCGCGCCGGCCGCCTCTGCGCGGTGCTGGAGGTCCATCACCTCGCGTCCGACCGTGTTGGCAAGGCAGGCAATGGTTTCGCAACCGGCGGCCAGCGCCATGTCGAGCTGGCGTTCCACCAGGCGCGCACCGGCAATCGATCGGTACGGCGCGGGGACGGTGCGCGTATCAGCTTGGCTATCGAGCACGGACAGCAGGGCGGCGCGCACGCGGAACTCCGGTTGCAACGGTTGGGACGCCTACCGCTTTAGGGCCGTGTTGCCGCAATCGCCAAGCGTTGCGGCGGGTTTACCCTCAGCCGAGCGCGCCTACGAACGCGTCGATCCGCTTAAGAACCGTGGGCTCTCCCGGTGCGGCAGTCAGCGCTTCATCGGCAAGCTCAATGAGCTCGTCGGCATGGAAGCTTGCAGCAATGGCGTGCAGTTTGCCAGCAGCCAATTCCCAGTTCCCGTCGCAGCGCGAGCGGCGAAGCAGATCGAGCTGGCGTGCGCAGCTGTCGGCAAAGGCCACGCGCAGTTCGTTCTTGAGCGACAGATCGTCGCCCGCTGCGGTCGCCAATGCGGCATCGAATCCGGTAGAGTGATACGCCATGGCCACAGACTGGCACCAAAGCGGTTAATTGTGGTTTAAGCCCAAGGCGTTTGGTGGTAGTTTTTGCAGCTATGAGAAAGCGTCCCCTTATCAAGGCTGTCGATCCTTCGACCGACCAGGAACCTGCGAAAATCGATTTTTCCGAAGAGGTTATCAAAGAAACCTCGGAAGTGGACGAACTCGTCTATGAAGAGGAATGGGAAGAAGATGCACAGACCGCACGGCGGTTTGGTTGGGTCGTTCCGACGCTTGCCATCCTCGCGATAGCGGGCTGGACCGGTTTCTACGGCTGGGCCCATCAGGCCGAAATCCTTGCGCGTCCCACCCCTGCCGAATGGACTGGCCTGGTTACGCAGTGGGCTATTCCCGTGCTGCTCGTGGTGTCGCTTTGGCTGCTCGCCATGCGCAATTCCACGCGCGAGGCAAAGCGCTACGCCGAAGTCGCGCAGTCGCTCTCCGCACAGTCTGCCGAGCTCGAGACGCGGCTCGTGACCGTCAATCGCGAGCTGAGCCTCGCGCGCGAGTTCCTGGCAACGCAGACGCAGGAGCTCGATTATCTCGGGCGCACGGCCACCGATCGCCTTTCCGAACACGCTGACCGCTTGCAGTCGCTGGTTGTCGCCAATGGAGAGCAGGTCGACGCCATCGCCAGTGTCAGCGTTACAGCGTTGGAAAACATGGACAAACTGCGGGACAACCTTCCCGTGGTGGCGAATTCCGCCAAGGATGTGTCGAACCAGATCGGCGGCGCCGGCCGCGAGGCACAGGCACAGCTTGATGACCTCATTTCCGGCTTCGAACGCCTGAACGAATTCGGTGCGGCAAGCGAACGGCAGGTGGGTTCACTGCGCAAGCGGGTCGATGCCGCTCTGGAAGCCTTCTCGGCGCAGGCGGACAAGCTGGGCGATGTGGCCGAACAGCGCTTTGCCGAGTTGCGCGCCGGAAGCGATGCCTTCCGCAGCGACCTCGACAGCCGCGAAGTGGAAGCCCTCACCTCGATCCGAACGCGCTTCGAAAGCCTGCGCACCGAACTGGCCGAGACCGACGCCGCGGCCGCGCGCGAACGCGATGCCGCAATCGAAAGCCTGCGCAGCCGTCTTGATGCGGTGCGCACCGAAGCGGAAACCGCCGCGACGACCATCCGCGATGGCGAAGCCCATGCCCTCACCGCCTGGAACTCCCAGGTCGAAGCCATGCAGGAACGGCTGAGCGAGGCGGTCGCCGAGATCACCCGGATCGACGAAGCCGCCCTCGCGTCTGCACAGACCAAGCTGAAAGCGCTGTTCGAAGAGGCGCAACGCGTCGATGCCCAGCTGGTCGAGCGCAACCGTCTGTTTGATCAGGAAACCGGGCGCCGTCAGAGCGCATTCGCCGAAGCAGAGGAAAGCGCGCAGACGCGCCTGCGGGAGCGGCTCGATGCGCTGGACGAAGCCATCGCCGAACGCCGCGCGGCGCAGGCCGAGCAGCTTTCGGCCATGGCCGCCGAAGGCGACGAACTGGGCGAACGCATTGCCGCGCTTGGCACGACCTTCGAGACTATCTCCGCCCAGGGCCAGGAAGCGCGCGGCGCTCTTTCCGAAGGGGTCGAAGCGCTCAACGCGAAGCTGATCGAGAGCCGCGAGGCGCTAGACGGCACGGACATGGCGGTCTCGGCCCTGACCGACGCCAGCGTGCGCCTGCTCGAACTGATCCAGGCCAGCGCGAAGCACAGCCGCGATGACCTCCCCGTGGCCATGGAAGCGAGCGAATCGCGCCTCGCCGATATCGAGCGGCGCGCCGAAGAGGTGAAAGGCCTCCTCGAAGAGGCGAAGACAGCAGGAGAGGCGGTCACTGCGAGCATGGACAACGCCGAGGCACGTAGCCGCGAGGCAATGGCCGGTGTGGACGACTTCCAGGCTCGCTTCGGCGAGACGGCCGCGGCTCAGGTGGATGGGATCGAACGCCTGCGCGCCAGCGTGGCTGCCTTGGGCGACGAAAGCGATGCGGTATCGAAGCGCGCGCAGGGCGAACTGCGCGAGGCGATCGAAGTGCTGGAGACCAGCGCCCGCAGCGCCCTCGCCGCTATCGAAACCGAACAGGCCGATCGCATCGCAAAGATCGCGGACACCGTCGGCGAACAAAGCGCTGCCGCCATCGACAAGGCGCTGCGCGAACACACCGAAGAGGCCATCGCCACGCTGGACAAGGCCACCGAACGTTCCAGCGAAGCGGGACGGGAAATCACGCGCCAGCTGCGCGACCAGCTGGCCAAGGTCAACGAGCTCACCGGCAATCTCGAAAGCCGCATCGCGCACGCGCGTGAACGGGCGGAGGAGAATGTCGACAACGACTTCAGCCGCCGCGTTGCGCTGATCACCGAAAGCCTCAATTCAAACGCAATCGATATCGCCAAGGCGCTGTCGACCGAGGTGACCGACACGGCCTGGGCAAGCTATCTGCGCGGCGACCGCGGGATCTTCACCCGGCGCGCGGTACGCCTGCTCGACAACACCGAAGCGCGCGAGATTGCCGAGCTTTACGACAGCGACCACGATTTCCGTGAGCACGTCAGCCGATACATCCACGATTTCGAAGCGATGCTGCGGACCATGCTGTCCACCCGCGATGGCAACGCGATGAGCGTAACCCTGCTGTCGAGCGATATGGGCAAGCTCTACGTGGTACTCGCGCAGGCTCTCGAACGCCTGCGCCAGTAATTAGTTTTCGAAGCTCGGGCCCCAGAAAATGAGGTCGTCGACGGTAATCCATCCGTTGATGTAATTGAGCACGTAAACCGTGGTCACGACCGCCGAGAGGATCGCGGCGCGCATCACCAGCCTGCCCGCGCGGAATTCCACCGGCGCGCTGTCGGCCTGTCCCGGCACTTTCTCGACGCCCGCTTCGTCATGTGTGCGCACGCCGAAGGGTAGCAACACGAAGGCGCAGAAGACAAAGAACAGGAAATAGATCGCCAGGATACTGGTCCACTGCATCGCGCCGTGCTCCTTACAAATTGGGTACGATCACGCGCACCTGCGGGCGCTTGCCCGACCAGCGCTGCGCCGCGCGCCGCGTGGCAAGCCGGGCGGCTTCGTGCACGCTGGCCGCATCGCGGCGTTCGTGCCCGCGCAGCTTCTTGATCGCGGCGCGGATATCGTCGCTCGCTTCGGCAACGAAGTCTTCGTAATCTTCGTCCAGCGGCAGCCCAAGGCTGTCGATCCGCGGGTTGAGATCGCCATCAAGCGCAACGATCACCACGCCTTCGCGCATGATCCGGCGGCGCATGGCAATCGCCTCGCCATCGGCCGGGACAATCAGGTCCCCGTCGAGCACCAGGCGCCCGGAGCGCACTTCGGCAATCTTGCCCGGCGCGCCCGGCGCAAGGCGAACGATATCGCCGTTCTGCTGAACCACCTGGTCGGGAATGCCATTAGCACGCCCCAGGCGGCCCTGCTCCTGCATGTGCCGCATCTCGCCATGCACGGGCACGAGGATATCGGGCCGCAGCCAGCCATAGAGCGCCTCGAGCTCCGGCCGGCCCGGATGGCCCGATACGTGGATCATGCTCTGGCGGTCGGTAACCATGGTAATCCCGCGCGCGGCGAGCTTGTTCTGCACCGCACCGATGGAGATCTCGTTCCCCGGAATCTGGCGGCTGGAGAACAGCACCACATCGCCGCGGACCAGTTCGAGCGGGTGGTTTTCGTCCGCAATACGCGCAAGCGCCGCGCGCGGTTCGCCCTGCCCACCGGTTGCCACGATCAGCACTTCGCCGCGCGGCAGGCCCATGGCGGTGTCGAAATCGACCGGCTCGGGGAAATCGGCGAGATAGCCATTAGCCTGCGAGACCTCGATGATGCGGTCGAGCGAACGCCCAGCGACGCAAATCTGCCGGCCGGTCTCGCGCGCGACCTCACCCAATGTCTGCAGCCGCGCGACATTGCTCGCGAAAGTGGTGACCAGCACGCGCTTGCCCGAATGGCGCTGCACTTCTTCAAGCAGGCCCTTGTAGACCGCGCCTTCCGACCCGCTTGGCGCAGGGTTGAAGACATTGGTGCTGTCGCACACGAGCGCCAGCACGCCCTCGTCCCCGATCTCGGTCAGCTCTTCTTCGGTGGTGGGCTCGCCGATGATCGGGTCTTCGTCGAGCTTCCAGTCACCCGTGTGGAAGATGCGCCCGTGCGGCGTCTCGATCAGCAGGGCGTTGCCCTCCGCGATCGAGTGAGCGAGCGGCAGGTAGGTGATGCCGAACGGGCCGATATCGAAGCTGCCATGATCGTCGCTGATGACATGCAGCTCGACCTGGTCGGCGATACCCGCCTCGTCCAGCTTTCGCCGCACGAGATCCGCCGTGAAGGGAGTGGCGTAGATCGGCACAGCCAGGTCGGCGGCGAAATAAGGCACCGCGCCGATATGGTCTTCGTGCGCGTGGGTCAGCACGATGGCTTCGAGCTGGTCGGTCCGGTCCTCGATGAATTCGAGGTCGGCGAACACGAGGTCGACACCGGGATACTGGTCGCCGGAGAAGGTCATTCCGAGGTCGACCATCAGCCAGCGGCCCTGGCAGCCATAGAGATTGACGTTCATGCCAATCTCGCCCGACCCGCCGAGCGCGAGGAACAGCAGTTCGTCTTCGGGGGTGAAGTCCTTCTTCAAGCGACGCGCTCCGCAAGAATGGCAAGGCCTTCGAGCGTAAGGTCCGCGTCGACCGCGTCGAACAGCTCCGTATGCTCGTCGAACAGGATGGCGAGTCCGCCGGTCGCCACGACCTTGGCCGGACGTCCGATTTCCTTTTTCATGCGGTCAATCAGCCCTTCGATAAGGGCGACATAGCCCCAGAAAACGCCGATCAGCATCTGGTCTTCGGTGTTGCGGCCGATGACGCTGTCGCTGCCCGGTTTCTCGATCGCGATGCGCGGCAGCTTGGCAGTGTTGCCGACCAGCGCGTCGAGCGAGAGATTGATACCCGGCGCGATGATGCCGCCCTTGTAGGCGCCGTTGAAATCCACCGCGTCAAAGGTCGTCGCCGTACCGAAATCGATGACGATCAGGTCACCGTCGTATTTGGCGTGCGCGGCAAGCGTGTTGAGCGCGCGGTCGGCGCCGAGCGAACTGGGCTGCTCGATATCGAGCTCGAAACCCCACTCGGCCGCACCCTGCCCAGCGATCAGCGGCGTCACGCCGAGGTACTTTTCCGAGAGGACAGTAAGGTTGTGGATCGCGCGCGGCACCACCGAACCGATGATGACCTGCGTGATATCCGCCTTGTCGAACCCCTGGAATTCGGCGAGCTGGAGCAGCCACACGGCGTATTCGTCGCCCGTCCGTCGCGGGTCGGTGGCGATCCGCCAGCGGGCCTTGATCTCGCGCCCCTCGATCAGAGCGAATACGACATTGGTGTTCCCGACATCGGCAGCGAGCAACATGGTTCAGCTCTCCTCATTCACGAGCATGACGTCGCCCGCGTGGATGGCACGGACAGTGCCGTCCGCCAAGCGCAGCGACAGCGCGCCTTCCGCTGTCAGGCCTGCAAAGCGGCCTTCGATGCGCTCTTCACCAGGCGGATGGACGGTGAGCGCCGTACCCTGGGGATGCGCCGCGCTTTCCCAGCGGCGGATCAGCGGTTCGAGCCCGTAGGTCCGCCAGCGCTCAAGCTCCTGGTCGAAGGCCTGCGCGAGCGCCTGGGCAAACAGATCACGGTCGGGTGCCGGGCCGAGCGCGGAGAGCGCTATGGTCTTGCGATCGGGCAATTCAGGCGCTGCGGCAAGGTTGATCCCCATCCCAACGATGATCGCGTCCCCTTCCCGCTCCAGCAGGATCCCGGCGAGCTTTGCATCGCCGAGCATCAGGTCGTTGGGCCATTTGAGGCGCAGAGCGCTGGGATCGGCCAGCTGGGCGGAAACCGCTTCGAAGGCGGCAAGACCCGCGACCAGCGCCAGTGTTGCCGGATTGGGATCGCGCGGCGCGATGTGGACCGTGGTCGAGCCCATGAAATTGCCGCTGCCGTCGAACCAGGTCCGGCCCTGGCGGCCCCGCCCGGCAACCTGCCGGTCTGCGACCAGCCAGCTGCCCTCGGGCACGGCCTCGCCAGCGCGCAGCTGGGCGGCGATATCGCTGTTGGTGGAGCCGGTTTCGGCTAGGAAACGGATCACATCGCCGCGACGAAGGAAGCCGCCGCCGTCGCTGCCCAGTCACCCAGCGGCAGCGTGAGCAGGTAGCCCAGCGGCGAGATGAAGGCGACGCACAGGCCCAGCACCACCCAATGGCTCATCGGGCTTTCGTCTTCGATCTCGCGCTTGGGCTCGTCGAAGAACATCACCTTGATGAATTTGAGGTAGTAGAAGGCGCCGATGACGCTGGCGGCGATGCCGATGGCGGCAAGCGCGATCAGGTCGGCCTGCACCGCGGCCTGGAAGACCACGAACTTGCCCCAGAAGCCGAACAGCGGCGGAATGCCCGCAAGGCTGAACATGAGGGCCAGCAGCGACCAGGCCAGCGCCGGGCGCTTGGTCGAAAGGCCCGAGATATCGTCGAAGGTCTCCAGCGAGTTGCCCATCGGATCGCGCAGCATGAGCAGCGCGGTGAAGCTGCCGATCACCATGGCGACATAGATCGCAAGGTAGATCATCACCCCGGCAACACCCGCCGGCGTCGCCGCGGCAAGGCCGATCAGGATGAAACCGACATTGTTGATCGAGGAATAGGCAAGCAGACGCTTCAGGTTCTGCTGGCCGATGGCGCCGAGCGCGCCGACCACGATCGAGGCGGGCGCGGCGAAGATCACGATCTGGCGCCAGGCATCGACCTCGCCCGCGAAGGGTTCCATCGCCATGCGCACCAGCATGCCCATCGCCGCAACCTTGGGGGCGCTGGCGAAGAAAGCGGTGACCGGCGTCGGCGCGCCTTCGTAAACGTCGGGCGTCCACATGTGGAACGGCACGGCGCTGACCTTGAAGGCCAGACCCGCGAGCACGAACACCACGCCGAACAGCGCGCCGGTCGAGAAGTTGGTGTCGAAGGCGGCGCGGATGCCTTCGTAATTGGTCGAGCCGGTGAAGCCGTAGACGAGGCTCACGCCGTAAAGGATGATGCCCGAAGCAAGCGCGCCGAGGACGAAGTACTTGAGGCCCGCCTCGCTCGAACGCGTGTCGTTCTTGAGGAAGCTTGCAAGAACGTAGCTGGCGAGACTCGACATCTCGAGGCCGATGTACAGCGTCATCAGGTCGGTGGCCGAAACCATCATGCCCATGCCGACTGCGTTGAACAGCATGAGGACCGGGTATTCGCCGCGATAGGCGCCGCGCTGGTCGAAGAAGCGCGGGGTCACCACGAGCACGGCGGCGCTGGCGAGATAAATCAGAACCTTGGCGAAGCTGCCGAAGGCGTCTGCGCGGTAGAGGTCGCCAAAGGCACGGCCCGCGACTTCACCCGAAGCCTGGCCGAAGAGGTGGACGCTGAACAGCGCCGCGCCAATCAGCGAAGCGATCGTGGCTGCGGTAAGACCACGCGCGGCCTTCGGACCGCCCCAGGCAGCCACCAGCAGGAAGGCGAGGCCGAGGATCGAAAGACCGACTTCCGCGCCGGTGAGGTAAAGCGAAGTGGCGTAGGACATCAGTGCGCTCCCTCTTCACCATGGGCGGAGGCAGCGACGTAGTTCGCATTGTGCTCGCGCGGGGTACCGATCACGTTGTCGGCGTCGAAATCGGGAGCGGCGCGCGCGATGCGCGCTTCGAGTGCGGCAATGTCCTGACGCATAGGGGCAAGGAAGCTTTCCGGATAGACGCCCATCCACAGCACGGCGGCTGCGATCGGGGCGAGCATGGCCCATTCGCGGGCGTTGAGGTCGAGCATGGCCGCCGCATCGGCGTTCTTCTGCTCGCCGAACGCCACGCGGCGGTAGAGATAGAGCATGTAGGCGGCGCCCAGGATGATACCCGTGGTGCAGACCAGCGTCACCAGCGTCGAGACCTTGTAGATCCCGGCCAGCGCAAGGAATTCGCCGATGAAGTTGCTGGTGCCCGGCAGGCCGATGCTGGCCATCGTGAACAGCAGGAAGAACAGCGCGTATTTCGGCATGTTGATCGACAACCCGCCGTAGCGCGCGATCTCGCGGGTGTGCAGGCGGTCGTAGATGACGCCGACGCACAGGAACAGCGCGCCCGAGACGAGGCCATGGCCGAGCATGACCATCATCGCGCCCTCGATGCCCTGCACGTTAAAGGCGAACAGGCCGACCGTCACGATCGCCATGTGTGCGACCGAGGAATAGGCGATCAGCTTCTTCATGTCGTTCTGCACCAGCGCGACGAGCGAGGTGTAGATCACCGCGACCATCGAGAGGATGTAGACGAGCCATGCGAACTGCTCGCTCGCTTCGGGGAACATCGGCAGGCTGAAACGGATGAAGCCGTAGCCGCCGAGCTTCAGCAGGACGCCGGCAAGGATCACCGAACCGGCGGTCGGCGCCTGGACGTGCGCGTCGGGCAGCCAGGTGTGGACCGGCCACATCGGCATCTTCACCGCGAAGCTCGCGAAGAAGGCGAGCCACAGCCACGTCTGTGCCGACGGGTCGAAATCGTAGTTCAGCAGCGTCGGGATGTCGGTGGTGCCCGCTTCGTTCACCATCCACATCATCGCGATCAGCATCAGGACCGAGCCGAGCAGCGTGTAGAGGAAGAACTTATACGAAGCGTAGATGCGGTTATCGCCGCCCCACACGCCGATGATCAGGTACATCGGGATAAGGCCGGCTTCGAAGAAGATGTAGAACAGGTAGAGGTCCTGCGCGGCGAACACGCCGATCATCAGCACTTCCATCAGCAGGAAGGCGGCCATGTATTCGCCCACGCGCTTGGTGATCGCATCCCAACTGGCGAGGATGCAGATCGGCATGAGGAACACGCTGAGCATGATCAGCATGAGCGCGATGCCATCGATCCCCAGCGCGTAGCTGAAGACGGCGAAGATTTCCGCCCGCTCGACGAACTGCCACTGCGGGCCGCCGACCTCGAAGTTCATCCAGAGGAGGACGCCCAGCGCGAGGTTGAACAGGGTCACGCCCAGCGCCGTCATGCGCGCGGTCTGCGCGCCGAGGAACAGGCAGGCGATTGCGCCGGCCATCGGGACGGCGAGCATCAGGGAAAGGATGGGGAAATCCATCAGAACAGCACCCAGGTGATCGCGGCGACGAGCCCGAGGAGCATCACCAACGCATAGCTATAGAGATATCCGGTCTGGAACTTCTTGGCGCCGACAGCGCCCTTCTCGACCACCCAGGCAATGCCATTGGGGCCGAAGCGGTCGATCGTGCCGACATCGCCGAGTTTCCAGAACTGGCGCCCAAGCCAGAAGGCCGGGACCACGAAGAGGTAGTGGTAGAGTTCGTCGAAATACCACTTGTTGTAGAGGAACCGGTAGATCGGCCCGAGCTGTTCGGCCGTCTTGCCGGGCACGCTGGTGTCCTTGATGTAGGCATACCAGGCCACGAACAGGCCGAGCAGCATCACGATAAAGGCGGCGTACTTCACGAGGTACGGCACATTGTGCATCGCGTGGATCAGCGGCTCGTTGTAGAAGATCGAGCTGCCCCAGAAGGCGGCATCGTCGAGGAAGGTCGGCGCGAAGACCTGGCCCGCAAGCACCGCTCCGATCGACAGCACGCCGAGAGGGACCAGCATGCTGATCGGGCTCTCGTGCGGGTGATAGCCGCCCGTGGTGTCCTCGCCCGCCTCTTCCGGCGTCTTGTGAACGCTGTGCTGGATGTGCTCGCTCTCGATCCAGCGCGGCTTGCCCCAGAACGTGAGGAACATCAGGCGCCAGCTGTAGAAGCTGGTCAGCAGCGCTGCGAACACGCCCATCCAGAAGGCGAAATTGCCGAGCTCGGTGCCGCGCGCGAAGGCGACCTCTATGATGGCGTCCTTCGACCAGAAGCCGGCGAAGCCCACACCGAGGTGGTAGACACCCACACCGGTGATCGCGAGCGTGCCCATCATCATGGCCCAGAAAGTCAGCGGGATGTGCTTACGAAGCTCGCCGTAATACCGCATGTCCTGCTCGTGGTGCATCGCATGGATGACCGAGCCTGCGCCGAGGAACAGCAGCGCCTTGAAGAAAGCGTGCGTGAACAGGTGGAACATGGCGACGCCGTAAGCGCCCACACCCGCTGCGAAGAACATGTAGCCGAGCTGCGAACAGGTCGAATAGGCGATGACGCGCTTGATGTCCCACTGCGTCGTACCAACCGTGGCGGCGAAAATACAGGTCGCCGCGCCAACGAAGGTCACCATGGCAAGCGCGACCGGGGCCGTCTCGAACATGGGCGAGAGGCGGCAGACCATGAACACGCCTGCGGTCACCATGGTGGCCGCGTGGATCAGCGCCGAAACCGGGGTCGGGCCTTCCATCGCGTCGGGCAGCCAGGTGTGCAGGCCAAGCTGCGCCGACTTGCCCATCGCGCCGATGAACAGGAGGATGCACAGCACGTCCATCGTGTGGACGCTGTAGCCAAGGAAGCCGATGGTCGCCCCGCTCATGCCCGGCGCAGCGGCCAGGATCTCGCTGATCGAGACCGTGTCGAACACCAAGTAAGTGCCGAAAATGCCGAGCATGAAGCCAAGGTCGCCCACGCGGTTGACCACGAAGGCCTTGATCGCGGCAGCGTTGGCACTGGGCTTCCGGAACCAGAAACCGATGAGCAGGTAGGATGCGAGGCCCACGCCTTCCCAACCGAAGAACATCTGGACGAGGTTATCGGCGGTCACCAGCATCAGCATGGCGAAGGTAAAGAGCGAGAGGTAAGCGAAGAAGCGCGGCTGGTCCGGATCTTCGTCCATGTAGCCCCAGCTGTAGAGGTGGACGAGCGCCGAGACGGTGTTGATCACCACCAGCATGACCGCAGTCAGCGTGTCGACGCGCAGCGCCCAGTCGAAGGCGAGCGAGCCCGACTGCACCCACTTGAGCACCGGAACCACGGTCGGCTCGTAAGTGCCGCTCACGAAGCCAAGGAAGATCGGCCAGCTCAGCGCCGCGCTGACGAACAGCGCGCCGGTCGTGATCGACTTGGCGAACACGCTCGGGGCCGACTTGTTGACCAAGCCCGCAACGATTGCCGCAACCAGCGGCAGGAAGACGATAAGGAGGATCGGATGCACCGGAACTTATCCCTTCAGCCGGTCGACGTCGTCGACCGCGATTGTGCCGCGGCCACGGAAATAGATGACAAGGATGGCGAGCCCGACGGCCGCTTCGGCAGCGGCCACGGTGAGGACGAACATGGCAAACACCTGTCCGACCAGATCGCCGAGGAATGCGCTGAACGCCACAAGCTGCAGGTTCACGCTCAACAGGATGAGCTCGATCGCCATCAGGATGACGATGATGTTCTTCCGGTTGAGGAAGATGCCGAGCACGCCGAGCACGAACAGCAGCGCGCTGACAACGATATAGTGTTCGATGCCGATCACAGCTCGACCCCCTTGCCCACTTCGGGCTGCTTCATGACGGTCGCTTCATCCGGGTTGCGACGGTTCTGCTTGCCGATGTCCTGGTGGCCGCGCGAACCCGGCGGCTTGGGACGGTGGGTCAGCACGATGGCCCCGATCATGGCGACGAGCAGGATGATGCCGGCCGCTTCGAACAGGAAGATGTAGTCGCTGTAGAGCAGCGCGCCGATGCTGGCCGTGTTCGCCGCGTCGAGCGCCGGCGATGCCGCACCGTTGGCGATGCCCAGCTCCAGCTTGCCCGCCTGGTAGGCGCCGATGCCGAAGATCAGCTCGGCCGCCAGGATCAGCGCGATGACGATGCCCAGCGGGAAGTTCTTGATGAACCCGGCGCGCAGTTCGGCGAAGTCGATGTTCAGCATCATGACGACGAACAGGAACAGGACCGCGACCGCGCCGACGTAAACGATCAGCAACAGCATCGCGATGAATTCCGCACCCACCAGCACCATCAGGCCGCCGGCGTTGAAGAAGGCGAGGATCAGCCACAGCACCGAATGCACCGGGTTGCGCGCCATGATCACCATGACGGCGCTGGCGATGACCAGTGCTGCGAACAGGTAGAAGGCGAGAGTTTGAATCATTGGCCCCGTTTCTCGTTGGCGCGGCGGTTAGCGATAGGGCGCATCGGCTTCAAGGTTCGCGGCGATTGCCCGCTCCCACTTGTCCCCGTTGGCCAGCAGTTTCGCCTTGTCGTACAGCAGTTCCTCGCGCGTTTCCGTCGCGTATTCGAAGTTCGGTCCCTCGACCACGGCATCGACCGGGCAGGCTTCCTGGCAGAAACCGCAGTAGATGCACTTGGTCATATCGATGTCGTAGCGCGTGGTGCGGCGGCTGCCGTCTTCGCGCGGTTCGCTCTCGATCGTGATCGCCTGCGCAGGGCACACGGCCTCGCACAGCTTGCAGGCGATGCAGCGCTCTTCCCCGTTGGGATAGCGGCGCAGCGCGTGCTCGCCGCGGAAACGGGGCGAGATCGGGTTCTTCTCGAAGGGGTAGTTGATCGTAACCTTGGGCTTGAAGAAGTACTTCAGCGTGAGGGCGTGCGCCTTCACGAACTCCCACAGGGTGAACGACTTGATCAGATGCGCGACGCTCATGCGGCGGCTCCGTAGTGGCCGGTCGCCATCAGGTAACCGGAGATGACAAGGACGAAAACGAGGCTGAGCGGCAGGAAGACCTTCCAGCCCAGGCGCATCAGCTGGTCGTAGCGGTAGCGCGGAACGGTCGCCATGACCCAGCTGAACATGAAGAAGAAGAAGAACGTCTTCAGCAGGAACCAGATGATCCCGGGCACATAATACAGCGGCGCCCAGTCGATCGGAGGCAGCCAGCCACCGAAGAACAGGATCGTGTTGAGCGAGCACATCAGCAGGATGTTGGCGTATTCACCCAGCCAGAAGAGCGCGAAGCTCATCGAGCTGTATTCGGTCTGGTAGCCGGCCACGAGCTCGCTCTCCGCCTCGGTAAGGTCGAAGGGTACGCGCTGCGTTTCGGCAAGGCAGGAGATGAAGAACATCACCCAGATCGGGAAGATCAGCGGGTGCACGACATAGGCGTTGATAATACCGAGACCGAATTCCTGCTGCGCGTTGACGATGCCGGTCAGGTTGAAGGTGCCGGCAAACAGCACCACGCAGACCAGGATGAAGCCAATCGACACCTCGTAGCTGATCATCTGCGCGGCGGCGCGCATGGCCGAGAAGAACGGGTATTTCGAGTTACTCGCCCACCCGCTCATGACCACGCCGTAAACACCCAGCGAGCTGATCGCGAGGACATAGAGCAGGCCGACGTTGATATCGGCGAGCACCACGCCCGCATCGAACGGAATTACCGCCCAGGCGAGCAGCGCCACGGTAAAGGTGATGATCGGCGCGAGCAGGAAGATGCCCTTGTTCGCCGCGCTCGGGATGATGGTTTCCTGCAGGAACACCTTCAGACCGTCGGCAAAGCTCTGCAGCAGGCCGAAGGGGCCGACCACATTGGGCCCGCGGCGCAGGTTGATCGCTGCCCAGACCTTGCGGTCGACATAGATGATCATGGCCACGGCCAGCATCAGCGGCAGCGCAATCAGCAGGATGCCTGCGATCGTCGCAGTGAACCACGCAAATTCGTAGCTCATGCCGAGGGATTGGAAGAATTCGGTCATTCCGCAGCCTCCGCAAGTTCGTCGCTGCCGAGCAGTTCGGCCGAGCACTGTTGCATCACCGCGCTGGCGCGGGCGATCGGGTTGGTGAGGTAGAAGTCCTTGATCGGATAGGCTGAAATCGTGCCTTCCGCCTTGACCTTCGTGTCCGCCTTGGGCAGCGCGCCATAGTCAGCAAGGCCTTCCTCGCCCAGCGCCGGGACGGCCTTGATCATGGCGGCCTGCAGCTCGTCAAAGCTGTCGAAGCCGACTTCGACCTTCAGCGCATCGGCCAGCGCGCGCAGGATGGTCCAGTCTTCGCGCGCGTCACCCGGCGCGAATACGGCCTTTTCGGCAAACTGCACGCGGCCTTCGGTGTTGACGTAGGTGCCGTCCTTCTCGGCGAAGCTCGCGGCCGGCAGGATGATGTCAGCAGCGTGCGCGCCGCGGTCGCCGTGGTGGCCGATGTAAACCTTGAGCGCATCGGCGAAGGGTTCGAAATCCATCTCGTCCGCGCCAAGGCTGAGGACGACCTTGGGGCTCGCCTTCACGATGTCCGCCATGCCGCCCTTCTGCGCGAAGCCGAGCATCAGCCCGCCCATGCGCGCGGCGCTGAAGTGCATGACGTTGAAGCCGTTCCAGCCATCCTTCACGAGGCCGTACTTGTCGGCAAAGGCAAGACCGCCGGCGAGCGCACCCTTGGCCAGCGCAGCGCCGCCCATGATGATCGCCGGACGCTCGGCCCCCTTGAAGGCGTCGGCCGCGGCCTTGGGGAGCTTCGACAGGACCGAGAGGTCCTCGCCAAGGAATTCGGCCGGATAGGTCGTGTCCCAGCGTGGGCCGATGACGAAGACCTTTGCGCCGCGCTTCACTGCTTTGCGAATGCGCACGTTCACCAGCGGGGCTTCCCAGCGGATGTGGCTGCCCACGATCAGGATCGCGTCGGCGGTCTCGATACCCTCGAAGGTCGAGTTGAAATTGACCGCGGCAAGGTTCGACACGTCATAGTCCATGCCGGTCTGGCGGCCTTCGACCAGCGTCGAACCGCAGGCCTTGAGCAGCGCCTTGGCCGCAAACATGGTTTCGCAATCGAGCATGTCGCCTGCAACGGCGGCAATCGCCTTCCCGGGCTTTGCCTTGGCGATGGCCTTGAAAGCCTCGTCCCAGCTTGCCGGCTGCAGCTTGCCGCGCTTGCGCATGAAGACCTTGTCGAGGCGGCGCTTGGACAAGCCGTCGACCTGGTAGCGGCCCTTGTCGGACAGCCATTCCTCGTTGACCGCATCGTTGACACGCGGAAGCGCGCGCATGACTTCGCGGCCACGGCTGTCGAGGCGGATGTTCGCGCCAACCGCGTCCGAAACGTCGATGCTGAGCGTCTTCTTCAGCTCCCACGGACGCGCCTCGAAGGCGTAGGGACGGCTGGTGAGCGCGCCGACCGGGCACAGGTCGATCACATTGGCCGATAGCTCGTGCTCCGCGGCCTGCTCGAGATAGGTCGTGATCTGCATGTCCTCGCCGCGGTAAAGCGCGCCGATTTCGTCCACGCCGGCGATCTCTTCCGAGAATCGCACACAGCGGGTGCAGTGGATGCAGCGGGTCATGACCGTCTTGATCAGCGGGCCCATGTATTTCTCGGTGACGGCGCGCTTGTTCTCGTCATAGCGCGTCGCGCCGCGTCCGTAGGCAACCGACTGGTCCTGCAGGTCGCATTCGCCGCCCTGATCGCAGATCGGGCAATCGAGCGGGTGGTTGATGAGCAGGAATTCCATCACGCCTTCGCGCGCGGTCTTCACCATCTCGCTGTCGGTGCGGATTTCCTGGCCTTCGGTTGCCGGAAGCGCGCAGCTTGCCTGCGGCTTGGGCGGCCCGGGCTTCACTTCGACCAGGCACATGCGGCAGTTGCCGGCAATCGACAGCCGCTCGTGATAGCAGAAGCGCGGGATTTCCTTACCCGCAAGCTCGCAGGCCTGAAGGACGGTTGCGCCTTCGGGGACTTCGAGTTCCTGTCCGTCTACAGTGACCTTGGGCATTATTCGGCTGCCTCGGCAAACTTGGCGTTGTGTTCTTCGATCCGACGTTCGAGCTCGGGGCGGAAGTGGCGAATGAGGCCCTGGATCGGCCATGCGGCCGCGTCACCCAGCGCGCAGATGGTGTGGCCTTCGACCTGCTTGGTGACCTGCTGCAGCATGTCGATTTCCTCGATCGCAGCATCGCCGGTGCGCAGGCGCTCCATCATGCGCCACATCCATCCCGTGCCTTCGCGGCAGGGGGTGCACTGGCCGCAGCTCTCGTGCTTGTAGAAGTACGAAAGACGGCTGATGGCGCGGACGATGTCGGTCGACTTGTCCATCACGATGACGCCTGCCGTGCCGAGGCCCGAGCCCAGGTCCTTGAGACCGTCGAAATCCATCGGCGCGTCCCAGATCTGCTCTGCCGGAACCAGCGGGACCGACGAACCGCCCGGGATCACGGCGAGGAGGTTGTCCTTGCCGCCGATGATGCCGCCGCAGTGCTTTTCGATCAGCTCGCTGAACGGAATGCTGAGAGCCTCCTCGACCACGCAGGGCTTGTTCACATGGCCGCTGATCTGGAAGAGCTTGGTGCCCTTGTTGTTCTCGCGCCCGAAGCTTGCGAACCAGCTCGCGCCGCGGCGCAGGATGGTCGGGACAACGGCGATCGATTCCACGTTGTTGACCGTGGTCGGGCAGCCATAAAGGCCAGCACCTGCCGGGAACGGCGGCTTGAGGCGCGGCTGGCCCTTCTTGCCTTCGAGGCTTTCGATCATCGCGGTTTCTTCGCCGCAGATGTAGGCGCCCGCGCCGCGGTGCAGGAAGACATCGAAATCGTAGCCGGACTTCGAGGCGTTCTTGCCGATGAGGCCCGCGTTATAGGCCTCGTCGATCGCGGCCTGCAGCGTTTCAGCCTCGCGGATGTATTCGCCGCGAATGTAGATGTAGGCCGCCCTCGCCCGCATGGCATAGCCGGCGACCAGCGCGCCTTCGATCAGCTTGTGCGGATCGTGGCGGATGATCTCGCGGTCCTTGCAACTGCCGGGTTCGGATTCGTCGGCGTTGATGACGAGGAAGCTGGGACGGCCGTCCTTAGATTCCTTCGGCATGAACGACCATTTGAGGCCGGTCGGGAAGCCTGCGCCGCCGCGGCCGCGCAGGCCCGAGGCCTTGATCTCTTCGATGATATTGTCGTGGCCGCGCGCGATCAGCGACTTGGTATCATCCCAGTCGCCGCGCTGCTGCGCTGCCTTCAGCCCCCAGTCCTGGAAGCCGTAGACATTGGTGAAGATGCGATCCTTATCGGCGAGCATCAGGCGAAACTCCCCTGCGAGAGGACATAAATGACGGCGACCGCGATAAGCGCGAGCGCGGCGAATTTGACGAGGCCGACCAGCACCTTCCAGGCGATGAAGCCGACGACCAGCGCGATGAGGACGGTGGCGATATCCATCACCAGTCCTTCCGGTAATCGTGGTTGGCGTCGACCATTTCGGGCAGCGAGCTGAGCGCGTTCGCCGGCTCGCTGGTGTGACGGCCCGGTTCCTGCGTGCCCGCCTTGGGGCTCTCGCCCTTGGCCAGCGCGTCGAGCACGGCATCGAGCCGCTCGGGCGTCAGGTCTTCGTAATTGTCGTCGTTGATCTGGACCATCGGCGCGGTGGCGCAATTGCCCATGCATTCGACCTCGGTGAGGGTCCAAAGCCCGTCTTCCGAGACATGCCCCTTCTTCATGCCGCGCTTCTTGCAGGTTTCGAACAGGCCGTCCGAACCGCGCAGCATGCACGGCGTCGTGCCGCAAACCTGCACGTGATACTTACCCACCGGCTTCATGTTGTACATGAAGTAGAAGGTCGCGACTTCGAGCACGCGGATAACCGGCATATCGAGATAGTCGGCGACGTATTCGATCACCGGCAGAGGCAGCCAGCCCTGCGTTTCGGTTTCCTCGCCCACCTGGCGCTGGGCAAGGTCGAGCAGCGGCATCACGGCCGAGCGCTGGCGCCCTTCCGGATAGCGCGCAATCGCCTTGTCCGCCTTGGCGCGGTAAGCCTCGGTGAACTCGAAGCCGCCCCAGCGCTCGCGCAGCTCGGGGGTATCGGGTGCGGGGGAACGGTCAGCCATTGATCAACCTGCGTTCGAGATAGCGGCCCGCGTAAAGGCCGATGACGGCAGCGAACGCCGTCGAGAGAATTTCCTTGAGCGATGCTTCGCCGTGAAAGGCCGCCAGATAGGCCGCCACCGCCGAAGCGAACGCCGCGAATGCCGCGACGAAGATGAACAGTTCGCGCGCCATTAGCGGTCGCACTCCCCGAACACCACGTCGATCGCGCCGAGGATGGCGGTCGCGTCGGGCAGCATGTGGCCCTTCGACATGAAGTCCATCGCCTGCAGATGGCTAAAGGCCGTCGGGCGAATCTTGCAGCGATAGGGTTTGTTCGACCCGTCGCTGACGAGGTAGACGCCGAATTCGCCCTTGGGGCTTTCGGTCGCGACATAAACCTCACCGGCCGGCACGTGGAAGCCTTCGGTGTAGAGCTTGAAGTGGTGGATCAGCGCTTCCATCGACTGCTTCATCTCGCCGCGCTTGGGCGGGGAAACCTTGCGGTCGTCCGAGCAGATCGGGCCCGAAGGCATCTGCGCAAGGCACTGCTTGATGATCTTCGCGCTCTCGTAGACTTCCTTCACGCGCACCACGAAGCGGTCGTAGCAGTCCGAATTGGTGCCGACGGGAATGTCGAACTCCATCCGGTCGTAAACGTCGTAGGGCTGCGACTTGCGCAGGTCCCAGGGGATGCCGGCAGCGCGGATCATCGGGCCGGAGAAGCCCCAGGCAACCGCGTCGTCCTTGCTGACCACGGCGATATCAACGTTGCGCTGCTTGAAGATGCGGTTGTCGAGCACGAGGCTCATCGCATCGCCGAACAGTTCCGGAAGGCGCGTGTCGATCCAGTTGCCGATATCGACCAGCAGCTTTTCGGGCACGTCCTGGTGGACACCGCCCGGGCGGAAATACGCGCTGTGCATGCGCGCGCCCGACGCCCGCTCGAAGAAGTTCATGCAGTCTTCGCGCAGCTCGAACACCCACAGGTTGGGCGTCATTGCGCCGACGTCCATGACGTGCGCGCCGATGTTGAGCATGTGGTTGCAGATGCGGGTCAGCTCGGCGAACAGCACGCGCAGGTACTGGCCGCGCTCGGGCACCTCGACGTTGAGCAGCTTCTCGATCGCGAGGACGTAGCTGTATTCCTGCGCCAGCGGCGAGCAGTAGTCCAAGCGGTCGAAATACGGCAGCGCCTGCAGGTACGTCTTGTGCTCGATCAGCTTCTCAGTGCCGCGATGCAGCAGGCCGACATGCGGGTCGATGCGCTCGATGATCTCGCCGTCGAGCTCCATGACCATGCGCAGCACGCCGTGTGCTGCGGGGTGCTGGGGCCCGAAGTTGATCGTGTAGTTGGTGATGACCTCGTCACCGGTCGTCGGCGACTCTTCGAGATGCATGGCGTGGCTCATGCGCAGATCCAATTGCCGCTATAGGAATTCGTTTTGCCCGAGGCGTCGGTGACGGTGACATTGGCCGGACGGCTCTGCTGGTCACCGGCGGCCGGAGCCACGGAAATGGTAAAACCTTCGCCATTGAAGGTCGTGCCGTTCTTGATCGCGTCGAGGCCGCCGACATCCGCGTCGACCATCGTCAGGCCGTCGCCGAGACGGACCACGGCCTTGCCGGGGATCGCCTTGTCGCCGAGACCCGCTGCAATCAGCATTTCGTCGCCGCCGACCATGAGGGTGCAGCCGCCTTCGCGCGGGCCCAGGTTCACGCCGCCCACATCACCCAGCTTCTGCAGGGTGGTGAGATCGGCGCCGGCGGGCGGCGCCTCGCTGGCAACATTGGGCGCGTCCGGATCGGGCTGCGAAGGATCGAGCGCTTCGCCGCTCTGGCCGATGCGGATCGCGAAATCATCCGCGCTTTCCGGCTCGGCGGTCTCGCCCGAGCACGCCGCCAAGGCGAGCGGGAGGGAAAGAAGGATCAGCTTCTTCACTTCGTGTCCTTCCCGTCGACTTCGGTCGCTTCAGCAGTTCCGCTGGTCTTGCCCTTGCGCTTGGCGCGCGAGGGCTGGTCCTCGGTCGGCTCGGGAGCGTCCGCAGCCTTGCCGCCATCCTTCTCGGCCGGGGCATCGGCGCTGACCTTCTCGGCGGCCTTGGCATCGGTCTTCGCGCCGGCGCCCGTGTCCGAGGGCTTTTCCGTGGTCTTGGGGTCGTCGACCGGCGGAGTGTCCGCCTTCTCGTCGCCCGGAAGCACGTAATCGGCGCCTTCCCACGGGCTCATGAAATCGAACTGGCGCAGGTCCTGGGCGAGCTCGACCGGCTCGTAGACCACGCGCTTTTCATCTTCCGAATAGCGCAGCTCGTGATAGCCGGTGAGCGGGAAGTCCTTGCGGAAAGGATGGCCTTCGAAGCCGTAGTCGGTGAGGATACGGCGCAGGTCCGGATTGCCCGCAAACAGCACGCCGAACATGTCGAACACTTCGCGCTCGAGCCAGCCGGCGTTGGGCCACAGGGTGGTGACGGTCGGCACCGGCGTGTCTTCGCCGGCCGAGCACTTCACCATGATGCGGCTGTTGGTCGTCAGCGAAAGCAGCATGTAGACCACTTCGAACCGCTCTGCGCGGCTCGGGTAGTCGACGCCCGCGATTTCCATCAGCTGCTGGTAGGCGTGATCGTCGCGCAGGATGCGCAGGACGTCTTCGATGCTGTCGCGCTTGACGGTCAGCAGAAGCTCGCCGTGCTCTTCGTGCGCTTCGATGAGGTGGTCACCAAGCGCGGCCGAAAGCGTGGTCTTGAGGCCTTCGATCTGCGTGAAGCGCGGTGCGGAATGGAGAGTAGCCATCGATCCCTACCTCAACGCTCGATCGTACCGACGCGGCGGATCTTCCGCTGCAGCTGCATGACGCCGTAGAGCAGCGCTTCAGCGGTCGGCGGGCACCCGGGCACGTAGATGTCGACCGGCACGATCCGGTCGCAACCGCGCACGACGCTGTAGCTGTAGTGATAATATCCGCCGCCATTGGCGCAGCTTCCCATCGAGATGACGTATTTCGGCTCCGACATCTGGTCGTAGACCTTGCGCAGCGCCGGGGCCATCTTGTTGCACAGCGTGCCGGCAACGATCATCACGTCGCTCTGGCGCGGCGAGGCGCGCGGGGCGACGCCGAAGCGCTCCATGTCGTAGCGCGGCATGTTGACGTGGATCATCTCGACCGCGCAGCAGGCAAGGCCGAAGGTCATCCACCACAGCGAACCGGTGCGCGCCCACTGGAACAGTTCCTCGGTCGACGTGACAAGGAAACCCTTGTCGTTCACTTCGGTCTGCAGCGCGTTGAAGTAATCCGCATCCGGCTGACGCACTTCACCGCCCTGGGCGGCAGGAACGGCGTTGGGGGGCGTGATGATGGTCGAGTTGGTCATGTCAGTCCCAATCCAGAGCGCCCATCTTCCATTCGTAGGCAAGCCCGATCGCGAGGATGCCGAGGAAGATGACCATGCTGATCCAGCCGGCCCATCCGGTCACATCGAGGCTGACAGCCCAGGGGAACAGGAAGGACGCTTCGAGGTCGAACAGGAGGAACGAAATCGCCACGAGGTAGAAGCGCACGTCGAACTGGCTGCGCGCGTCCTCAAAGGCGGGAAAGCCGCACTCGTATTCCGAAAGCTTTTCCGCGTTCGGTGCGTGGGCCCCGGTCAGGCGCGATACGCCCATGGGGAGGAACACGAAGAGAGCGGAAAGGCCTGCGGCAATAAACAGGAAGATCAGGATCGGAAGGTATTGTTCGAGGTCGACCACGAATGATTCCTAGGCAGGGGCTTGGTTCGCGCCCGCCTCTAGGCCGCTCAAGGGCATGGTGCAAGGGTGCGCATGGCGCAATTCACGCACAAACCCCTGCATCCGATGCATCGGGGCCTCACGGTGGTGCAAGGCCCCTGCCCTGTGCCCTATTTCATCATGGTCTTGATGGCCTTCTCGGTCGAAGCGCCATAGGGCGGTTTGAACCCGCCCAGCTTGGCCACATCGATCTTGGGCTGAGTGTAGACGCTGCGCGCGTGGCTGAACTCGCGGAAGCCTTCCACACCGTGATAGCTGCCCATGCCCGAGGGGCCGACACCGCCGAACGGCAGGTCTTCCATCGAGACGTGGAAGATCACGTCGTTCACCGTGACGCCGCCGCTGATCGTCTTGGTGAGCACCTTCTCACGTTCGCCGGCGTCCTGACCGAAGTAGTAGAGGCCGAGCGGTCGGTCGTGCTCGTTCACATAGTCGATCGCTTCGTCGATGTGGGAGTAGGTCTTCACCGGCAGGACCGGACCGAAGATTTCCTCCTGCATCGCCTTCATGTCCTCATTGACGTTCTTGAGGATCGTCAGCGGCATCTTGCGCGCGTTGGTGTTGGAGAAGTCTTCATTGCCCGGATTGACCTCGATCACCTCGGCGCCCTTGTCGCGCGCATCGGCGACGAGTTCCTGCAGACGGTCGAAATGGCGATCGGTGACGACGCTGGCGTAGTCCTCGTTATCGAGCAGCGTGGGGTACATGTTGGCCGTACCCTGCCACACGCCATGGATTGCATCGTCCTGCTTGCTTTCCGGCACGTAGAGATAGTCGGGCGCAAGGCAGATCTGGCCTGCGTTCATCATCTTGCCCAGAGCCACACGCTCGCCCGCCTTGGCGAAATCCGCGCTCTCACCCATGAACACCGGGCTTTTGCCGCCCAGTTCGAGCGTGACGGGGACGAGGTTCTTGGAAGCAGCCTCCATGACCTTGCGGCCGGTTGCGGTCGAACCGGTGAAGATCAGATGGTCGAAGGGCAGTTCGCTAAAGGCGGCTGCGACCTCAGGCCCTCCGGTAAAGACCGCGCACTCGTCGGGCGTGAAGTATTCCTCCACCAGCTCCTTGGTCAGAAGGCTGGTCTTCTCGGTAAATTCCGAAGGCTTGATCATCGCGCGATTGCCGGCAGCGAAGATCTGCATCAGCGGGCCGAAGGCGAGATTGACGGGAAAATTCCACGGGCTGAGGATGCCGACGACGCCCTTGGGCTCGTAACGCACTTCGGCCTTCGCGCCGAGCAGGCCGAGCGGGAACTGGACGTGGCGCTTTTCCGCCCGCGCCCACTTGTCCATGTTCTTGAGGCAATATTTGCCGAAGTTCACCGTGCCGGCGATGTCGGTGATCATCGACTGGTGGGGCGAACGGTTGCCGAAATCGGCGGCCATCACCTTGCACAGGTCCTCGCCGTGGTCCTTCAGCAGCTTCATCGCGCGCTCGATGCGGTCCTTGCGCAGCGCCATGGGTTCGGGACGCATCTGATGGTGGGCCGCGCGCTGTTTGCGCAGAATGGCTTCCATTTCCATCTTGCGATTATCCGCCATCGTATTCTCCCTTTGTGTATGTTGCGTCGCAGCGACGCGCATCCTATCTCGACGGCGAGATATTCCAGAACCGAAGGACTTGCACAAGATGACCCAGTTCAGCGCAGCCGATCCCGTTGTGATCCTGTCGTACGCCCGCACCCCCATGGGCGGCATGCAGGGCGCCCTCGCCGATGTCTCGGCGACTGATCTCGGCGGCGTTGCCGTGAAGGCTGCGGTCGAGCGTTCGGGCGTCGCTCCCGAAAGCTTTGACCGGACCTACATGGGCTGCGTCCTTCCCGCAGGCCTCGGCCAGGCGCCGGCCCGCCAGGCCTCGATCAAGGGCGGCCTGCCCAAGTCGGTGCAGGCAACCACGGTCAACAAGGTCTGCGGCAGCGGGATGCAGACGGTCATCATGGGCGCCGAAGCGTTGGCCAGCGGCACGATCGACTATGTCGTTGCCGGCGGCATGGAGAGCATGACTAACGCACCGTACCTGCTGAAAAAGCACCGCTCGGGCGCGCGCCTCGGCCATGACACGACCTATGACCACATGTTCCTCGACGGCCTCGAAGACGCCTATGAGGAAGGCCGCGCCATGGGCACCTTCGCGCAGGACACGGCGAACGAATACCAGCTCACCCGCGAGCAGATGGACGACTATTCGATCGAATCGCTGCGCCGCGCCAACGCCGCCATCGAAAGCGGCGCCTTTGCCGACGAAGTGGTCCCGGTCACCTTCTCGACCCGCCGCGGCGATGTAACGGTCGAGCATGACGAGCAGCCCGGCAAGGGCCGCCCGGACAAGATCCCGCAGCTGCGCCCGGCTTTCGCCAAGGACGGCACGATCACCGCAGCGACCTCCTCCTCGATCTCCGACGGCGCAGCCGCCGTGGTCCTGACCCGCGAAAGCGTCGCCAAGGCCAACGGTCAGGAACCCGTGGCGAAGATCGTCGCCATGGCCGCCCACGCACAGGAGCCTAGCGAGTTCACCGTCGCTCCCGTCGGTGCCATCACCAAGGTTCTGGAAAAGGCCGGCTGGTCGGCCGACGATGTCGACCTTTGGGAAGTGAACGAGGCCTTTGCCTGCGTCGCCATGTTCGCCATGCGCGACATCGGTATCCCGCATGAGAAGATCAACGTGAACGGCGGCGGCACCGCTCTTGGCCACCCGATCGGCGCCAGCGGCACCCGCATCATCGTCACCCTGCTCAACGCTCTCAAGGCGCAGGGCAAGAAGCGCGGCGTGGCGAGCCTGTGCATCGGCGGCGGCGAAGCCACCGCGGTTGCCGTCGAACTGCCCTAGTCTTCTCCGTAAAATCCGGGCATTCTCTCTCCCGCGCGGCGCATCGGCGCTGCGCGAGGAGGAGGAGCCCTTTTGCGAACACTCGTTACCCTTGCCGCCCTGGCTACGCTGACGGCCTGCGGATCCGAAGCGGCCGAGGACGCCGCTCCCGACACCACGGAAGCCGGGGAGGAGATCACCCTCGGCAGCACCGCGATGGGTGATATCGCCGGCACATACGAGATCACGCTTTCCGACGGCAGCGTGGCTCTCCAGACAATCAACGAAGACGGCACCTACGCGGACACCACGAGCGACGGGACGCGCACGGGCGGCGGGACATGGCGCGTGGGCGATGCCGGCGCGATGTGCTTCGATCCCGAAGGCGACGATCCGGAAGAATGCTACGCTGGCGGCGAACCGGGCGAGAACGGCGCGTTCGAAGTGCTCGGCTCCGACGGCAGCGTGACCTCGAGCGTGCGCAAAATCGAAGCGGACGAAGGCGCCGAGGCGGAAGAGCCGGCTGAAGAGGCGGAGACCGCCCCCGGGCAGTAAGGTGCCGATTTAAGGAAGAGGGAGAGAGACATGAAGATGGGCCAACTGACCCTTGTCGCAAGCGTGGCGTTCCTGGCTGCTTGCGGCGGACCGCAGGAAGCGGCACCGGAAGAGCCCGAGGAAGGGTCGCCCGCTGCCTACGTAATGGGGCCCGGCACCTACGCGATCGGCAGCGATGAAATCGCCTATGCGACGACCGAGGTCAAAACGGACGGCACCTATGTCGACAAAGACGCCGAGGGCACGGTTGTTGGCCAGGGCACCTGGCGCGACGAGCGCGGCAAGGCCTGTTTCGATCCCGAAGGCGATGGTCCGGAAGAGCAGGAGCGCTGCTGGGTCAATTCCGAGCTTCAGGAAGACGGCAGCTTCATCTCGACCATGGACGATGGCAGCATGAGCTACACGATCCGCCCGCTCCCGGAATAACAGCTAGGGCGCGCCGACGCCCCACAACCGCTCTTCGCGGACATAGCCGCGTCGGTTATCGACCGAGAGCGCGCACCAACCCGCCTCGCACTCGCCCAGCGCGCCAACAACGCCGGGCTCGAGCCGCCATTTGATCGCAGCCCCTTCCGCGCCCGCTTCGCGCATCTCGGCAAGCCCTTCGCCGATCACGATCGCGCCGCGATCGGGGCTCAGCAGCCGGGCCACCACCCAGCCCTGCGCGCCGTCGGGATCCTCGATCAGCCGCCAGCCTTCCATCAGGCGCACGACTTTGATCGGCAGGCCGGGCCGCTTGTAGACCCAGTCGATCTTGTAATCGGGACTGGGCCCCACGCGCATGTTGAGCTCACTCGCGCGGATGGTCGCCCAGTAGGGCGCCTCGCGATCCTGCGCCTGCGCAGCCGTGGCGAGGACGGCGAGGAAGATAACCGAAAGAGCGATGAGCCGTACGACCATGGAGCGTGATTTTCCGGAAACCGCGAGCGCAGTCAACGCTCTTGCGACCACTCATCCCTATGTGCGAATCCTTGACCGCGCCCCTTGGCCCGGCCTAGCGGTCTTTCCTGCATGGAAAGCCCCGACACACGCCCCGCCAAACGCCTCGATCGCACGCCGCGCGTCTTCGTGACGCGCCACCTGATGCCCAGTGTCGAGGAGCGCATGGGCGAGCTGTTCGACGTACAGCTCAACACCAGCGATACCCCGCTCACGCGCGACCAGCTGGTCGAAGCTATGCAGGGCTGCGACGTCCTCGTTCCCACCGTTACCGACCGTATCGATGCAGACATGATCGCGGGCGCGGGCAAGGATCTCGGCCTGATTGCGAATTTTGGCGCCGGGACCGAGCATCTCGACCTCGACGCAGCGGCGAAACGCGGCATGCTGGTGACCAACACGCCGGGTGTCTTCACCGACGATACGGCGGACCTCACCATGGCCGGGATCATCGGCGTCCCGCGCCGTGTACGCGAAGGGGTCGAGCTGATCCGCAGCGGCGAATGGACCGGATGGACGCCGACCGCCCTGCTTGGCACCAAGCTTGCCGGCAAGGTGCTCGGCATTGTCGGCATGGGACGTATCGGACAGGCGGTCGCGCACCGCGCCCGCGCCTTCGGCCTGGAAATCGCCTATCACAACCGCAAGCGCCTGCCCGAAGCGGTCGAGCGCATGTTTCAGGCCCGCTATGTCGACAGCCTGGATGCGCTGATGGGCGAAGCGGACATCCTCACCCTGCACTGCCCCGCTGGGCCCAATACGCATCACATGATCGACGCGCGCCGCATCGCCCTGATGAAAGACGGTGCGAGTTTCATCAACACCGCGCGCGGTGACCTCGTCGAACAGGAGGCGCTGATCGCAGCGCTGGAGAGTGGCAAGCTCGCCGGCGCCGGGCTCGATGTCTATCCGGACGAGCCCAATGTCGATCCCCGCCTGATCCGCCATCCGAACGTCATGACCCTGCCCCACATCGGCAGCGCCACGCGCGAGGGGCGCGCGGAATCGGGCATGAAGGTCATCGCCAACATTCGCATGTGGGCCGACGGTCACCGGCCGCCCGACCAGGTGCTGACCGGCCTCGGCTGAGCCTTCCCTGCGCGAAGGTCTTGCCCCTCGCGGATCATGCTGTAAGCGCACGGGCATGGACGAATTCTCTGCCCGGATCGAAGCTCTCGAACATCTCTGGATGCGCGCATGGATGCAGCGCGACCGCAACCAGATGAAGAAGATCGCAGCGCGCGATTTCATCTTCCTGCTCGGGTCCGAAAAGCCGACCATCCTCGACCGTGCGAGCTGGCTGGAGGCGGCAACGACCCGCTTCCGCTGCACCGGATACCGTTTCGATGAAGTCTATGTCCGCCGTCACGGCAATCTCGCCGTGTTCGCAACGCGGCTCGGCCTCGAAGCGCAGATCGGCGACCACGACTGGAGCGGCGACAGCTGGGTTGTCGACCTGTGGCAGAAGGGCGGAGTGCGCCGCAAATGGAAGCTGGTCGAGCGCGTTCTCTCACGCCCCGACACCGATGCGAAAGTGCCCGAGGCGATCCGCGCTATGCAGCTCTGGCGGTGAGCTAGAGCGCTTTTTCGTAGAAGATGTTGAAGTCGGTCTCGGCGTAGTCGCCAAAGGCTGCTCGGCGCGTGAAACCGTTTCGTATGTAGAGCCGGTTGGCGGGCTCGAAGGTCTCGCCGGTCCCCGTTTCCAGAAGCAAAGCCTCATAGCCCCGGCGCCGCGCCTCTGCCGTAATCCCGTCGAGCAGGGCCTGTCCGACCCCGCGCCGTAAGGCGGTGTCGTGCGTGCGCATCGACTTGATCTCGCCAAGCACCGGCGACAGCTCCATGAGCGCCCCGATGCCGAGCAGGTGACCGTCCTCGCGCAGGGCAAAGACCGTCACATCCAGCCGCTCCAGACCGCTGAGGTCGAGCGCGAAGGACGTGCCGGGCGGTGACGCCTCGTACATCCTGCGCTGGTGCAGCGTGACAAGTTCGCGGACATCGGCGCTGGCCAGGCTGGCGACGCCGAACTCCATCCTCAGTCGCCCGTCAGGATGCGGTCAACCAATTCCTTCACGGTCGGAGTGAAGTTGTTCGAATAGAACGGGTCCTGCTTGAAGCGATAGGCTGCGTGGCCGGCGAAGGCGAGATTTTCGTCCGGATCGCCGCCATGGGCGATGTCCTGCAGGGTCTTCTGGATGCAGAAGCTGCGCGGGTCGGCGAGGCGACCGGTGGTGTTGTTGTCGTGGTCCTTCCAGCTCGAAAACTGGCAGTGCGACAGGCAGCCCATGCAGCCCTGCTGGTCGGCGCGGATCTGTTCGGCGCTTTCGGGCGTGGTGAAGACCACCGTGTCGTCGGGCGTCTTAAGCGCTTCGGTGAAGCCTTCGTGCATCCAGGCCTGCGCCTTGCGCTGGTCGCCCGGGTGGACGAAGAAGTATTTCGCCTTGCCGTGGTCCATGAGAGGGACCGTGCCCTCTTCCTCGTCGCGCTTGAAGATCGGGATCTGGCGTTCCGAGCGGTGCATCAGGTCATAGAGAAACGGCGTTTTCACGGCCGAGGAATAGAAACCCGTGGGCGAGAACTTGTGCAGCAGCACATCGCCCGGCTCGACCGTGCGCAGCATGTCCTTCCAGACTTGCGGGATCGGGCTTTCCTGCGTCAGCAGCGGACGGGTACCGAACTGGAACAGGATCTTGCCGAGCTCGGGGTTGTCGATCCAGTTCTCCCACTCGCGCAGGAACCACACGCCGCCAGCCATGACGATGCCGGTTTCCTCCGACACGCCTTCCTTGCGCATCGTCTCGCGCAGGGCTTTGACGCGCGGAAAGGGATCTTCCGGCTTGGTCGGATCTTCGGCATTGGACAGGCCGTTGTGGCCCCCCGCGAGCCAGGGATCCTCATAGACCACTGCGGCCATCAGCTCGGGCACCTTGGAATAGCTGCGCTTCCACAGAGCGCGGAAAGCACGGGCCGAGGAGACGATGGGCAGGTAATGCACATTGTGGCGCGCGGCGATCTCGGCAAGCTTGTAGGGCATGCCCGCCCCGCAGGTGACGCCGGTCACAAGGCCCGGGCAGTTTTCCAGGATGCCTTCGAGCACCTGCTGCGCGCCGCCCATTTCCCACAGCACGTTGATGTTGATCGCGCCCTTGCCATCCGCGATCTCGTAGGCGCGCTTCACCTGTTCGGTGCCGCCGTCGATGCCGTAGCGCACGAGCTGTTCGAAGCGTTCCTTGCGGGTGGCCTGCGGATAGACCTGCGGGATCGGGTTGCCGTCCTCGTCGTAGCTGTCGGCGTTCACCGCGCTCACCGTGCCGATGCCGCCGGCCGCCGCCCAGGCGCCCGAGCTCATGTGGTTGGTGGCCGAAACGCCCTTGCCGCCTTCGACCAGCGGCCAGACTTCCTTGCCGCCGTAATTGATCGGCTGCAGTCCCTTGAAACCCATGTTCTTACGCTTTCTCTCTCTTGGCGGGGCGCTCGGTCCCCTCGCCCATCGCGGCACGGTCGCCGCGGCAGGGCTCAATCTCTCCAGGCGCGGGCCTCGTAGCGGCTGCCTTGAACTGTGCATAGTACCCGGCAAGCTCGGGCGCGTCCTTGAATGCGACCAGTTCGTACCCGCTGGCTTCGAATTCGCAGCTTAGCAGCAGCGGATCGATGCCGTGCTGGTCGGTCGGCCGGTCTATGTCGACGACGACAACCTGCCCGCCTTCGCGCAGCGCCGGCCACATGCGCCAGAGGAACTCGTAGGGCTGCTCGATCTCGTGGTACATGTGGACCATGAAGATGCGGTCGAAGCTGGCATCGGGGAGCTTGGGATCGGCAAATTCGCCGAGCCGGATGGAGACGTTCTCGAGCCGGTAGCGCTCGATGCGTCGGCCAAGGCGGCTGAGCGCGTCGCCATCGATGTCCTGCGCCAGCACGCGCCCGCTGTCGCCCACGCGCTCCGCCAGGCGAACGGTGTAATAGCCATTGCCTGCGCCGATATCGGCCACGGTCATGCCGTCCTCGATTTCGGCAAGGTCCATGACCGTCTGCGCTTCGCCGCGCCGATCACGCTGGTCTTCGGTCGAAAACTCGTTGGAACCGAGCGCCGAAACTGGGCGATCGGGCTCGGGAAAACGCGGACCTTCCTCGTCCGCCGGCGCAGCGCCGTTGCACGCGGCAAGCAGCGCTGTCGGCAGGATCAAGGCAAGGCCATGCCTCACTCGGCGTCCTCCACCTCGACCGTCTCGCCGGTCACACGCTGGGCGAGCGCTGCGGAAATGAACGGGTCGAGCGCGCCGTCGAGCACGTCGTCTGGCGTCGGCGACTGCACACCGGTGCGCAGGTCCTTCACCATCTGGTACGGCTGGAGCACGTAGGAGCGGATCTGGTGGCCCCACCCGATGTCGCTCTTCTCCTGGTATTCGCCCGAGGCCGCCGCCTCGCGCTCGGCCATTTCGCGTTCGAACAGGCGCGCCTTCAGCATGTTCATGGCCGTGGCCTTGTTCTTGTGCTGGCTGCGGTCGTTCTGGCTCGCCACCACGATACCGGTCGGCTGGTGGGTAATCCGCACGGCACTATCGGTCGTGTTGACGTGCTGGCCGCCAGCGCCGGACGCGCGGTACGTGTCGATCTTGAGGTCTGACGGATTGATCTCGATGTCGATATCGTCGTCGATCACCGGATAGACCCAGACCGAGCTGAAGCTGGTGTGGCGCCGCGCGGAGCTGTCGTAGGGGCTGATGCGGACAAGGCGGTGCACGCCGCTTTCGGTCTTGGCGTAGCCATAGGCATTTTCGCCCTTGATCAGCAGCGTCGCGCTCTTGATCCCGGCCTGTTCGCCCGCGGCGTATTCGACCGTCTCGACCTTGTAGCCGCGGCGTTCGGCCCAGCGCGCGTACATGCGCAGCAGCATGTCGGCCCAGTCCTGGCTCTCGGTACCGCCGGCGCCGGCGTTGATCTGGAGATAGGTGTCGTAGCTGTCGGCTTCGCCCGAAAGCAGCGCCTGTACCTTGTCGCGGTCGGCGCGCTCGGCAAGGCTCGCGAGCGTGTCGAGGCCTTCGCGCTCCACATCCGCATCGCCTTCGGCCTCGCCCATCTCGACGAATTCGATGGCGTCGGCCATCTCGCTTTCGATCTCGCGAACCGTGTTGATGGACGTGTCGAGGCGCTTCTGTTCCTGCGTAATCGCCTGCGCTTGCTTGGGATCATCCCACAGGGTCGGGTCCTGCACGCGGGCGTCGAGCTCGTCGAGGCGGCGCAGCGCCTGCTCCCAGTCGAGCGACTGGCGCACCAGCGCAAGCGCGGCTTCGATCCGTTCGATGTGGGCCTGCCCTTCGGCACGCATAGGAAATTCCTTCGTCTCGGGTTGGTCTCGCCCCTAATATGCGTGAGGCGATTGTAAAGTGCCGCGCCGCGCGGCGCGCACAGCTTGGGGAGCGCCCGCCAGGCGCCCGCGTCAGTAAATGCCGCCCTGGTCTTCGACGAAGTCGTTGGGCTGGTCGCCCCGGTCGCGCACGCTGCCATCGACCGCGCCCTGGCGGCCCCGGCGGATCAGCTCGAGGATCTCGTTGCGCTTGGCGGCGATCGCGTCCGAACGGGTCGCGCGCGGCGGTTCGGTGTCGGGCTTGAAGGCCTCCCAGATGATCGTCGCGCCCGGTTCGTCCGAGGGCGTGCCATCAAATACGCGCTTGCCGGTACGGCGGTCGATCTTGACCATGCGCACGCCCGGCGGGGCAACGAAGGCTTCGGCGTTCCAGCGATCGCGCGTGGCTTCGACGAAACGCTTCATGATCGGGGCCGCGGTGTTGCCGCCCTGGACCCATCCGCCGAGATTGCGGGGCTGGTCGAAGCCGACATACATGCCCGCGATCACATCGGGCGTGCCACCGACGAACCAGGCGTTGGTGGGGCCGTTGGTCGTGCCGGTCTTGCCGAACATCGGCAGGTCGAGGCTGCGCAGGCGCACCGCGGTGCCGCGCGTCACGACGCCCTGCAGCATATGGACCATCTGGAAGGCAGTGCGCGCGTCCATGACCTGACGGCCCGACACATCGAAGCGCGGCATCGGCTGCCCGTCCCAATCTTCCATGTTGCAGGCCGAACAATCGCGGCGGTCGGTGCGGTAGATCACCTTGCCATCGCGGTCCTGGACGTAGTCGATGACCGAGCCTTCATTCTGCCGACCCCAGTTGGCCAGCGCGGCGTAGGCATTGACCATGCGGGCGACCGTGGTGTCCCCAGCGCCAAGGGCGAAGGCATAGTAGGGTTCGTACTCGCCGATCCCCATGCGGGCGATGGCCTTCACGACATTGTCCATGCCGGTGTCGTCGGCGATATGGACCGTCATCAAATTGCGGCTCTGTTCGAGGCCCCAGCGCATCGTGTGCACGCCGCCGCCGCCGCCGCCGAAGTTGCGGAAGCATTTCTCACCCAGGGAGGCGCCCTGCCAGACACAGAAGGTCTGGTCGGGGACCTGGCTCGCAGGGGTCATCCCCTGGTCGAGCGCGGCTGCGTAGACGAACGGCTTGATGGTCGAACCCGGCTGGCGCAGCGCCTGGGTGGCGCGGTTGAAGCTGCCGAGGCGCGCGTCGAAACCGCCCTGCATGGCAAGGATCCGGCCCGTTTGCGGGGCTTCGGCAAGGAAGGCGCCCGAAATTTCCGGCACGCCGCGAATGGCGTACCCGTTGCCCGAAGGCGCAGCGGCCACCACGTCGCCTGCCTTGAGCGAGGACGGACCGCCGCTCAGCGCAAATTCCTCGCCATCGCTGAAGGCAATACGGCCCGGCGCGGTAACAACACCGATGCGCCAGTCGCGGTAATTGATCGAAAGGTTCGACGAGGCGAGCTGCGAGGCAAGGTTGCCGTTGTCGGGATTGAGCGTCGCCACGGGCCCCGTAAAGCCGCGATTGCCGTGATAACTGATCAGCTGCGCGCGCAGCGCATCGCGCGCCGCGTCCTGCAGCTCGGTGTCGAGCGAGGTGCGGACCCACAAACCGCCGGCATAGACGCTGTTGCGCCCGTCTTCCGCGGTTTCACCAAAGCGCTCGATCAGCTGGCGGCGGACCTCTTCGAGGAAATAGCCCGCATCGGCGTTGCGCGTGCTGCGCTGCTGGACGAGGCCGAGGTCGAGCCGCTTGGCTGCTGCCCCTTCTTCCGAAGAGATGAATCCGTTGGCGACCATCTGGTCGAGCACGAAATTGCGGCGCACCACCGCCATGTCGCGGTAGCGTTCGCGGCCATAACGTTCCGGTGCCTTGGGCAGGATCGCGAGGAAGGCCATCTCATGCAGGTCGAGATCGCCGACGTCCTTGTCGAAATAAGCGCGCGAAGCGGCCTGCACGCCGAAGCTGCGGCGCCCGAGCGGAATCTCGTTGAGGTAAAGCTCGAGGATTTCCTCCTTCGTCAGCACGCTTTCGATGCGTGTGGCGAGGATCATTTCCTTCAGCTTGCGGGTGACCGAATATTCGTCGCCCAGCAGCAGGTTCTTGGCCACCTGCTGGGTGATGGTCGATCCGCCGACCGCGCGCTCGCCCGAACCGAACTTGGTCGCGTAGTCGATGACCGCATTGGCGGTCCCCGTCAGGTCGACGCCGCCATGGCTGAAGAAGGTCTTGTCCTCGGCCGAGAGATAGGCCTCGATCAGCCGGTCGGGAAAATCGACATACTGGAGCTGGACGCGCCGCTCGCGCGCGTAGGTGTTGACGATCTCGCCATCGATCCCGCGTACGACCGTGGGCAGCGGGGTCTCGTATTCGAGCAGCGATTCGGCGTCGGGCAGGTTGCGGCCGAGCGTTGCCCAGGCGAGCAGGAACAGTACAAGGCCCAAACCGCCGATATAGCTTGCGACGCGCAGCTTGCGGTTGTGCGCCCAATTGTCGTTGAACCACGCGACAAGCCGCTTGGGATCGCGGCTGATGCGGTAACGGTAATAGTCGAGGGCGGACTGTTCGGACATCGTTCTGAAGTGGCCCCTAGCACGCCCATTCTGCACTTCGCCAGAACGAACAGCACTGCGCGGAAAAATCCCCGCATCAGCTCTCCTGCTGGCGCGCGAAATAGGCGCGGATGGCGCGGGTCATGACTTCGGCGAAACGGGCCTGCCCCTCGGCGGAGGCGAGCCGCTGCGCGTCTGCCTCGTTGGTGATGAACCCGCTTTCGAACAGCACGGAGGGCACATCGGGCGCGCGCAGCACCTTCAGGGCCGCGGAACGGCGCGGCTGCGGATGGAATCGGATCGCTCCCTCGCCCTCGCGCCGGATAAGCCGGGCGAATTCGTCCGATTGCTCCTGCGTGCGCCGTTGGGAGAGCTCGACCAGGATCGTGCTCACCGCATCGCTCTGCCCGCCGACATCGACCCCGTTCAACCGGTCGGTCGCGTTCTCGCGCTCGGCAAAGCGCGCCGCCGCCTCGCTCGAGGCCTGGTTGGACAGCGTGTAGATGCTCGCCCCCGTCACCTCGGCCGCTTCGCCCGCGCTATCGGCGTGGATCGACAGGAAAAGGTCCGCATCGAGCCGTCGGGCAATTTCGACCCGCTCTGCGTGGACGAGGTAGCGATCGTCTTCACGGGTCAGGGCTACGCGCACACCCCCTTCCTTTTCCAGCGCGTCGCGCAATGCGCGCGCGAGGCCCAGCACGATCGTCTTTTCGCGGTAGCCCTGCCCGGATGCGCCCGGATCATGGCCGCCATGCCCGGCGTCGATCACCACCAGCGGCAGCCCCTCTTCGCCCGCAACCTCAGGCAAGGCGGTGGGCGCATCCGCCTCGGGCAAGGCCACGCGCAGCACGTATCCGCGGCCGATTTCCGGCACCGGAATCCGCTGCGCGGTCAGCACCAAGCCCACAACCAGCACAAGAGGCAGCAGGATCAACAGGAGGATTTGCACCCGGGTCGACATCGAGCGCATGGTTAGGGCGTTGTTATCGAATGACGCAATATGGTTGCCGTGTGAAACCCACGGTGCTAGCGAGCATCTCATCGGTTTTTACGATGCCTCCGATCGGCGCGAGAGTGACGCGACGAAGAGGGACAGCGGAAAAAGCCGTTCTTTTTCAGGCGGCAGCGGCTCTCCCGCTCACGCCCCACGATAACACAGGTTGATGCCGGACATGGCCCGTTCCACCCCGATACAAAGCGCACAGGCACCCGCCTTTGCCGCCGTATCGGACCATTCAGCGCAGGTTTTGCGCAAGGCCAGTCCCGCAGTCACGAATACCCGGCCGCTCGCACGAAGCGACGATGGCCGGTTCGCAAACACCGCGATGCTCGGACCGGGCCGCGGATTTTCCAACATGATGCGCCGCGATGCCGCAGGGTCAGCCCTGAACGCTCGCGGCTGGAGACTTATCAATGGCCACGCGCATGCTAATCGATGCGCGCCACCAGGAAGAAACCCGGGTGGCGGTAGTCAAGAGCAACCGGATTGAGGAATTCGATTTCGAATCTGCCGATCACAAGCAGATCAAAGGCAATATCTATCTAGCAAAAGTCACGAGGGTCGAACCCTCGCTCCAGGCAGCGTTCGTCGATTTCGGCGGCAATCGCCACGGCTTCCTCGCCTTCAGCGAAATCCACCCCGACTACTACCAGATTCCCAAGGAAGACCGCGACGCCCTGCTCGCCGCCGAAGCCGAAGCGGCCGAGGAAGAGCAGCGTCTGCGTGACGAGGAAGAACAGCGCGGCGAAATGCCGGGCGAGGAATACGACGCCGAGGACGAAAGCTCCGAAGCGCTCGCCGAAGATCTCGCCGAAGACGGCCTCGAGGAAGTCGACACCTCCGACAAGGACGATGTCGCCACGATCGAGGAAGGTCATCTCGACAAGGATGATGACGACGAGGACGACGACAGCGACGACGATGAAGAATCGTCCGAGGACGACGACAGCGTTGACAAGCCCAAGGGCCGTCGTGGCCGCGGCCGTGGTCGCGGGCGTCGGCAGGGCAAGGGTCGCACCCGTGCCAAGGAAGTCGACGAAGCGCGCGCCAAGCGCATGGCGCTGCGTCGCCGCTACAAGATCCAGGACGTCATCCAGCGCCGCCAGGTGCTGCTCGTCCAGGTCGTGAAGGAAGAGCGCGGCAACAAGGGCGCGGCCCTCACCACCTATCTCAGCCTCGCCGGCCGCTACACGGTGCTCATGCCGAACAGCAGCCACGGCGGCGGCATTTCGCGCAAGATTTCCAGCGCCTCGGACCGCAAGCGCCTGAAGCAGGTCGTTTCCGACCTCAGTTTGCCGCGCACCATGGGCCTGATCGTCCGCACGGCGGGCCTCAGCCGCACCAAGACCGAAATCAAGCGCGACTTCGACTATCTCGCCCGCCTGTGGGACGAGATCCGCGAGCGCACGCTGTCGTCGGCGGCCCCGGCCCTGATCCATTCGGACAGCGACCTCATCAAGCGCGCGATCCGCGACATCTACAACCGCGAGATCGAGGAAGTCGTCGTCGAAGGTGAAGACGGCTACAAATCCGCCAAGCAGTTCATGAAACTGCTGATGCCAAGCCATGCGCGCCGGGTGAAGCAGTATTCCGATCCCGTGCCGCTGTTCCAACGCTACGGCGCGGAAGACCAGCTCAAGGCCATGTACGACCCCGTAGTGCAGCTAAAATCGGGCGGCTATCTGGTCATCAACCCGACCGAAGCGCTGGTGTCGATCGACATCAACTCGGGCCGCTCCACCAAGGAGCACAATATCGAGCAGACCGCGCTGCACACCAATCTGGAGGCTGCACGCGAGATCGCCCGCCAGCTGCGCCTGCGCGACATGGCCGGCCTCGTCGTCATCGACTTCATCGACCAGGAGCACCACTCCAACACCCGCAAGGTCGAGAAGGCGATGAAGGAAGCGCTGAAGAACGACCGCGCCCGCATCCAGGTGGGCCGCATCTCGAGCTTCGGCCTGATGGAAATGAGCCGCCAGCGCCTGCGCACCGGCGTGCTCGAAGCGACTACGCGCGAATGCCCGCATTGCGACGGCACCGGCCTCGTGCGCACCGCCTCCAGCGCCGGCCTGTCCGCGCTGCGCCTGATCGAGGACGAAGCGGCCAAGGGCAAGGGTTCGACCATTCGCCTTGCGGCCAGCACCGAAGCGGCGGTTTACCTGCTCAACGAAAAGCGTGCCGATCTCATGGAGATCGAGGAACGCTATCACGTGTCCGTCGAAGTCGTCCCCGAGGGCGAGGACGAAGGCGCGAAGATGACCGTGTCGAGCCACGGCCCCAAGCCCAAGGACGCGCCGAAGTTCGACGCCATCCTCGACGACGAGGACGAGGATGAGGACATCGTCGACGAGGCGGATGAAGACGATGGCGAGGACGACCGTCCCCGCAAGAAGCGCCGTCGCCGCCGTGGCGGCCGCGGGCGCAACAAGAACCGCCAGCGCGACGACGCCAGCGATCAGGACGAAGATGAGGAGGAAACCTCCGACGCCGAATCCGATGAAAGCGAGGATGGCGAAGACAAGCCGAAGAAGCGTCGCCGCCGCGGCGGTCGTCGTCGGGGTGGTCGCGGTCGTGGCCGCAAAACCGACGAAGTAACCGCCGAAGACGCCGAGAACCTCGAAGAGGTCTCCGAAGCGGTGGTCGATGACATGGCCGTCGTGGCTGGGCCCGACGATTCGCCCGAAACCGCCGAGGCGGTAGCGGACGCGGATGCAGCGGCAGAGGAAGAATCGCCCAAGCCGAAGAAGAAGCGCGCCCCGCGCAAGAAGAAGGCTGACGCTGAAGCCGAGACGGAAACCGCAGATACGACGGAAGCCGAAGCCGAGGAGAAGCCCAAGAAGAAGCGGGCTCCGCGCAAGAAGAAGGCGGACACCGCCGAGGAAGCCGCTCCCGAGGCGGAAGCTGAAGCCGCTCCGGCCGAAGAAAAGCCCAAGCGTACGCGCCGCAAGCCTGCCGCGAAGAAGGCCAAGCCGGCTGAAGAGGCCGTGGCCGAAGAACCCGCTGCAGCCGAAGAACCGGCTCCCGCAGCACAGGCTGACGATGCAAGCGAAGAACCCGCCAAGCCCAAGCGCGGCTGGTGGCAGCGTACCTTCGGCGACGAATAAGCGCGATTGCCTGGCGAACTAAAGGGGGCGTCGGACCAGCGGTCCGGCGCCCTTTTTACGCCTTGCGGGCGACGCCCCACTCCATCCAGCCAAGGACCTTGGGCGTCTTCTTGAGATAGGCCTGCCCAAGGGGCTCGACCGCGAACCCGGCCCCGCGCAGCGCCGAGCCGATCGGGCGGGTCAGATGGCAGCCGCCCGCCATGGGCTTCCACACCGGCTCCACCCAATCCTGCCAGCGCGCCACCGAGGCATCGGGTGCACGCCCATGCTCGAGGAACAACAGCCTGCCGCTGGGCGCCAGGATGCGCCGCATTTCGGAAAGCACCTTGTCCGGGTCATCGACCGAACACAGCGTGTAGGTGCACACCACCGTGTCAAACGAGCCGTCCGGAAACGGGATCGCCTCGCCCACGCCTTGCCGGATATCGTGCTCCCAACCGTTCGCCCTCGCCCGGTCACGGGCGCCGTCGAGCAGCTTTTCGTGCGGATCGATCCCGGCGAAACTGGTTATCCGGTCGGTGTCGTAGAGCGCCTGGTTGAGGCCGCCTCCGCAGCCGATCTCGAAAACCCGGCCGCGTGCAAGAGGCACGACCTGGCGGCGCCTTTTCTCGATTCCCTCTTGTCCGCAGGCCGCCGTGATCAAACGCGGCATGATATGCCTGTCGTACCAAGTTTTCAGTCCCACGGCGCAAGACCCTCCAATTGCGCGACAATTTCAAGGTATCGTGTTTCTGCCGCACGACAAGCGGATTCTTGAGGGCAACAAACCGCTGGCGACCGCGGATTTCCGGGCCTAAGCCGCCTGCAAAACCAAAAACGGGTATCGCCACATGACCACTAACCTCGCGCCGCTGCGCCTCCCAGACGAGGCAAAGAACCGCATCCGCACCCTCTTCATGGCCAAGCACGCCCTGTTTGGCGGGGGCATGCATCCCGAAGACGGCAACCACGCGATCTATCATCACGAGGTGCGGACCACGCTGGAAGGGCTCGGCCTGAACCTTGCGCTGGCCAACACCTACGAGGTCTTGTTTGAGAAGCCCGACGCAGATTTCGTCTTCCCGCTGCTCAACCGCGGCGGCTTCGTGAACAGCGAGATGCTGATCCCGATCTTGTGCAACAAGCATGGCCTGCCCTACCTCGGCGCCATGCCGTTCCTGCGCGGGCTCGGCGATGACAAGTCGGTATCGAAGCTGGTGTGCGATCATGCAGGCGTCCCGACCGCGCCGTGGTTCTGCTACCGCCGCGGCGCGCCCTTGCTCGAAGCGGACCTGCCCGCCAAGGACGCCGGGCGCTGGGTCATCAAGCCCAATGCCTCGTCGGCCAGCTGGGGCATCTCCGATGCGCACGACTGGACAACCGTCGCCAACGCAGTGCGCCTCATCCATGGCGAAGGCCACGACGCAATCGTCGAGCCCTATCTGGACGGTTACGACGTGCAATGCGCCTTCATCACCATGCATGGCGAACCGGTGGCCCTGCCCATGCTGTGGTACGAACGCGAGGATACGCAGCGCCTGTGGACCTATTACGAGAAGCGCGATCTCGTGCAGAACAGCGAAAAGTCCGCGCTCAAGCGTTTCGACGATCCTGAGATCGCTCCGCGTATCGAGGCCATGGCGCACAAGGTCGCCAAGGAATTCACGCCCTTCGACTACGGTCGCATCGAGTTCCGCTACGATCCCAAATCCGGAGCGATCAACTTCATCGAAATCAACCTCAACTGCAATCTGTGGTCGGAAAAGGTGATGGCCAAGGCTGCCGCTGTGGCCGGCTTCAGCCATGCCGACCTCCTCGAAACGCTGCTGGCGGAAGCCTGGCATCGCGAAGGGCTGGTGACCGCGAGAAGCCTGGCGGCCTAGTGAAGCGACTTTACGATCTTCTCCGGCTGAACTTCGCGCTCTATCCCGGCATTATCGCCTTTCGCTCCGCCGACTTCCTTCACCCGCACTACGAAAGGCGCAAGGCCGCCCAGGGCCCCTTGCGCATCGCATTCAACGCGCTGATCTGGTGCATCTGGTGGCTGTGGGTACCCCTGCGCGCGCGCCGCATTGCTGCGGCATGGAACAAGGAAAAGGCGTGGATCACCGAAGCCACACGCGTGGGGCGGGCATGGTTTTACGACCCCAACGACCTTGCCCTTTTCTCCTTGCTCGAAAACGGCGGGCTTGAGACCCATCAGAGGCGGTTCGAGCAGGCAAGCGTCATCCGGGCGATGGAAAGCGCGGCTACCGATCATCCGGCCGACCTCCTCGACAAGGCCCGGTTCCAGGCGCGCTGCGAAGCGCTGGGACTGGCCGTGCCGCGCCTCGCCGCGCGGATCACCGATGGGCGAATCGAGTGGCTCGACCGCGCACCCGAGCGGTTTCTTGCCAAACCGGTTCGCGGGAGCGGCGGCGTGGGCATTCTCGCCTTCGAGCGAAGCGACTTCTGCGGCGACGCCGTGCCCGAGGCACTTCTCCGCGGCGACTTCCTCTTGCAGGAACGCCTGGCGCCCCACCCCGACCTGGTGCCGCTGACCTTCGACGTCCTTGCAACCGCCCGGATAGTCACCGTGCTCGACGAAGACGGCGCTCCCGAAATCGTCTTTGCCGGGATGCGGTTTGCCGGGCGCGCCGACGCGATTGTCGACAACGGCCACCAAGGCGGCTTCGGGGCGCCGATCGACCTTGCCAGCGGGACACTTGGCAAGGGCGTGGTGGTCGCCGGTCCGGCGGAATTCAACAGCCATCCTGCTACCGGCGCCCCGATTACCGGCACGCCGGTTCCAAACTGGCAGGCGACGAAGGATCTCACTCTGGACGCGCATCGCTCGCTCGCCCGCGATCAGGTGATCATTGGGTGGGATCTCGGTCTTTCGGACCGCGGCCCGGTGCTGATCGAGGCGAACCAGCGACCCGCCGTGCGGCTGACCCAGCGCCTCTTGCGCAAAGGCATCGGCGCTACCCGCTATGGTGAGCTGGTACGGCACCACCTCGAACGTGCGCCAGCGCAGAACGGGCGAAGGCGCCTGCTGCTCGAAGGCTAGGCGGGAATTTTCTCGCCCTTCCAGTCGAACACCGCGCCGCTGTCCTCGGGACCGATCGTGTCGAGCACCCCGAGAAGGTGTTCGGCAGCCGTGCCGGGTTCGGTCAGCTGACCCTCGGGCAGGTTCGACTGGAACGGCTCCGAAAGGCGTGTGTCGACTGTGCCGGGATGCAAGCCCACGACGGATGCCTGCTTGTGCGTGCGCCCCAGCTCGATGGCGAAGTTCTTCAACAGCATGTTGAGCGCCGCCTTGCTCGCGCGGTAGCTGTGCCACCCGCCAAGGCCGTTGTCCGAGATCGAGCCCACTCGCGCCGACAAGGCCGCGAAAACCGCGCGATCGCGGCGCGGGAACAGCGGCAGCATATGCTTGGCAACCAGCGCGGGCCCGATGGTGTTGAGGCGAAAGACCTCTTCCATCGCGGCGCCGTCGATCTGCTTGAAGGTGCGTTCCGGCCCGGTGCCGTCAGCGAGCGTCAGCACGCCGCTCGCTACGATGACAAGATCGGGTGGTGTGTCCGCCATGGCCTTCGCTGCCTCGGCGATCGAGGTTTCGTCAGCAAGGTCGAAACGGAAACCGGTGAGCCGGTCGTCCGCCACCTCACCCGAACGGCTGCCCGCCCACACCTGCGTCCCGCAGTTGGCGAGCGCCATGCACAGCGCCTTGCCGATCCCGCCACTCGCGCCGAATACGGCGGCGCGCTCAAAGCTCTTTCCTGCAGCCATCGTACCGTCCTAGACCCCTCGCCCATGCCTCCGGTTCCCGCCAAGACCCGTGAATTCGTGCGCTTTTCGCCCTCAAGCGCGTTTTCGCGCAGGAGCGTGTTCCATGTGTTCCATCCTGTTGGACGGGCATTGCGGGAAATGCGTCATACTCGGTCTTGCGCCCCCCGCCCGAACCGCTAGATGGGTTTCTCAAAGCAACAGGACTGACAGCGTAATGGCGACCTTCACCCTTCCGAAGAACTCGAAGATCACCGGCAAGAGCCGCTCGCACAAGGCCGAAAGCGGCGGTCGCCTCAAGACGTTCAAGATCTATCGCTACGATCCGGACAGCGGCGAAAACCCGCGTTACGACACCTTCGAGCTCGACCTCGACGATTGCGGCCCGATGGTCCTCGACGCGCTGTTCAAGATCAAGAACGAGATCGATCCCACGCTGACCTTCCGCCGCTCGTGCCGCGAAGGCATCTGCGGGTCCTGCTCGATGAACCTCAACGGCAAGAACGGCCTCGCCTGCACCACCGCTATCGAGGACCTGAAGGGTGAAATCCGCATCACCCCGCTGCCGAGCATGGACGTGATCAAGGACCTCGTCCCCGATTTCACGCACTTTTACGCGCAATACGCCAGCATCCGTCCCTGGCTGCAGACCGTCTCGACCACGCCCTCGGGCAAGGAACGCCTGCAGTCGCCCGAACAGCGCGAGAAGCTGGACGGCCTTTACGAGTGCATCCTGTGCGCCTGCTGCTCGACCTCGTGCCCGAGCTACTGGTGGAATTCGGACAAGTTCCTGGGCCCGGCGATCCTGCTGCAGGCCTATCGCTGGCTTGCCGACAGCCGCGACGAGATGACCGGTGAACGGCTCGATCAGCTGGAAGACCCCTTCCGCCTCTATCGTTGCCACACGATCATGAACTGCGCGAACGTCTGCCCCAAGGGACTCAGCCCGGCCAAGGCGATCGCCGAAACCAAGAAGATGATGGCCGAACGCGCCATCTGATCCCGTGGCGCTGCGCGACGAGATCTTCGAACACGGCCCTGACCCGGAGAACCCAGGTTGGCGCCACTGGAACCTCAAGGACCAGACGCTGTTCAACGGCGCGGTGATGGGCAAGCTCATCACCCGCGTCGATGATGACGGGAAGGCGCGCCTGCGCATGTTTCCCGAGCGGCGGCACGAGAACCTGCAGGGTATCATCCACGGCGCGGTCACGCTCTCGCTGATCGACATCAGCCTGTTCACCACCATGCACACTATCGGAACCGGCAACGCAGGGCCTTCGGTAACGGTGGAACTCTCGACCCAGTTCGTCGGTGGCGGCAAGCCAAGCGAACCGCTCGACGCGGTGTGCGAGATCGTGCGCGAAACCGGCAGCATGGTGTTTGTGCGCGGCACGGTGGAGCAGCAAGACCACACGGTCGCCAGCTTCTCAGGGATCGTGAAGAAGATGAAGCGCCGCGTGACCCCATGACCGGGATGCTGGCCCGCTACGAGCGGCTCGTGGCGGCGGGCGAGCTCCAGGCCGATCCCGACCAGCGCCGCGCGGCCGAGCGTCTCGACCGGCTCCAGAAAGACCTCGAAGCCGAAAGCTCAGGCGGCCTGCTCGCCCAGCTGTTCCGTGCGAAGAAGGCGAGCCCGCAAGGCGTCTACATGTGGGGCGGTGTGGGGCGCGGGAAATCCATGCTGATGGACCTCTTCGTCGAGACACTCGGCATCGATGAGAAGCGCCGCGTGCACTTTCACGAGTTCATGCTCGAAGTCGACCGCAGGATGCGCGAGCGCCGCGAAACCGATCCGGGCGATCCGACCGGCAAGGTCGCCCGCGATATCGCAGAAGACGTGCGCTGCCTTGCCTTCGACGAGATGGTCGTCACCAACACCGCCGATGCGGCGATTATGGCGCGGCTCTTCACCGCGCTCATCCGCGACCAGGGCGTGACGGTGGTCACCACCAGCAACCGCCCTCCCCGCGATCTCTACAAGGACGGGCTCAACCGCTCGCTTTTCCTGCCCTTCATCGACCTGGTCGAGGCCGAGCTCGACGTGCTGCCCCTCAACGGCCCGACCGACTATCGGCTCGACCGCCTCGGCGATATCGACACATGGCATTCGCCGCTGGGTGAAGAAGCCACCGCGCAGGTCCGCGAAGCCTTCTTCCGCCTGACCGACTACAAGCCCGAAGACGCCGAGCACGTGCCGAGCGCCGAGCTGGACCTTGGCGGCGGTCGGACACTGCATGTTCCCAAGAGCCTCAAGGGCGTCGGCGTGTTCAGCTTCAAGCGGCTATGCGGCGAGAACCGGGGTGCGGCCGACTATCTCGCCGTCGCGCATGCCTATCACACCATCATCGTGGTCGGCATTCCGGCCATGTCGCCGGACAATCGCAACGAGGCGATCCGTTTCACCAAGCTGGTCGATGCGCTGTACGAGAACAGCGTGAAGCTCTTCGTGACCGCTGCAGCGGAGCCGGAGAACCTCTACACTTCGGGCGATGGCGCTTTCGAGTTCGAACGCACGGTCAGTCGCCTCAAGGAAATGCAGAGCGCCGATTACATGGCGCGTGGCCATGGCCTCGCGTCATAGCAGCCGTCAGGCGCTCGGCTTCAGGTGGCGCAGCGAGCGCTCCAGCATCAGCAATTGCCACAGGACACGGCCATGATCCGCGCGCCCGGCAATGTGATCCTCGGCAAGCCGTGAGAGCGCCGGGCGGGCGAACCACCCGCTGCCGGTCAGCAGTTCGCTCGAGGCAATTGCGCGCGCCTCGCTCGCCAGCGGGCCGCGGAACCACTGGGACAGCGGCGTAACGAAGCCCTGTTTCTGGCGGTAGAGGATGTCTTCGGGCAGGTAGCGCTCCATCGTGCGCTTGATCAGCCACTTGCCGGTGTTTCCACGGAACCGCTGACGGTGCGGCAGGCGCGCCCCGAACTCGATCAGGCGGTGGTCGAGGAGAGGTTCGCGCGCTTCCAGCGCCACCGCCATGCTGGTCCGGTCGGTCTTGGTCAGGATATCGCCCGGCAGCCAGAACTTGAGGTCTGCGTATTGCGCCCGGTCGAGGCCGCTGCGCGCCGGAGCGGAGCGCATGAGAGCCTCAAAGGGTTGTTCGGCGCGGTAGTCGCCGCGCGCCTTCAATAGCCCCTCGCCATAGAGCGCAGCGCGCTGCTCGGGTGCCAAGATAGCAAGCGCCCGCGCGTAGCCCGCCTCACCGCTGTCGGCGAGCGAGAGGAAGGTCGTCTTGGCGCGCAGCGGACGCGGCGCCCAGTCGGCCTTGGGCCAGATGCGCCCCAGCGCCCCGAAAACCGGTTCGCGCAGGGCGCGCGGCAGGACTGAGCGCGCCTGTTCCTCGCGCGCATGGAATAACTGGCGGCGGTAGCCGGCAAAGGCCTCGTCCGCCCCGTCACCCGACAGCGCGACCGTCACATGCTCGCGCGCCAGTTCGCATACGCGCAGCGTCGGCAGCGCGCTCGCATCGGCGAAGGGTTCGTCGAAGATCGAAGCGATCCGGTCGATCTCGCCGAATTGGTCGGCCGAGACGATGCGTTCATGGTGGTCGCAGCCGAACAATTCGGCGACCTTGCGCGCGTAGCGGGTCTCATCGACGCTCTCGACATCGAAGCCGATCGAGCAGCTGGTCACCGGCGACGCGCTCGCCTCGCTCATCAGCGCCACGACAGAGGAGCTGTCCACGCCGCCCGACAGGAACGCGCCAAGCGGCACATCGGCGACCATCCGGCTCGTCACGCCTTCGCGCATCAGGTGGAGAAGCTGGGCCGAGAGGTCCTCGGTCTTGCCCTTCTCCCGCTCGGCAAAGCTCACGTCCCACCACTGACGCGGCGCCGCGGGCTCGCGGCCATGTTCGAGCAGGAGGAAATGCCCGGCGGGTAGTTTCTCGACACCCTTCAGCATCGCGCGATGATCGGGGACGTAACCCCAGGTCATGTAGTCCTCGATCGCCAGCGGATCGATCTGGCGGCGCATAAGGGGGTTGGCGAGGAGGCCCTTCAGCTCGCTTGCAAACGCGAGCGCCCCACCCTCGAGCCGGGCAAGGTAGAGCGGCTTCACGCCAAGCCGGTCGCGCGCGAGGAACATCTGGCGCTTGTCGAGATCATACAGCGCGAAGGCGAACATGCCGTCGAAGCGCTCGAGGCAGTCGGGGCCCCATTTCTGCCAGGCCGCCAGGATCGTTTCGGTATCGCCATCGGTGCGGAATTTCGCGCCCGCCTGCTCCAGCTCGCGGCGCAGCGCGCGGTAGTTGTAGATTTCGCCGTTGAAAGCGATCACCGCGCGGCCATCGACCGAGGCCATCGGCTGCGGCGAGCCTTCGAGATCGATCACCGAAAGGCGGCGATGCCCCAGGCCGACACCGGGCGCGGTCCACACACCGCTGCCATCAGGGCCGCGATGGGCAAGCGCATTGGCCATCCGCTCGACCCGCTTGGGATCGACCGGCTTGACCGTTTCGTAATGGAAGATTCCCGCGATCCCGCACATGTGACGAGCGGCCTAGCCGACGCGGCCGACAACGGCAAAGAGCAATGCGACCGCCAGCGCGATGCCGGCGACCAGCGCAGGGGTGTGCGCGCGCCCTTCGAGCGGGGCGACGAGGGGCAGTTCTGCCACCTCTTGCGCGCTCCAGCCCGCTTCTTCCGGCTCGCGTTCGAACCAGCGCCAGGCGACGCCCAGCACGAGTGCGATCACGATGCCGAAGAACACCCAGCCATAAACGATATGGTCGAAGCTGCCCGCTGCCTCGGCCCCGATATACTGGGCGATGAAGATCGTCGCCCAGGCGCGGATGCCATTGGCGATGATCGGCACCACCACGCAGGCCAGCAGGAACCAAGCGCGCCGATTCCAGCTCGAGAAACAGGTGTGCGCGACGAGTACGCCGAGGGCGACCATGGCGATGAGAAATTTCACGCCCGAGCATTCCTCCGCCACGATGAACAGGCCCGCCGGCGTGTCGATCAGGATGCCGTCGGCAACCGTGTCGATCCCGCTCCACATCGTCAGGGCCGTGGCAATTTCGGCGGTGACGAATTGCAGGGGCGGGATGATCTCGTCACCGAAGGGTACGAGGAAAGCCATGTAGCCGAGCGGGAAGGCGAGGATCAGCCCAGCGCGGAGGCCGAGAACCGCGAACGCCGCGCTCTGGAAGGCAAATACCGTGCCCGCCTGCGCGATGAGGTTGATGTCCATCCGGAGTCCTATGAGCCACACGACCAAGCCGAGAACCACGCCCGCCAAACCGGGCAGCCACCCCGTCGGGGCAAACTTCGTCAGCTCCTCCATCCGGTTCCAGGCGAGCCACGCCACGATTGGCGGGACGAGGAGGATATGGCTGTAGGTGTCGATATCCCACCATTGATGCGCCATCTGCGCCCATTGCGGGAAGGTCAGCCAGAACAGGCCGAGCCACACCGCACCAAGCAGCGCGAGCGCCCTGCCCCAGGCCTGTGCCGGTGCGCGGGTCAGGGCGGCATCAGGCTGCATCGCGCGGCGCCTGGTCTGAATTGAGAAGGTCGGCAAGCTGCGCGTGGACGCTTGCCCAGCTCATCCTTTCAAGGACAAATTCGCGCGCCGCACGGCCCATGGCTGCGCGTGCTTCGTCATCGGCAAGCAGGGCTTCGATCCGCGCCAGCATCGGCGCGGCCTCCGCCGGAGCAATCGCGAAGTGCTCGCCATCGCTTGCATCGATACCCGTTGCTGCGCCGGGCGTCACGACGACGGGTTTTCCCATGGCCATCGCCTCCAGCACCTTGTTCTGCACACCGCGCGCGATCAGAAGCGGAGCGACGACAAGGTCAGCCGATTTGAGGAACGGGCGCACATCGGGAACCTCGCCCCACACGCGCACGCCATGTTCGCCATGACGATCCTTGAGCGCGGGCGTCGGTGCGCGGCCGACAATATGGAAACGCGCCCGCGCGTAGGTCTTGCGCAGCTCGGGCAGGACGTTCTCGATCATCCATTCCGCCGCAGCAACATTGGGGGCGTAGTCCATCTGCCCGGTGAAGACGAGCTGCGGATCCTCTCCCTCTTCGAGGTCGGGCTGGAGCTCTGCCTGATCCGGCGCGAAGAATGCGGCATCGATACCGTTGCCCAGCGCGCGCAGGCATGCCTCGCTGCCCTGCGGCAGGCGCGAACGTAGCAGCGCCGCCTCGTTCTCGCTAATGAGCAGGGTCGTATCGGCGCGCCGCGCAAGACGGGCTTCCTCAGCCGACAGCAGGCGCCCTTCCCGCGTGTTCAGCCAGCGCCGCTGCCCGGCCTCGGCATAGGCTTCGAACTTGGCGCTATCGACGTCGCAAAGGTCGATGACGACGCGGCCGGTGTAGCTATCGGGAATGTACTGGCCCATCTGGCCGGAGAACACGAAGATCGTCTCGATCCGGTGGTTGCCCAGCGTCTTGGCCACATACCGGCGCATCGCTTCGTGGTCGAAGGCTGTAAGGCTGACGGGCTTGGACTTGAACAGGGCCTCCAGCCCGGCCAGCGGCAGCGGCTTGCTGCGCTCGATCAGCGCGTGGGTCTTGGCAAGCCGGGCAAGCTCGCCCTTCTGCGCCATGTCCTGCGGTGTTTCGCCAAAGGTGCCGACATGCACCGGGCCAAGCGCGGCCAGGCCCTTCAAGAGGTTGTGCGAGCGGATCTTGTCACCGCGGTCCGGCGGAAACGGGACCCGGTGGGCCAGGAACAGCACTTCGCCCATGTCAGCCCAGTCCGCGCGCGATCCATGGGCCGAGCCGGTTGGCGATAGGCAGAGGCAAGCGCTTCCACAGGGCGATCTTGGCCGAATAGCCTTCGTCGGTGGGGTCGATATTGCGCGCCTCGACACCGGGTGCCGACCAGCTGAAATAGGTCAGCGGTTCGGGCTCGAAGCCCCAGTTCTTCTTGAACGAAAAGGGTCCGCTGCCCGTCTTCGAGCGTCCGTAATCGAACCGGGTGCAGCCCTTGCGCCGCGCGTGGAGCATCAGCTCGTAATACATGCGCTCGTTGGCGCGCAGGCCGCGTGCGTGCCAGGTGCCGCCGCCCCAGAAAGGCATGACGGCGCCTGCGTGATAGAGCGACAGGACACTCGAAACCGGGACGCCCTGGTGGCGCACGGTGAGGATATCGGCATTCTCGCCAAAAGCATCGAGAACCGCATCGAACAGGCTGCGCGGGAATACCGGCGTGCCGAGGTTGCGAACGCTTTCGGCGTAGACGGCGTAATGCGCCGCACGGTCCGCTTCGCCCGATCCCGTGGTGATCTCGAGGTCGTTCTTCAGGCCCTTGCGCACTTCGGCGCGGGCCTTGCGCGGAATGGCGAGCAACTGCGCTTCGTCATCCGAAGCGAGATCGGCGGCGAAGTTCGCGTGCTTGCCTTCAATGACCTGCCAGTCGGCCGGCGCGCCCTTGCCGCGCAGCTCGATGGTCGGGACCGACAGGCGCTGGGCCATTTCCTCCGCACCGCGGCACAAATCCGCGGCGTCGTCATCGCGCCGCGCAAGCACGCCGCCGCCTACGCCGAAACCGCTCGATACGAGCGCGCGGCCGAACAGCGGGGAATGGACGAGGGTCAGCGGCAGCCAGCCTTCGAGCTGACCGGCACGCTCCAGCACGAGACCGGTCGCTTCGTTGCCGGTGCCCGCCTCGATGGCCGACAACCAGAGCGGGCGCTGGAACACACTGCCGCCCTGCTCGCGCACGAAGCCTTCGATCCGCGCCGCCTCGTCGGGCTGGCGCAGCTCGGCCACGCGCAGGCTTGCGCTGTGCTTTAGCGGCGCGTTCATGCCGCCCACTTCAGGCTGCGCGGTTTTTCGCGCTCGGCCAGCGAGTCCATCCGGCCCCACTCGAAATCGCCGAGAAGGTCGGTGAGCTTGCCCGCCATGCGCGACAGATTGGTGTAGTGGCGCAGGCGCGATCGCATGGGCGCGCCCGCAACCCGCGGCTGGCCCGGATCGACTTCCCACGGGTGGAAATAGAAGATCGCCGGGCGGCCATCGCGGTTGACCTGGCGGATGGCCCAGCGGCTGAAGCCATAGGGCAGCACGCGGAAGAAGCCCCCGCCCCCTGCTGCGAGCCGCTTGCCGCGAAACAGCGCCGTCGTGACCGGGATCTCGACAAGATCGCTGCCCGGCACGGGATCGAAGGCAAAACGCGGTGCCTCGCGCCAGCCGTAGTGGTCGTGGACCACCGGCGCGACGGAGGAAGAGTAAGCATAGCCCTGCTCCGCCAGAACCTCATGCGCCCAGGCGTTGCGCGCATCGATCGAGAAACTGGGCGCGCGGTAGCCGGTAATGGCCTGCCCGCTCGTATCCTCCAGGATCGCGCGCGACTTGGCGAGGTCAGCGGCGAATTCCTCGCGCGTGAAGGTGAACACGCGGGTGTGGTCATAGCCGTGGCTGGCCAGTTCGTGTCCGCGCTCGACAATCGCCCGCATGGCCGCCGGATTGCGCTCCGCCACCCAGCCCAACGAGAAGAAGGTGCCTTTGACGCCCGCTTCGTCGAACAGGTCGAGGATACGCGCGACATTGTCGCCCACGCGCAGCTCGAGACCGTCCCAGTCCTCGCGCGCGATGGTGTTCTCGAACGCGCCGACCTGGAACCAGTCTTCGACATCGACCGAGAGGCCGTTGACGATGGAACTCTCGTTCAACGCAGTCTCCTCTTGGATGGTCAGGCCGCTGCGCGCGAACCCTGCGCTTCGAAATAGTCTATCATCATGGTCAGCACATGGCGCAAGGAGCGTTCCTGCTCGTCGAGCCGGGCTTCGATTGCGGAAAGACGCTGGCCGACATCGTCCGGCAGCTCGCCCGAGCTGGCGTTCTGGCCCAGCTTCTCCACTTCGCGGCGCAGCGCGGCCATGTGCTTGTCGCGCTGGGCGAAAGCGGCCTCAATCGCCTCGATCTGGTAGTCGAGCAGCCCCTTGTCCGAGGTTTCCGCCTGGTCCGCCACAGGAGCGGCAGCAGTCTGCGGCTGTTCCACCGGCTTGCGGGCTTCGTCCTTCGCCTTGGCGATGGCTTCGGCTGCCGGGAGGTCGCGATCGGGGCGCGGGCCCTTCTCCAGCTCGTCGGAAGGCGATGCGTCACCGGCCATTTCCTCGACCACCGCGTCGAGCATGTCCGCTTCCAGAACGGCCTGTTCTTCCACGGCGCCAAGCAGCAGGAGGCGAGTCATGACCTGGTTGATCCGGCGCGGGATGCCGCCGGTAGCCTTGTGAAGCTTCACCCAGATGCCGCTGTCGATTTCGGGGCTGCCGTTCCAGCCGACATGCTCCAGGCGGTGCATGACATAGGGCTCGATCTCGCCCGGCTGCATCGGCTCCAAGTGGTGTGCGGCAATTACGCGCTGGCGAAGCTGCTCCAGCTCGTCGGAATGGGCGAGGAGCTGCTTGAACTCCGGCTGGCCGAGCAGGAGCGTCTGCAGCAGCGGATGCGCGCCGAGCTGGAAGTTCGACAGCATGCGCAGTTCTTCGAGCGCGCCGATGGACAGGTTCTGGGCCTCGTCGACGATCAGCAGCACGCGGCGTCCGTTGCGGGCTTCTTCGTGCAGGAACAGTTCGATCGCGGCGAGCGCGGCGGCCTTGTCCCCGCCTTCGATATCGAGGCCGAAGCTGCGCGCGGCCACATGGATCATCTCGTCATCGTCGAGCGCGCTCGTCACCACTTCACCAACGGTCATCCGATCATCGTCGAGCTTCTGCTTGAGATGCGCGACCAGCGTCGACTTGCCCGAACCCACCTCGCCGGTGATGACCACAAAGCCTTCACCCTGGTTGAGGCCATAGCCGAGGTAGCTCAGCGCCTTCTTGTGCGTGATGCTTTCGAAATAGAAGGCCGGGTCGGGCGTGAGCTGGAAGGGGCGCTCGCTGAGACCGTAAAATTCTTCGTACATGCCGGATGTCCTATCAGAAATCGTAGCGCAGGCCGAGCAGGGCCGAAGCGGTCGTGAAGTTGTCGTTTGCCGTGTCGCTGTCGAGCATCGAGATGGCGACGGCAGCGCGGGCGGAGAGGTTGCGGAACACCTCCTGCGTGTAGCTCGCCGAGCTACCCAGCGCACGGACGTCGCCCGTGTTGGCTGCGCCGCTATCGAACCAGCTCGCGAAGGTGTTGATCGAGTAGTTCGCACGGTCCCCGATCGGGCCGGAAACGCCCGCGGTGAGGTAGAAGCTCTCGTCCACGATGCCATCGGCCAGCGCGAGCACGGTGCCCGGCGCGCCGATGAAGCGGCGGCGGTCATAGCCGGCGCCGATATTGGCGGTCACACGGCCAACCTGGCGCGAATAGCTCGCCACAACGCCGCGGCCGCGGAAGACCGAGGAGCGGACCGAGCCGAGCAGGCCGTCGAGGCAGCCTGCGCCGTCGAGCGTGGCGACACAGCCGGTCAGCTCACCCGTGACCGGATCGCGCGTGACCGTGAAGTCGGTCGGAAGCGCAGCCAGCGAGTTGTTGAGGCGGCCGCCAAAGCCCTGGATGCCGTCATAGACGCCGATCTGGAAGTTGCTGCGGCGGCTCGGCTGCCAGCTGAAGCTGCCGTAGAAGGTTTCGCTATCGTAGCGATGGCCGAAACGCGCTTCGAGCTGGGTGCGGCTGCTGGGCGTCCAGACAACGCCCACATCCCAGATCAGGCCGCTGGCTTCATAGGCGATGATCCGCGGGCTGGCCTTGTCGGTAACAAAGCGCCCGTCGGCACCGATGACCGGATTGCCCGATGCATCGCGCACGGCGTCGCGGCTCGAAACCTCGACATCCTCCACGCCCGCGCCGGCCACGAAGGCCAGGGTCGGCGTGACCGGGAAGGTCACATCGCCGCGCACATAGGCATCGCGCACGCGCTGATCGAGGTTGGAGACGTCTTCCTGGTAGTACCCGGCGCCAACGCCCACACCCACCGGCAGCGGTTCGCCCGGACGCGTGCCCGCGCGGATGCTGGCGCTATGGGTGACGCTGTCGTCGAAGAGGTCGGCAGGCTGTCCGCCGGCACCGACGAAATCGGGTCCATCCACACGGGTATAGCCGATCCGGTAATTGCCTTCGATTTCGACATCGCCTGCACGGGTCGTCAGGTTCGGCCCTGCGTAAACCGAGTAGGTCTGGGTCGAGAAGTTGTCGTCGACGATCGGGTTGATCACCGAACGGCCCTGCGCATCGACCCGGGTGCTGCTGGCCAGCGCGCCTGCCTCGAATGTGAGGACGCGCGGGACGATCGAGGCGTAGCCGCGAGCGATACCCGTGATCGTATCGGAATCCGATCCGCTGTTCTGGTGCGCGAAGTTGCGCTCGTAGCGCAGCGAGACGCTGCCCCCGTTGTTCCGCCCGTTGATCGATGCGTCCACGCCGGCCGCGATCTGGGTGTAGGTCACCACATCGCTGATGGGCGAAATCTGCCAGGCGGCAATCGAATTGGCTTCGATATAGGGATTGATCTCGACGCGCCCGCGCCCTTGGCCGACACCCTCGGCTTCCGCTTCGGCATCATCGGCACCGGCGCCCTGATAGGACTGCGCGGCGAGCGGAGCGGCGCTGGCCAGGACAAGCGCAGCAGAAGCGCTGGCGATCAGACGAAATTTGTAACGCTGGGCCATGGGTTTACTCCCCATATCCATAATAGCTGCCAAACTTGCGCCCGCTCGGGCTGAACGTGGCATCATTGAGCAGCAGCTTGATGTCGGGACAGGCCGACAGGAGATCGACGGCATCTTCGAGCGCGGCGCGCCCGCTCATGTCGGCTCGCGCAACGAGCAGCGCCTGGCCGACATGCTTGGCCAGTTCGGCAGCTGGCGTCGCGGCCAGGGCCGGCGGGCTGTCGAACACGATGATACGGTTGGGAGCGCCGCGGGTCAGGCTGTTGAGCACCGTCCAGGTGCGCTCGCTGGCAAGGTATTCGCTGTCGCGGCCAGTGCGCTGACCGGCGGGCAGGACCCACAGGCCCGGGATATCGGTGCCGACGACCACGTCTTCGACATGCGAAGCGGGATCGGCCAGCACGTCCATGAAGCCGCGCCCGGCTTCAAGACCGAGCGAGCCCATGATCGAGGGCTTGCCGAAATCGGCATCGACCAGGAGCACTTCCATGTCACGCTCGCCGGCAAGGGCGATGGCGAGGTTGAGCGCGCAGAAGGTCTTGCCTTCGTTGGGGTGCGGCGAACAGACCAGCACCCGGCGCGACTGCTGTGTGCCTTCCGCCTTTGCGGTGGAGAGCACCTGGCGCTTCACGATCCTGAATTCTTCCAGCAGCGTCGAAGCGCCGCCGTCGGGATCGATCAGACCTTTTTCGCGCAGGATTTCGCGCGGGACCGCCTGCTTCGGACCGTTGAATACTACCGCGGGCTTGGCCGGTTCTGCCGCGACAGTGGGCGCTGCGGCCGGTACGGCCGATGCGTCCGACGCGGCCTCTCCGATCCAGTCGGAGGCACGGCGCTTGGGCGTTTCCTGCGTCGGCGCGGGAGCAGCCGCCGTGTCGCTCTTGCGCTTGGGCGCGAATTTCTTGGCCTTGTCGTCCGCGAGCTTCTCGGGAACGGCCGCCGGCGCCAACCGGTCGAGACCGAAGGCGCCGCTCGCGCGTTCGAACAGCGATCCCTTTTTGGGCTTATCCTCGCCATCCTTGGGCGGGACGATGTTTGTGGGCTTATTCACGGACACGTTCCCCCCTCAGGCCACCGAGCCGACCTGGATGATTTCGACCACCAGCAGCAAGAAGCACACGCCCGCCAGCCCCCCGGCACCCGCCAGGAACTGCTTGAGGCGAAGCTTCTCATGCGCGCGGGCCGCATCGGTCATCGAGCGCGAGATCGTGCCGATGACCGGCAGGTCGAGTGTGCGCTCGAGCTTGTCGGCCGTTGTAAAGCTGGACTTCAGCTGGCCCATGACGAAGGCCACGCCCGCGCCAGCACCGATGCCGACGATGAGCACGCCGAGCAGCAGGAGCGGACGGTTGGGAGCCGACGGATTGCGCGGCGCGGTCGGCGGGTCGATAACTTCGAACTGGAAGGCGCTGCGTTCGGTTTCGACCTGGCCGCGCAGGCGCATTTCCTCGCGGTCCTTGAGCAGCTCGTCATACTTGTCCTTGAGGACTTCGTAGTCGCGGCTGATGCGGTTGGCTTCGGCAGCAACGGCCGGTTCGTCGGCCTGGGCTGCGACCAGCGCGGAGATGTCGGACTGGAGCGCGGCCTTGCGGGCCTGGAGCGCCTGAACATTGGCCTGGCGCTCGGCCTGGATCGACTGGAGCGAGGTATAGGCCGGGTTCGGCGAGCCGCCGGCCCCTGCCGGTTCGCGCGCCGCCTGTTCGCGCAGCGCGGCAATCTGGCGCTGCTGGGCCTGGATATCGGGATGGCTATCGGTCAGCCCGCGTGCACGCATGGCGGCAAGCTGCGATTCGGCCGACATCAGGGCACCACGAGCACCGCCGCTGTTCGGGGAGAGGATCGTGCGCGGCGTGCTGGCGATCTGGCCATTGATCGCTGCCAGCGCGCTTTGCGCCGCCGCGATATCGGCATCGATGCCGCGCATCTCGCTGCGCATGCCCTGGAGACGACCGGCAACCGAGCCGGTGCCGCCGATGAGGTCGGGATGCTGCGCCTCGAAGGCAAGCCGGCGCTGCTCGGCCGCTTCCAGTTCGCGCTTGCGGTCTTCGAGCTGCTCGTCGAGGAACGCGATCGTATCGGCCACGTCGCCGCGATTGCCGGCGATGTTGGACTCGCGAAAAATGTCGATCAGGTTCTGGACCACGTCCTTGGCCAGCGCGGCGTTCTCGGCATCGCTGAAGCTCGACTTGCCGACGGTCGCAGTGATCTGGAAGAGGTTGTCCTGCTCGCTTTCGACGAGGATGTTCTTGGTCAGGTTCTCGACCGCGCTCTGCATCTCGGTGTCGGTCGCCACCTTCTCGCCCAGCTTGGTGTTGCGCACCACGCGTTCGAGATTGACGGCGCTCACGAGCGTCTGGCGGACCTTGGTGATGGCCTGCTTGCCATCGCCCGAAATATCGAGCTGTTCGGACAGCACGTCTTCAAGCTCGACGTAGATACGCGCCCGGCTTTCATAGCTGTTCGGGATCAACCCGATCGCCAGCCAGCCCAGAATGCAGACACCCCAGGCCACGGCAAGCGCGATCCACCGGCGGTTCCACACCGTGTGCAGCGCGCTGCGGATCTCGTCGAAGACTTCCTGCATGCCCCCCGTATCCCCTTAGAAGGTGCTTTCCGGGATGATGATCACATCACCCGGCTGAAGGAGGACGTTCGCCTTGCTGTCGCCGCGCTTGAGCAGGTCGGTCAGGCGCAGCGCGTATTCGCGCTGGCGGCCAAGCTGCTTGTCGAAGCGGATGAGCTTCGCACGGTTGCCCGCGGCAAACTCCGACAGGCCGCCGACGGCGATCATCGCGTCGAGCACGGTCATGTTCGCGCGGTACGGCAGCGAAGCCGGCTGCTCGGTCGCACCGACGATGCGGACCTGCTGGCTGAAGGTGCCGGCAAATTCGTTGACGATCACCGAGACCAGCGGGTCTTCGATGTACTGGCTGAGCTGGAGGCGGATATCCTCTTCCAGCATCGAAGGCGTCTTGCCGACCGCCGGCATGTCCTTGACCAGCGGGATCGTGATGCGGCCGTCCGGGCGCACCTGGATCTTCTCGGCGCCCAGTTCCGGATTGCGCCAGACGTGGATCGTCAGCTCGTCGAGCGGGCCGATCACATACTCCTCGCCCGGGCCTTCCTGCATGGCCACAAAGGTCGCCGGGGGAAGCTGCTCGCCGCTGCCCGCCGCGCAGCCGCCCAGTACCAGCGTGGAGGCAGCGCATCCGGCAAGGAGCGTGGTGGTACGAGTAAGGCGCATAAATCGTTTCCCTGGCATCGACCGGGGCTGTCCCGGACACGTAATGCGCCCGCTATTCCCCATAGTTGGGATATCTATTGCCTGAAAAAGGTGAACAGACCGTTAGCCATAGCAAGCAAATCCCGCAGAAATCGCGGGTTTTGCGGCCTTTACCACGCAGCGCTCAGACGAGCATTTCTTCTGCCGGGCCCTGTCCCAAAAAGGCACTGGGGGATGCGCTGGCGCCGTAGGCCCCGGCGCAGAAGACGGCGACCAGATCGCCCACTTCGGCGCGTGGCAGGTGCGCCTTGTCCGCAAGGCGGTCGAGCGGGGTGCACAGGCAGCCCACCACATTGGCTTCCTCCACCGGCTCGGCCGTGAAGCGCGAGGCGATGGCGACGGGATAGTTCCTGCGCACCACCGTGCCGAAGTTGCCAGAGGCGGCAAGCTGGTGGTGCAAACCGCCATCGGTCACGAGGTAGGTCTCGCCGTAGCTGTCCTTCCGGTCGACGATGCGGGTCAGGTAAACTCCTGCTTCGCCAACGAGATAGCGGCCAAGTTCGATAAACAGCTCGGACTGTGAAAGCGTGTCGGGAAGTTCTGCGAAGCGCTGTTCCAGCGCCTCACCAACCGCCGTGATGTCGAGCGGCTTGTCGCCCGGGAAATAGGGGATGCCATAGCCCCCACCCATGTTGAGCTTGGGAATGGACGTGTCCGCCTCGACGGCCAGACGGTGCGCGCAATCGAGCACCTTCGCCTGCATGTCGATCACCGCTTCGGCCGACAGCGCCTGGCTGCCGGTGAAGATGTGCAATCCGCGGAAGTCACAGCCTGCATCCAGGATACGCCGGATAAGCGCTGGGACGCGCTCCGCGTCGATCCCGAAGGGCTTCGCGCCCCCGCCCATCTTCATGCCCGAGCCCTTGAGCTCGAAATCCGGGTTCACGCGAACCGCCATGCGCGGGGTGACGCCCAGCTCGCCGCCGATCGCTATCGCGCGCTGCGCTTCGTTCTCGCTTTCGAGGTTGAGCGTGACGCCCGCCTCGATCGCAGCCTTCAGTTCCTCATCGCGCTTGCCAGGCCCGGCAAAGCTGACACGCGACAGGTCGAAACCGGTCGCGCGAACCATTTCGAGCTCGCCGCCCGAGGCAATATCGAGGCCATCGGCAAGGGTCGAAACCAGTGAAAGAACGGGCCCAAAGCTGTTGGCTTTAATGGCGTAATTTACCTTGAGACGTTCCGGCATCGCGGCGCGCAGCTCGGCAAAACGCTGTTCGATCCGCTCGCGCGAATAGACGAACAGCGGCGTCCGGCCGGCCTCTTCGACCCAGTGGCTGGCAGGCTTGCCGCCGATCGCCAGCTCGCCATTGATAGCCGCAAAGCCTGCGGGAATGGGGCCAAGCGGCTTCATGCGCCGATCTCCGCAGCAATGGCAGTGCGGTCGAGTTTGCCGTTGGGGTTGAGCGGCAGCGTCTCGCGCCAGTGGAAGGCGTGCGGTTGCATGAAGTTGGGAAGCTCCTTCTTGAGCGCCTTCGGCAGCGCCTCTTCGGGGTTCTCGGCGCCGGGATCGGGCCGGACCACAAGGTGGATGGCGTGGCCGAGCCGCTCGTCCTTGACGCCCAGCGCCACGGCTTCGGCAACAAGGCCCGTCGCCAGCGCCGCACTTTCGAGTTCCTGCGGGCTGATGCGGTTCCCTGCGCTCTTGATCATCGCATCGCGGCGACCGACGAAATAGAGCAGGCCCTGCGCGTCGCGCTTGACCCGGTCGCCCGACCACACCGCCGTGCCGCCATATTCGGACATGGCAGGCGCAGGCTTGAAGCGTTCGGCGGTGCGCGTCGGGTCCTGCCAGTAGCCATGCGCCACGAGCGGCCCGCAATGGACCAGCTCGCCTTCCTCATCAGGCTCGGCGCGCCTGCCATCATCGGTGATCACCAGGATCTCGGCAAAGGGGATCGCCGTGCCCATCGAGGTGGGGTGCGTGTCCACCAGATCGGGATCGAGATAGGTCGAACGAAAGGCCTCGGTCAGGCCGTACATCGGAAAAAGCCGCGATTGCGGGAAGATAGAGCGCAGATCGGCGACCAGGTCGACCGTCAGGGCCCCGCCCGAATTGGTCAGGCGCCGCATGGATGACACGGCCTCTTCGGGCCAGTCGAGATCGGTCAGTTGCACCCACAGGGGCGGAACCGCCGCCAGCGTCGTGACCCCGTGCTTCGCGCAGGCTTTGGCGACATCGCGCGGAAAGAGATAGTCGAGCGGCACCACGCAGCCACCGGCGTACCAGGTCGAAAGAAGCTGGTTCTGGCCGTAGTCGAAGCTTAGCGGCAACACGGCAAGCGTGACGTCATCACCCGCCATGCCGAGATAATCGGCCACACTGACGGCACCCAGCCACATGTTGGCATGGCTCAGCATGACGCCCTTGGGCCGGCCCGTCGATCCACTGGTGTAGAGGATTGCCGCCAGGTCGTCGGGATCGTGCTGCGATGGCGGCAGGCCGGCACCGTGCTCTTCAGCCAGGGCGAAGACCGCGTCCTCCTCGATCACCGTGCAGGCCGCAGGCGCATCGCCGTCTTCCAGCGTGGCGAGGCGCGCCTTGGTGCCCATCAGCAATACCGATCCGCTGTCGGAAAGGATATGTGCGACCTGCGCGCGCTTCAGCAGCGGGTTGATCGGCACATGCACGAGGCCGGCGCGCGCTGCCGCGAGCGGAAGCAGGCAGGTCAGCTCGCCCTTGGCGGCCCAGCTGGCCACCCGCGCACCCTTCTCCGCCTGCGCGGCCAGCCACCCGGCCAGCAGCGAGACACGTTTCCTCAACTCCTCGAAGCTAAGGGTACGGTCGCGCAGCACCAATGCGGGTGCCTGTGCACTTCCGCGCTCGGCCAGTTGATCGAGCGGTAGCGGCGTGGGATCAGGCATTAACGCTCCTGAGCGAGGGAAATCCGTTGGACATCGCGGTCAGCTATCACGAGACGGTTACCAAACTGCAAGGGCTTGATCGGTCCGCGCAGGGGCCTTTCGACAGGCTCGACTGGTTCGCCCTGCTCGAAAGCCCGCTTTTCGCCGTGGCGCAGCGTAGCGATGAGGTCGTGATGCTGCCCTTGCAGCGCAGCGATGAGGGGCTTGAGAGCCTCACCTACTTCTTCAGCTTCACTTGGCGCCCGCGGGGCGACGATCCGGAATTGCTCGAAACTCTGGCGGCCGATCTGCGCGGAAAAACCCACGCGCTCACCCTCGCTCCCCTGCCCGATGAAGACGGCAGCGCCACCCAGTTAGAGCAAGCCCTGCGCAGCGCAGGCTGGATTGTATCGCGCGAACCGTGCGACGAGAACCACGTCCTGCCCGTGGGCGGCCGGAGCTTCTCCGAATACTGGGCCCAGCGCCCGGGCAAGATGCGCACAACGCTCAAGCGCAAGGCAAAGAAGGTCGAGGTCGAGATCCTGACACGCTTCGACGAGGCCGCCTGGGCCGACTACCAGGCGATCTACGCGGAAAGCTGGAAGCCTGAGGAGGAACGCTCCGACATCCTCGAAGCCTTTGCCCGAGCCGAGGGCCAAGCGGGCCGCATCCGCCTCGGCATCGCCCGCGCCGGGGGTGTCCCGGTCGCCGCACAATTCTGGACGGTCGAGAATGCCACCGCCTACATCCACAAGCTCGCGCACATTGAAGCGGCCAAGCCGCTGTCGGCAGGCACCACCCTCAGCGCAGCGCTGTTCGAGCATGTGATCGATGCGGACGGGGTCGATCTGGTCGATTTCGGGACCGGTTCGGACGCCTACAAACGCGACTGGATGGAAGTGAACCGCCCCCGCTACCGCCTGACCGCGCTTGACTGGCGCCAGCCCCGCGCCTGGCCTGCTCTGGCCAAGATGCTGGTGCGCCGCCTTGCACCGCACAATCGCGCCAGCTAAGGGCAACGCCTTCGAAACGGGGCAATGACAGGGAAACGCCGCAGCCATGACCGCCGAAACCGCACACGCCGAGCCGACCGGGCCGAGCCGCAGCGCTATCGACCAGACGCTGCGCGGGATCCTGCGCGACGTCCTCGGGCTTGAGGAAACGCAGGTCGAAGGCTTCGACAACGACACCGGCCTCTTCGGCCACCTGCCCGAGCTCGACTCCATGGCCGTCGCCGGCCTTCTCACCGAAATGGAAGACCGCCTCGACATCGTCATCGAAGACGAAGACGTCGATGGCGAGATGCTGGAAAGCTACGGCGGCCTTTTGGCCTTTGCCGAAGCCAAGGTCGCCGAGGGCTAAGCCCCCAGCATGTACACCCCCTGGCCTTGCCCGATGCCCGATGGCAGCACGGGCGAGGAGATTGCGCTCGTCTTCGACCAGCAGCGATCCAAGCGTGTCCTGCTGGTCGCTCCGCTGTTCGACGAATCGAACAAGTTGCGCCACCAACTCTATGAAATAATGCGCCTTCTTGACGAAGCAGGTATCGATTCCGTCCTGCCCGACCTGCCGGGCTGCAACGAGAGCCTTGCGCCCTTCCCTGCGCAAACGCTCGGTCACTGGCGCGCGAGCGTTGCCGCCGCAGCCGCGCATTTCGGCGCGACCCACGTCTTCGCCGTGCGGTCCGGCTGCTGGCTGGTCCCGGACGGGATGGAAGGCTGGCTCTATGCCCCCGCCAAGCCCAAGCAGGTGCTGCGCTCGATGATCCGGGCCCGCGTCCTCGCGGCGCGCGAAGCCGGCAAGGAAGAGACTGCGGATACGCTGATGGAGCGCGGGCGCACCGAGGGACTTACCCTTGCCGGATGGGCGCTGGGCGCGGACCTCCTGCAGGAACTCGAAACCGCCGAAGCGGTCACACCGCCGGGCTACTCGACCATCGAACAGACCGCTGTCGGCGGGAAACCGCTGTGGCTGCGCGCGGAGAATGATCACGATGCCGACCAGGCGCAGGCGCTGGTCGCGTTGATCGCAGGACAAGGGGCGGAGCAATGAGCCGGCTCGCCCTTTCCTTCGAATGCCAGGGCAGGCGCTGCGGAGCGACCATCGACAGCGCGCCGGGGACCACCGGCCTGCTGCTTGTGAGCGGAGGCAACGAAATCCGCGCCGGCGCCTTCAATTCGCAAAGCCGCCTCGCCGCCGAGATTGCACGTGCGGGCTTTCCCGTGTTCCGCTTCGATCGGCGCGGGATCGGCGACAGCGAAGGCGAGAACCGAGGCTTCCGCAAGTCGCGCAAGGATATCGCCGCTGCCCTTCAGGCTTTCCGCGCGCTGGCTCCGCAGGTCGAGCGCGTCGTCGGCTTCGGCAATTGCGACGCGGCCAGCGCGCTGATGCTTGCCGGCGGCGCCGAGTGCGATGCGCTGGTGCTGAGCAATCCGTGGACCATCGAGGACGAGGAGGACGATACCCCGCCCCCGTCCGCCGTCCGTTCGCGCTATGCCGAAAAGCTCAAAAACCCACGCGAAGTGCTCCGCCTGCTTTCGGGCGGTGTCGACCTGCGCAAGCTCGCGCGCGGGCTGATGCAGGCCTCGAAGGCGAAGGCTGCGCCCTCCTCTCTGGCAGACGAGATGCGCGGCGGGATTGCCGAGTTCGCTGGTCCGGTGCGCTTCCTGATCGCCGAGGACGACCGCACGGCGCAGGTCTTCCTCGAGCGCTGGGACAGCGGCGATGACCGCCTCGCACGCTGCTCGGGCGCCGACCACGCCTATTCGCAGCCCGACGCGCAGGACTGGCTCCGCAAACGGCTGCTCGAGGCGCTGCGCGGCTAGCGGGTGAAGTAGCTGGTCAGCTCGACATGGGTCGACCAGCGAAACTGGCCCACCGGGCGTAGCTTTTCGAGCCGGAAGCCCGCCTCTACCAGAACCTTGGCATCGCGCGCCCAGCTGGCCGGATTGCAGCTTATATAGGCGACGCGGCTGGCCGTGCTGGCGGCAATCTGTGCCACCTGCTCGCGCGCGCCGGCTCGCGGAGGATCCAGCAGCAGCGCGCCGAACCGTCCCGCCTCATCCGCCTGCAGCGGATTGCGAAACAGGTCTCGGTGGAGCGTGAGGACCGGAATCTGCCGGGCGTTAGCCGCCGTCTTGCAGGCAAGATGGGCATCGCACGCCGCCTCGACAGCGAGGACCTTGCGCGGACCGGCGAGCGCAAAGGCGAAAGTCCCGAGACCGGAGAAGAGATCCGCGACGGTCGATGCCCCTTCCAGGAACGCCTGTGCGTCCTGCGATAGCACCTGTTCGCCATCGCGCGTGGGCTGGAGGAAGCTGCCGTGCGGGAACGGCACCGGCACGTCTGCCAGCGTCACGGTGAGCGGTTCGGGCTCCCACACGGTTTCCGGCCCATAGCCACGATCGAGCGAGAGGCGCGCAATCGCGTTGTCGCGGGCGAAGTCGAGCAGCGCCTCGGTCGCCGCAAGCCCCTCGGCCTCGATGCCCTTGAGCGTGCAATCGATACCCTGGTCGACCAGCGCCAGCTCGATATCGACAGGCTTGCGCTCCGCGTGCTGGGCAACAAGAACCCTCAAGGGGCCAGTCAGCGCGAACAGCTCCGGTGCGAGGATCGGGCATTCGCGCATGTCGACGATGCGGTTCGCGCCGCCTTCCCGAAAGCCCAGGACCGCGCCCTTGGCGGTGCGTAGCGCGTGCAGTGTGGCGCGGCGGCGGGAATTCGCGGGGGAAAGATGGGTCGGCAGGGCTTCACCCACTTCCAGCCCCTGCCCTTCGGCGGCGTTCAGCACGCGGTCGGTCACGAACTGGCGCAGCGCTTCTTCGTCGGCATGCTGGAGCTGGCAGCCACCGCAGGCGCTGAAATGCGGACACGCCGGATCGGCGTGGTGCGGTCCCGGCGTCACAGTGCCGTCAGCGGCCACGACGTCACCGGGAACAGCGCCCGCCACATGCCGGCCAGAAGCCGTGACGCCATCGCCGCGCGCGGCGATACGGAGGATGGATTCGCTTTCGCTCATAGGAAGGACGCCATGGCCGGTTTGACCGCCTGGGCAAGGTCGGAGGCCGAAAAGGCCGGGGATGCAATCCGTGCGGCTTCGTGGTGGAGCCAGGCGCCTTCCTCTGCCGCACGCATCGGATCGCCATGCACGGCAAGCCGGGATGCCGTGATGCCGGCGAGCACATCCCCGGTGCCGGCAATCGACAACCAGCTGGAAGCGCGCGGGAAGAAACGTGTCCCCTTTGCCCCCACGAGGATCGTATCGGGGCCCTTCGCCAGCACCGTCAGGCCGGTCTGTTCGTGAAGCCCGCGGGCGCGGTCGAGCTTGCTGTGCGCCGTGACGTCAAAGGCCTGGCAGAGCGCCGCCAGTTCGCCTTCATGCGGGGTCAGGCACAGGGCCGTGACGTCGGCCTGCTGGATCACGTCAGCATCGAGCAGGTGCAAGGCGTCGGCATCGAGCACGGCGGGCTGGCGGCGAGCCAACACGCTGGCGAGGTGTTCGCAGGCGCTGTCGTCGCGCCCCAGTCCCGGGCCTACGAGGACCGCCGACAAGCGCTTGTCCTCGAGCGCCGCAGATCCGCCCTCGATCACAAGGTCCGCCGGTGCGTCGGGATGCGAATGCGCGCTCAGCAGCTTCACATAGCCCGCCCCTGCCCGCATGGCCGCCACGGCTGCGAGAAGCGGAGCGCCGGGCATGGCGCCCGCTACGATCGCCAGAAGACCGCGGCGGTATTTGTGCGCGTCGGCCCCGGGCGATTGAAGCCGCGGAGGATGGCTGAGGAAAGAGGTGGCCGAGCCAAGGTCGAGCCCGATCGGAACGCACTTCAGCTCGCCCATCGAGACCATCGTGGGCATCATTACATGCGCCTGCTTCCACGCGCCGAGCGCAAGGGTGAGGTCGTATTGCGGCAGGGGACCGAGGGCTGCGCCCGTATCGCTTTCGACAGCGCTCGGAACATCAATTGCTATTTTATATGATGCACTTGAGCTCACCTCTTCAAGCAGTCTCGCAAAATCACCTTCGACCCTTCGGGACAAGCCGTAGCCGAACAGGGCGTCCACTACGATCGCGCCGTCCAACGGACCCTCGCTCGAAACCGGGCCCGCGTATGCGGAGCGCGCTGTGCGCGCCGTTTCGGTCTTCGGCTCGACCGGCGCGACCACGTCCACCGCGTAGCCCTTTCGCCGCAAGGCCTCGGCAATCACATAGCCATCGCCGCCGTTGTTGCCCGGACCGCAGAGCACGGTCACCGATCGCCCGGCCGCTGCGCGCATGACCCATTGCGCCGCGCCCTCGCCGGCGCGCTGCATCAGGGCCCATTCGCTGGTGCCTGCGTCCATCACCGCGCGCTCGGCCGCTCGCATCGCGGCGACAGTCAGGACCGGCTCACTCACCGGTCACCGGCATGTCGAAGCGGTAACGGTCGGGACCGACGGAGACGATGACCTTATCGCCAACAACTTCTTCCACGGCGGGCAAAGCGCCGTCGCCGGTCGTAAAACCGCTGTAGGTCTCTGCCTGCTCGAACACCCGGAACCCGCCGTCAGGATGCAGGATCACGCGCCGTGTGTCGTCCGGATCGTCGGCCGGCTCGAAATAGCATTCGGCCACGAAGTCCTCAGCCCCGGCCAGAGCGCATTCGACCGGCTGGTCGCCAAGCTCCGAAACCTCGGGCGATACAGCGCCGCCGCAGGATGCCAGCAGCATCCCGGCTAGGCCCAGGGCCAGGTATCGGAAGAGGGTTTGCGCCATCGCTCCCGTCGCTGCCATGCGGCGGGGCAATCGGCAAGCCTCAGCGCTTGGTGACTTTCGAGACGTCCCGGATCGCGCCGCGTGCGGCCGAGGTGGTCATCGCGGCGTAGGCCTGCAGCGCGGGGGATACGCGGCGTTCGCGCGGCTCGGCCGGGGCAAAGCCCTTGGCTTCCTGCGCTGCTCGGCGTTTCTCCAGCTCTTCGTCCGATACGGCGAGGTGGATGGTGCGGTTGGGGATCGAGATCTCGATCCGGTCGCCTTCCTCCACCAGCGCGATTTCCCCGCCCTCACCGGCTTCGGGCGAGACATGGCCGATCGACAGGCCCGAAGTGCCGCCCGAGAAACGTCCATCGGTCAGCAGCGCGCAGGCCGCGCCCAGCCCCTTCGATTTGAGGTAGCTGGTGGGATAGAGCATTTCCTGCATGCCCGGCCCCCCGCGCGGCCCTTCGTAGCGGATGACGACCACATCGCCTTCGACCACCTGGCCGGTGAGGATCGCGGTCACGGCGTCGTCCTGGCTTTCGTAGACCTTGGCCGGCCCGGCGAAGGTGAGGATGCTCTCGTCCACGCCGGCGGTTTTCACGATGCACCCGTCGCGCGCGATATTGCCGTAGAGCACCGCAAGGCCGCCATCCTGGCTGAAGGCGTGTTCGGCGCTGCGGATCACTCCGTTTTCCCGGTCTAGGTCGAGCGATTCCCAGCGGCGCGACTGGCTGAACGCGGTCTGCGTCGGCACCCCGCCGGGCGCAGCGGCATAGAATTCCCGCACCTTGTTGTTCTGCGTACGGCCGATGTCCCAATCGTCGAGCGCGTCGCCCATGGTCGGGCTGTGGACGGTCGGCAGCGCGGTGTGCAGCAGGCCCGCCTTCTCCAGCTCGCCAAGGATCGACATGATGCCGCCTGCGCGGTGGACGTCCTCCATGTGTACATCGCTCTTGGCCGGGGCGACCTTGGACAGGCAGGGCACCTTGCGGCTCAGCCGGTCGATATCTTCCATGGTGAAATCGACCCCCGCCTCGTGCGCGGCGGCGAGCAGGTGGAGCACGGTGTTGGTCGATCCGCCCATGGCGATATCGAGGCTCATCGCGTTCTCGAAGGCCTCGAAGCTGGCGATGGAGCGCGGCAGGACGCTTTCATCGTCCTCCTCGTAATAGCGCTTGGCGAGCGTCACCACGAGCCGGCCGGCGCGTTCGAACAGGCTTTGGCGGTCGGCGTGGGTCGCCAGCGTCGAGCCGTTGCCCGGCAGCGAAAGGCCGAGCGCCTCGGTCAGGCAGTTCATCGAATTGGCCGTGAACATGCCGCTGCACGATCCGCAGGTCGGACAGGCGTTCTGCTCGATGGCGGTGACTTCCTCGTCGGTATAGGCCTCGTCGGCGGCGGCAACCATCGCATCGACGAGGTCGAGCGCGACCTCCTTGCCCTTCACCACGACCTTACCCGCTTCCATCGGACCGCCGGACACGAAGACCGCCGGGATGTTGAGCCGCATGGCGGCCATCAGCATGCCGGGCGTGATCTTGTCGCAGTTGGAAATGCACACCATCGCATCGGCGCAGTGCGCGTTGACCATGTATTCGACGCTGTCGGCGATAAGGTCGCGGCTGGGGAGCGAATAGAGCATCCCGTCGTGGCCCATGGCAATGCCGTCATCGACCGCGATGGTGTTGAATTCCTTGGCCACGCCGCCCGCCGCCTCGATCTGGCGCGCGACCAGCTGGCCGAGGTCTTTCAGGTGCACATGCCCCGGCACGAACTGGGTGAAGGAGTTGACCACGGCGATGATCGGCTTGCCGAAATCGCCGTCCTTCATCCCCGTCGCGCGCCACAATCCGCGGGCGCCGGCCATGTTGCGGCCGTGAGTGGTGGTGCGGGAACGGTAGGCAGGCATGACGTGTCTCTCTGGCTGGGGTGACCCAAGCCTAGCAGAGAGAAACGCGCGCGCTAATCGAAGTTTGCTGGCAGGCGGGCCAAGCTCGGCTTTAGACCTCGAGCGCGACGCGCCCCATGACATCGGCCAGCATCATTGCCCAGCGCGACTGGCCCGCTTCGGTGTCAATCTGGTCCTGCCGGATCTCGACCGTGCAATAGGGAATGCCATGGGCCTCCGCGTGGCGGTCCATCGTCGCGTTCAGCTGCTTGCCCGAATAGGGCTGGTTGTCGCCCACGGTCAGGCCCTGCTCGCCGAACAGCCGGATGGCGTGGCGCGCGGCGGTGTCGTCCTGGTTGTAGAGCAGCGCGACTTCCCAGGGACGTTCCTCGTCGCTCGTGTCGAGCTTGGGCGTGAAGCTGTGCAGCGCGACGATCATCTTGGGCTGGGCCTGCTCGATCAGGTCGGCGAGCGCGTTGTGGTACGGGCGATGGAAGCGGTCGAGCCGGGCTTCGACATTGGCGCCGATATTGCCCGCAATGAGCTTGCCGTCGCTCTCGGTCGGGACAACGGCGGGCTCGTCTTCCTTGCGGTGCATGTCGCACACCAGGCGGCTGACGGTGGCGATATGCGCAGGGATATTGTGGCGGCGCGACAAACGGTCGGCGACGCCTTCCACGCCGATATCAACGGCAATGTGCTGGTCGAGCAGCGCGCGGTCGATGCCGAGCTCGATTTCTTCGGGCACGTAGTTGGAGGCGTGATCGGCAACGCACAGCAGCCCTCCCGGTCGCAGGTCTTCCGTGCCGACCTGGCGGTAGGGGAGGTTGTCGATCATCATCGCAAGGCACCTTTCATGCGCCACCATCCCGGGTGCCGCTCTGCTATCTGCTGGTCAGCCGCGTCGCGAGCGGACGCGCTTTCGTAGAGCGCGAAACACGTCGCCCCCGAGCCTGACATACGAGCCAGAAACGGCGAAGTTCCATCGAGAGCCGAGAGAACGCCGGCAATCTGGGGACACAGCGATATGGCGGGGCCTTCGAGATCGTTGCGACCCTCCAGCGCGACCGTGCGTGCATCGCCTTCCGGCAGCGGCCCGCGATCCTCGCCGTCCCAGTGCTTGAACACGGGCCCTGTCGAGAGCGGAACGCGCGGGTTGAGGAGCAGGACGGGCGTACCTGCAAGGCTGTCGTCGGCCGGTTCCAACTCGGTCCCCGTCCCGCGCCCGATGCAGGTGCGGCTTTCGACACAGGCGGGGACATCGGCGCCGAGCGCGGTCGCGCGCGCATGCCAGTCCTCGGGCAGGCCGTAGCATTCCTTCACGATCCTGAAGACCGCGCCCGCATCGGCCGATCCCCCGCCCAGCCCCGCCGCGACGGGCAGGTTCTTTTCGAGCGTGATGGCCAGCCCATCGGCGCGCGGCAGCTTGCCCAGCGCCTTGGCGACGAGATTGTCGAAGGGATCGTCGAGCCCGCTCGAGAATTCGCCGAGCACCTGCACGCTGTCCTGCGCGGCCGGACTCGCGGTCAGCACATCGCCCGCATCGACGAAGGCAAACAGCGTTTCGAGCTCGTGATACCCGTCCTCGCGCCGCTTGCGGACATGCAGCGCGAGGTTGATCTTGGCGTAGGCGGTTTCGCGCATGGTCAAGCAAGCAACTGCGCGGCGGAGTAAAGGCCAGCTAGAACGATCGCGCCATAGCTGGTCAGGTCAAACCAGTACCTGACTGGCGTCATTTCACGAGTGATCGGACCGGTTGGCCAGGGCGTCACACTCTCTCCGCTACGCAAGCTCCATCGCATCGCGAAAAGTCCCCCGATGGCGACCAAAATCAGGATAAATCCGAATGTGATATCGCCCATCGCGTTACCGAACGACTGACTGGAAATCGCCGATTACATATTCGGATAGTTCGGCCCGCCGCCGCCTTCGGGCGTCGTCCAGTTGATGTTCTGGTTGGGGTCCTTGATGTCGCAGGTCTTGCAGTGGACGCAGTTCTGCGAGTTGATCTGATACTTGGGCTCGCCCGTTTCCTCGTCGACCAGCCATTCGTAGACACCGGCCGGGCAATAGCGGGTCGAGGGACCGGCGAAGACGCCCAGCTCGCTCGTGCGCTGCAGCTCCAGGTCCTGCACCTGCAAGTGGACCGGCTGGTCTTCTGCGTGGTTGGTGTAGCTGAAGGCCACGTTCGTCAGGCGGTCGAAGCTCAGCACGCCGTCGGGCTTGGGATAGTTGATCGGCTGGTAGAGATCGGCGCGGTTGAGCGCATCGCAGTCGCGGTGGTGCTTCATCGAGATCGGAAGGCCGATCTTGAGATAGCGCATCCACATGTCGATCCCGCCGAGCACGGTGCCGATGTCGGCCCCGTATTTCTCGATCGCGGGAAGCGCGTTCTGGACCTGCTTCAGCTCCTTGGCGATCCAGCTGTCACGCAGGTTCGCGTCGTAATCCGCAAGCTCGGTCTTTTCGTGACCGGCGGCAATCGCAGCGGCAATGCTTTCGGCGGCCAGCATGCCGCTCTTCATCGCGGTATGGCTGCCCTTGATGCGCGGCACGTTGACGAAGCCGGCGGCACAACCGATCAGCGCGCCGCCCGGGAAGGCAAGCTTGGGCACGCTCTGCCAGCCGCCATCGTTGATCGCGCGCGCGCCATAGGCGACGCGCTTGCCACCCTTCAGCGTCTCGGCGATCAGCGGGTGGTGCTTCCAGCGCTGGAATTCCTGGTAGGGCGAGACATAGGGGTTCGAATAATCGAGCCAGGTGACGAGGCCCAAGGCAACCTGTCCGTTCGCCTGGTGGTAGAGGAAGCCGCCGCCGTTGCTGCCGCTTTCGTTAAGCGGCCAACCCTGCGTGTGGACGATCTTGCCCGGCTCGTGCAGCTCGGGGTCGATATCCCACAGTTCCTTGATGCCGATGCCGTAGACCTGCGGCTCGCAATCGGCCTCGAGGTCGAACTTGGCCTTCATCTGCTTGGTCAGGTTGCCGCGCACGCCTTCGGCAAAAAGCGTGTACTTGGCGTGGATTTCCATGCCGGGCTCGTATTCGCCCTTCTGCGATCCATCGGCGGCGATGCCCATGTCCTGCGTGATGACGCCCGAGACCGCGCCGTTCTCGTCGAACATGACTTCGGCGGCCGGGAAGCCGGGGAAGACCATGACACCGAGGCCCTCGGCCTGTTCGGCGAGCCAGCGGCAGAGGTTGCCGAGCGAGCCGGTGTAGCACCCCTCATTCGACATGAACGGCGGGAACATGATGTGCGGCATGGCCGAGGCGCCGGTTTCGCTGATCGTGTAGAACAGGTCCTCGCCAACCGGCGTTTCCGCCATCGGGCAATCCATGTCGCGCCATTCGGGCAGCAGCTCGTCCAGCGCGATCGGATCGACCACCGCGCCCGAGAGGATGTGGGCGCCGATTTCGCTGCCCTTTTCGAGGACGACGACCTCGAGTTCCTCGTTGATCTGCTTCAGCCGGATAGCCGCCCCGAGGCCGGCAACACCGCCGCCAATGATGACGACGTCGCAGGGCATGGATTCGCGTTCGCTCATGTCTCTCTCTTTTCGTCGCGTAACTGCTCCGAATGCCTTGATTGGTGGCGCTTTAGAGGTCAAGACCTGCGCCACAGGAATGATGCACGCCGATCCCCCCAATTCGCGCGATTACAGCGCTGCCAAGGCCCTAGAAGGCGCGCTCGACTGGTGGCGCGAAGCGGGCGTCGACGCCGATTTTTCCGACGAGGCGAGCGGCTGGCTGGCAGAGCCCGAAGCCGAGCAAGACGTAGCGGCCCCGCCCCCACCTGTTCCGCCGCCGATAGCGCGCAAGACCGCGCTCGAACGCGCGCTCGAGCCTGAGGCTGCAGGCGCTCCAGCCGTCGCGATGGCTGGCATTCCGGACACGCTCGAAAAATTTCGCGAATGGTGGATGAGCGAGCCGTCGCTGGCCGATGGCGCGCTGGAACGGCGGGTGTGCCCGCGCGGCGTTCCAGGGGCAAAGCTTATGCTGGTCGTCCCGCAGCCCTTCGAGGACGATAGCGAGGGCCTGTTGACGGGCGGCGCAGCGCCTTTCGTCAAAGCCATGCTCTCCGCCCTGGGCGTGGCCGAGCACGAAGCCTATTTCGCAAGCGCCCTGCCCGCGCCCATGGCGATGCCCGACTGGGCGCAACTTGCCGCAAGCGGGATCGGTTCCGTGCTGACCGCCCATATCGCGCTTGCGGAGCCGCAGCGCGTGGTGCTGTTCGGACGCGCGCAGCTCACCCTGCTCGGCCGCTCGCCCGAAGACGCGCGCGATCCGCTCGCAATCGACTGCAAGGGCAAGCCCTACCCCGTGCTTGCCGCCCCCGACCTTCGCAATCTCGCCCGTTCAGCGGCGCGGCGGGAAACCTTCTGGAACCGCTGGCTGGACTGGACCCGATGACCCTCCGCACCCTCGCCGTGGCGCTTCTTGCGGCCACTGCCACACCGGCGCTCGCACAGGGCAGCAGCGTCGAATACTTCACCCGCTCGCACGCCGCCGCCCTGCCCCAGCTGCTTTCGACCGACGACCGGGCCTATTACGGCTCGTTGTTCGAGGCGATCGACAACCGCAACTGGGACCGGGTCGAGGTAATGCTGGCCAACCGCGACAGCGGACCGCTGCACGGCGCGGCGCTGGCGAGCTATTACCTCCATCCCGACAGCCCGCGCATCGACCTGACGCGGATCGAAGCCTGGCTCGGCCGCTATGCCAGCCTGCCCGAAGCCGAAGCGATCATCCGCCTTGGCGAGACCCGCGGCCTTGAAAGCCCGCCCTCGGTCCGCCGCGAGCGTGAGCTGGTGCGCCAGCCCGGCATGACCAAGCGTATCCGGCCCCGCTCGGTGCAGGACGGGACCATGCCTGGCAATGTCCGCTCCGCCATCCTTGAACGGATCACCAACGACGATCCTGACGGTGCGCGCATCCTCCTCGACGGCGTCGACGCGACGCTCTCGAGCGAGGCGCGGGCCGAATGGCGCTACCGCGTGGCGTGGAGCTATTACATCGAGAACCGCGACGCACAGGCCTGGGCGCTGGCGGACCGGGTGCGCGACAACGGCAGCGGCGCCTGGGTCGCGGAAGGCGACTGGGCCGCTGGCCTTGCCGCCTGGCGCCTCGGCGATTGCGAGCGAGCGGCGGAAGCCTTCCAGCGCTCGGCTGCGGGCGCGGTCAATCCCGAACTCGGGTCGGCCGCCCATTACTGGGCGAGCCGCGCGCTGATCCGCTGCCGCGAGCCCGAGCAGGCAGCCGAACAGCTGCGCGGCGCCGCGCGCTTCCCCGAAACGCTCTACGGCATGCTCGCCCACGAACAGCTCGGCCGCGACCTTCCGGAAACCCACACCCAGCCCGACCTAACCGAAGCCGACTGGCGCCGCCTGCGCGATGTCGAAGCCGCGCGGCAGGCGGTGATGCTGGCGGAAATCGGTCGCCGCGAGGAAGCGGAGAACGATATCCTGTGGCTGGTGCGCACGGGCGACCCGGACGATTTTGGCGCGCTTTCGCGCCTTGCCCGCGCGCTCGGCCTGACCAGCGCGCAGAACTACATGGCCTACAACGCCCCGCGCGGCGAAGGCTCACACCCGAGCCTGCGCTATCCGGTGACCTTCCGCGCGCCGGTGGGCGGGTGGCGCGTCGACCCGGCGCTGGCCTTTGCTCACGCCCTGCAGGAATCGAATTTCCGCGAACGGGTGGTGAGCCCGGCCGGCGCCATCGGCCTGATGCAGATCATGCCCATCACGCGGCGCGAATACGCCTCCTCCATCAACATGAGTGCCTCGGCCGACCTCAAGGACCCGGCAGTCAATTTCGCCTTCGGTCAGCGCACGCTGGAGGCGCTCAGCACCTCGGGCTACACGCAGGGGCGCCTGCCCAAGATCATGGCCGCCTACAACGCCGGGCCGACCCCGGTGGCGCGCTGGGAAAGCGAGATCCGCGACCAGGACGATCCGCTGCTGTACATGGAAAGCATCCCCTATTGGGAGACGCGCGGCTATGTCGCCATCGTGATGCGCAACTACTGGATGTACCTGCGCCAGGCGGATGCCGCCGCTCCGAGCCGCGTCGATCTCGCCGAGAACGACTGGCCGATGTTCCCGCGGGTGAGGTAACGCCATGCCGATCGACGAAAGCCGCCGCTTCATTCCCATTCGCATCGCGCTGCTGACTGTGTCGGACACCCGCACGCTGGCCGACGACACCTCGGGCGACATCCTCGAAGCTCGTATCACGGAGGCCGGTCATGAACTCGCCGCGCGCGAAATCAGCCGCGACAGCGTGGAGGAGATCGCCGCGCACCTCCATCGCTGGATCGACGACGAGAGCATCGACTGCGTCATCACCACGGGCGGCACGGGGCTTACCGGGCGCGACGTGACGCCCGAGGCGCTCGACCGGGTGAAGAGCAAGGATATCCCGGGTTTCGGCGAGTATTTCCGCTACATCAGTATCGCCAGCATCGGGACGAGCACAATTCAGTCACGCGCCTGCGCGGTGCTGGCGCGCGGGACCTATATCTTCGCCCTGCCCGGCTCGAACGGCGCGGTGAAAGACGGGTGGGACCAGATCCTTCACTACCAGCTCGACAGCCGCCACAAGCCCTGCAATTTCGTCGAGCTGATGCCGCGCCTGCGCGAAAGCTGAGGAACCGACCGCTCCTCTCGCGCGTCCTTCCGGCAAGCTGCCGAGGAACCGCGACCTGCCCGATTTCGCTCTGCTTTCAACCACTAGCCTCCTGCTGATCTTCGCCGGAACGGCCTTCGTCATCGCGCTTGTGGGCTCGCGCATGGCGGGCCTGGCCGACACGCTGGCGGACCGCACGGGCTTCGGAGAGGCGCTGGTTGGCTCGGTCCTTCTGGGCGCAGGCACGAGCATTGCCGGTATTGTCACCTCGGCCAGCACAGCCGCCAGCGGCGCGCCAGATCTCGCGGTGTCCAATGCCGTAGGGGGCATCGCCGCGCAGACCATGTTCCTCGCCATCGCCGACGTCGCCTATCGCAAGGTCAATCTCGAACACGCGGCGGCAAGCCCGGTCAACCTCGGCCAGGCCGCGGTGCTCATCATCCTGCTGATCCTGCCGATCATGGCGTGGTCCTCGCCGCCAATCGTCATCTGGGGCGTGAACCTGCTGACACCGGTGCTGGTTGCGACCTATCTCGTCGGCCTCCACAACGCGCACCGGATCAAGCAAAGGCCCATGTGGCTGCCGCGGAACACCAGCGATACGCGCGACGAGGATGATGACGAGTGCGACGATGAAAGGCCGATCTGGCTGCTCGGCCTGATCTTCGCCGGGATGGTCGCCGTGGTCGGCCTGTGCGGCTGGCTCGTAGGCACGACGGGCCTGGAACTGTCAGGCCGGCTCGGCATATCGCAAGGCGTCGTCGGCGCATTGGGGACTGCCGTGGTTACCTCCCTGCCCGAGCTCGTCACCACCATCGCCGCCGTGCGGCGCGGTGCGCTCCAGCTGGCGGTGGGCGGGATCATCGGAGGAAACATGTTCGACGCGCTGTTCGTTGCCGCAAGCGACGTCGCTTATCGCGAAGGCAGCATTTACAACGCAATCAGCGAGCGCACCGTGTTCTGGATGGCACTCGCCATCCTGATGACGGCGGTGCTGCTCATGGGCCTCCTGCGCCGGGAGCGGCAGGGTCCGGCGGGCATCGGCTGGGAATCGGTGCTGCTCATCGGCCTCTGGCTCGGCGGAGCGGCGATGCAAATCCGCCTCGGCTGAACCGTCGACGCTGCTGCATGTTCCGTGTATGTTCTCATGCATGGAACGCCGACTCGCCCCCCCTGTTTCCGGCCGCGGTGCGCAAGGCGCCGAGGTGCCTACGCGCTTCGGCCTTGCCACGCGCGAGACCGATGGCGACTGGCGCGATTACATGGAGCAGCTTGACGGCCCGCCCGTGAAGCTGCGCACCACGGTGACGGAAGAACACCCGCGCACCATCCTAAGCTTCAACCAGTCGCCCGATGTCCCGTTCGACCGGTCAGTCAACGCCTATCGCGGATGCGAGCACGGCTGCGTCTATTGTTTTGCGCGCCCCACCCACGCCTATCACGACCTGTCGCCCGGCCTCGATTTCGAAACGCGGCTTTTCGCCAAGCCCAATGCGGCAGAACTTCTGCGCGCGACATGGGCCAAGCCGAAGTATCGGCCCAAGCCGCTTGCCATGGGCACGAACACCGATCCCTATCAGCCGATCGAGGCGCGTTACCGCATCACGCGCAGCCTGCTGGAGGTCTGCCTCGACGCGCGCCATCCGGTGACGATCACGACCAAGTCGGACCGTGTTCTCGCCGATCTCGACCTGCTTGCCGAACTGGCCCAGCGGCGCCTGGTGGCGGTGGCGATATCGGTGACGAGCCTCGACCCCAAGCTCTCGGGAAAGCTCGAGCCGCGTGCAGCTGTGCCAGCCAAACGTCTGCAAACTCTGGAAAAACTGGTTGAAGCGGGCGTGCCGACGCACTGTTCGGTTTCGCCCATCATCCCGGCCATCACCGACGAGTTCATGGAAGAAATCGTCCAGCGCGTCGCGGCCATCGGTGTTCAAAGCGTGGGCTGGATTCCGCTGCGGCTGCCGCACGAAGTCGCCCCGCTGTTCCGCGAATGGCTTTCAGTCCACTTCCCCGAGCGCGGCGACAAGGTGATGAGCATCGTCCGCTCGATCCGAGGCGGCAAGGATAACGATCCGGACTTCTTCACCCGCATGAAACCAACCGGCGTCTGGGCCGACCTCTTCCGCGCCCGCTTCCGCGTGGCCTGCAAGCGGGCTGGGCTAGGCAAAGCGAAATTCGAGCTCGACTGCACGCAGTTCCGGCCGCCCGCAGTGGGCGGCCAGCTGCGGTTGCTTTAGGGTTACCGCGGGCTTTTCACGATCCCATCGCCGGGCTTGAAATAGCCCGCAAGGCGCTGCTAGCCTCGCCTCAGAACAGAAACGGGGGGGAAATCTATGCGAAAGAGCACGCGCGCCATGGGCGCACTCCTGGGTGCAGCGGTCCTGGCCGTCAGCCCGGTTCCGGCGGCGGCCCAGAGCTACTCGGCAAGCCGGGTCATCTCCTACTTCAGCCCGGACGATCTGAGGGCTGTGCTGGGGGAACTGGATGCGACGATGGAGCAATCGTCGGACGAGGAAGACCGCTATCTGATCAAGTTCAGCAACGGTACCGCCTCATCGGTGTTCTTCCGGGTCTGCAGCTCCTCCGGATGCCGGGGCCTGAACTTCCTGGCGAGCTTCGCAAAGCCATCGGACAAGACGTCCGAAGCAACCAGCAAGCTGGTGCATGACTACAACGAGACCTGGTCGGCGGCCAAGGCATACCCCAAGTCCGACGGGGGGGCCTACGTCCAGCACTACGTGATTTCCGACGGCGGCATCACGATGGACAACCTTCGCGCACAGGTGAACATCTACTCCAGCATGCTGCAGAAGATGAGGGAAACAATCTACACCGACGGGTAGGCCAGCCGACTCAAGTCGGACAGACCCGCCTCACCCGAACCCCTCGCCCGCTTTGCCCGGCTTGAAGCGCACCAGCCGGCTGTCCACCAGCGCGGCGGTGCGGTTGACCACGGCCAGCTGGTAGTCGGGGTCCTTGATCATTTCGAAGAAGGCACCGGAATTGGGGTATTGCGCGACGAAGCCGTCGTGCCATTGCATCGCTTCCGGGCCGGTCACCACCGTCTGGAACGCCCCGCGCCAGACGATTTCGCCGCCTACGCGGCGGAAGATCGGGCCGCTGGTCTTGCCGTATTCCTCATAGGCGCGCCGGCCGCTCCATCCGTTGCCGTGGTGCTCGTGCCCCTCGGGATACTCTGCAAGCTCGCGGTATTGCAGCAGGTTGAGCATGTGGATCGGCTCGTCGCGCGGCAAATCCTTGAAGGACTGGAAATTCGCGGGACTGGGATCGATGTAGGTGTCGCTCATGAGGTCTCTCCTTACCCTTTACCTGGCCTCGGTCAGATCGCGTTGCATGTAGACGGTATCGAGTTTGCGGCCGAACTTGTAGCCCACATTGCGCATCCGGCCCGCCTGGAGGAAGCCGAGTTTTGCGTGGACGGCAAGAGAGGCAGGCTCCCCGCCGCCGGCAACCGCGATCATCTGTTCAAAGCCGCACGCCCGTGCCGCCTCCACCAGCGCGCCGAGCAACTCCGTACCCAGCCCCGCGCCTGTGTGCCTCTCGGCGATGTAGATGCTGTCCTCGCAAGTGTGCGCATAGGCCGGGCGGTCGCGGAACTGGGTCGCGTAGGCATAGCCGCCGACCTCGCCCGCGTGCTCGATCACGAGGAACGGCCACCCGCGCTCAAGGACGTCGGCGATCTTCGCACGCCAGAAGCTCTCTTCCGGCGGCACGGTGTCGAAGGTCGCGGTGCCGTGCTCGACGTGAAAGGCATAGATCGCCTGCACCGCCGCCGCGTCATCGGCGGTGGCGGTGCGGACGATGGCGTCAGCCAAGCGTGTAATCCGCAAAGCGGGAGCGCAGGTCCTTCTTGCTGATCTTGCCGGTGGCGGTGTGCGGGATGTCGTCGACGAACTCGACCGCATCGGGCAACCACCACTTGGCAATCTTGTCGGCGAGGAATGCGGTGATGTCCTCGCCGCTCACGTCCTCGCCTTCCTTCTTCACCACGAACAGCACCGGTCGCTCGTCCCATTTTGGGTGCGGCATCCCGATGCAGGCCGCCTCGGCGACCGCGGGGTGGCCGACAGCGGCGTTCTCGAGCTCGACCGAGCTGATCCATTCGCCGCCCGACTTGATCACGTCCTTGGTGCGATCGGTCAGCTGCAGCGTGCCGTCGGGATGGATGATGCCGACATCGCCTGTGTCGAACCAGCCGTCCTCGGTCACCGCGTCGTGCTCGGCCTTGAAGTAGCGCTTCACCACCCAGGGCCCGCGGATCTGCAGAGCGCCCGAGCTTTCGCCGTCGCGCGGCAGGACCTTGGTCGGATCGTCGAGGTCGACGATGCGCAGTTCCACGCCGAAGATCGGGCGGCCCTGCTTCATGGTCTTTTCGACCTTCTCCTCGAAACTGAGCTGGTCCCAATCGTGCGTCGGCCCGCCGACGGTGCCGATGGGAGACGTCTCGGTCATGCCCCAGGCGTGCTGGACGCGGGTGCCGTTCTTCATCAGCCGCTCGATCATGAAGCGCGGCGCGGCCGAGCCGCCGATGGTCGCGGCGCGCAGGGGCGGCAGGTCGATGCCTTCCTTGTCGCAATACTGGAAATGGGCGAGCCAGACGGTCGGCACGCCGGCGCTGTCGGTGACGCCTTCCTTCAGCATCATTTCGTGCAGCACGGCCGGATCGTTGACGGCCGAGAACACGAATTTGATCCCCGCCATCGCGCCTGCGTAGGGCAGGCCCCAACTGGCGGCGTGGAACATCGGCACGACGGGCAGCATCACGCTGGATGCGCTGAAGTTGAAGGTGCTCGGCTGGAGGCCGGATACCGCGTGCAGGATGGTCGAGCGGTGTTCGTACTGCACGCCCTTGGGATTGCCCGTGGTGCCGCTGGTGTAGCAGATCATGCACGGATCGCGCTCGTCGCCATCAACCCACTCGAACTCGCCATCCTGCGCGCCGATCCAGTCTTCGAAGCTGGTCGTGTGCTCGGAGCTGTCGAAGCAGATGTAATGCTCCACGCCCGGCCACTTGTCGCGCATCTTGTCGATGATCGGCTGGAAGGCCGCATCGTAGAGCATGACTTTGTCTTCGGCGTGATTGACGATGTATTCGAGCTGGTCCTCGAACAGGCGCGGGTTGCAGGTGTGCAGCACGCCGCCCATCCCGGCGACGCCGAACCAGCTGACGAGATGGCGCGCGTGGTTCATCGCGAGACTGGCAACCTTGTCGCCCTTCTTGAGGCCGAGCGCGAGCAGCGCCTGGCTCATCTTCTTCGCATCGCGGTGCACGCCCGCCCAGGTGGTGCGGGTTTCGCTGCCGTCGGCCCAGCGGGTGACGATATCGCGGGTCGGGGCTTCACGGGCAGCGTGGTCGATCACATGCGAAATCCGCATGCTCCAATCCTGCATCGCGCCAAGGGACATATTCTCTCCTCTCACCTATCAGGCCCAATTAGCCTAGGCGACGAGGCGCAGATTTGCCTTCCCCCGTCGCGCGGTCAGCTGCACCTTGGCAAGGCCGGGCACGCTTGCCAAGCGTTCCGCAAGCTCTCCATCGATAGAAAAGCTACGGCCCAGCCGCATGACGGGTGGGGCCGCATCGCCGGTGAGCAGCGTGGCAAGCACTTCATCGCCGCCCGCGCCGTCATCGCCAAGCTCCAGCGCCAGCTGGGTGAGCGCCTCGACCGTCTCGACCTCCAGCGTGAGCAGCATGGCCATGCTGCCCTTGACCGCCTCCAGAGGCACCGCCCCGCGCACGGTGATGCGCGGCGGTTCGTCGGGGCTCGGGCTGTCGAGTTCGACATCGAGCTTCACGCAGGTCTGGTTGTCCGCCCATTCGAGGAATCGGTCGACCAGGCTTTCCTCGAAACAGGCGGCGCTGAACTGGCCGGAGCTGTCGGAGAAATCGGCCCGGATGAAGGGTTTGCCGCGCTTGGTCGTGCCCTTGCTGACCTTCTCGACCATCGCCGCCATGACCGCGCCCGCGCGGCCGCCGGGAGGCGCGCCGCCGGCCATCAGCGAAGCGTAGCTGCGCGCCCCTTGCGCGCTGGCCACCTGGCGCCAGGCTTCGACAGGGTGCTCGGCGAAATAGAAACCGAAGTTCTCCTTCTCGCGCGCCATCTGGTCGGCGCGCGGCCAGGGTTCGGCCTCCTTGAGGCGCAGCGTGTCCTCGACCGGGGAATCCTCCCCGCCGAACAAACCGCCCTGCCCGCTTGAGCGTTCGCGTTCGGCCGCATCGGCAACCGCCAGCAGCATGTCAGCGTTGGCGAACAGCTTGGCGCGGTTGGGCTCGAATTCGTCCAGCGCGCCGGCGCTGATGAGCGCTTCCAGCTGGCGCGAGTTCATCGAACCCTTTGGCAGGCGTTCGAACAGGTCCTTGAGGCTTTCGAATGGACCCGCCGCCTCGCGTTCGCCCACGATCGCTTCCATGGCGCGTTCGCCGACATTGCGAATGCCGGCCAGAGCGTAGCGCACGGCGTAACCCTCGTCGGTCTGCTCGACCGTGTATTCGGCTTCCGAATGGTTGAGCGAGGGTGCCAGCACCCGGATGCCGCTGCGCCGCGCATCGTCGACGAAGACCGCCAGCTTCTCCGACTGGTGCATGTCGAAGCACATGGACGCGGCGTAGAATTCCTCCGGGTAATGCGCCTTCAGCCATGCGGTCTGGTACGCAAGCAGGGCGTAGGCGGCGGCGTGCGACTTGTTGAAGCCGTAGCCGGCAAACTTGTCGATCAAGTCGAACAGCGCGTTCGCCTCGGCCTTCTCGATGCCGGAAACCTCCTTGCACCCGTCGACAAAGCGCTGGCGCTGGGCGTCCATTTCCGCCTGCACCTTCTTGCCCATGGCGCGGCGCAGCAGGTCGGCGTCGCCAAGCGAGTATCCGGCGAGGATCTGCGCGGCCTGCATGACCTGTTCCTGGTAGACGAAGATGCCATAGGTCTCGGCGAGGATGCCTTCGAGCTTGGCGTGCGGGTATTCGATTGCCACCTCGCCCGCCTTGCGCTTGCCGAAGAGCGGGATGTTGTCCATCGGACCCGGACGGTAGAGCGAGACGAGCGCGATGATGTCGCCGAAATTGGTCGGCTTCACCGCGGTCAGCGTGCGCCGCATGCCTTCCGATTCCAGCTGGAACACGCCGACCGTGTTACCCGCCTTCATCAGCTCGTAGACCTTGGGATCGTCGAGCGGGAGCTGCGAGAGATCGATGTCGATCTCGCGCTTCTTGAGGAGATCGGTCGCCTTCTTGAGCACCGAGAGCGTCTTCAATCCGAGGAAGTCGAATTTGACGAGGCCGGAGCTTTCGACATTCTTCATGTCGTACTGCGTCACGGGCATGTCCGAACGCGGGTCACGGTAAAGCGGGACGAGCTTTGCCAGCGGCCGGTCGCCGATCACCACACCCGCCGCGTGGGTCGAGCTGTTGCGCGGGAAGCCTTCGAGCTGCATCGCAAGGTCGACGAGGCGCTTCACCTCGTTGTCGTTGTCGTATTCGCGCTTGAAATCGGCTGCGCCATTGAGGGCGCGCGGGAGCGTCCAAGGGTCGGTCGGGTGGTTGGACACCATCTTGCACAGGCGATCGACGTGGCCGTAGCTCATCTGCAGGATGCGCCCCGTATCGCGCAGCACGGCGCGGGCCTTCAGCTTACCGAAGGTGATGATCTGGGCGACGTGGTCCTGCCCGTACTTCTGCTGGACGTAGCGGATCACCTCGCCGCGACGCGTTTCGCAGAAGTCGATATCGAAGTCGGGCATGGAAACGCGTTCCGGGTTGAGGAAGCGTTCGAACAGCAGGCCCAGCTGGATCGGGTCGAGATCGGTAATCGTCAGCGCCCAAGCGACGAGGCTGCCCGCACCCGAACCACGGCCCGGCCCAACCGGAATATCGTGGTCCTTCGCCCATTTGATGAAGTCGGCAACGATCAGGAAGTAGCCCGGAAAGCCCATCTGGTTGATGATGTCGACTTCGAATTTCAGTCGGTCGAAATAGACCTTGCGGTCTTCCTCGCTCATCTCGCCATAGGGTTCGAGGCGGGCTTCAAGGCCCTTGCGCGCGTCTTCCTCCAGCATCCGCGCCTCGCCTTCGAGGTCGCCGGCAAGGCTCGGAAGGATCGGCTTGCGATAGGGCGGCGCGTAGGCGCAGCGCTGCGCGACAACGAGCGTGTTCTGCATCGCTTCGGGCAGGTCGGCGAAGGCCTCGTCCATCATGTGGAAGGTCTTCACATAGCTTTCCGGGTTCGACCGGGCGCGTTCCTCGGCTTCGACATGGGTCGACCCGGCAATGCACAGCATGGCGTCATGCGCCTTGTGCATATGCGGTTCGGCGAAGTTTGCAGGGTTGGTGGCCACCAGCGGCAGGTCGCGCGCATAGGCAAGGTCGATCAGAGCGTCTTCCGCGCGCTCCTCGACCTCATTCCCGCGCCGGGCAAGCTCGATGTAGAGCCGATCCGGGAAGAAGCCCTGCAGCCGATCGAGCAGCGCTTCGGCGTGGTCCTTTTGACCTTCTGCAAGGAGGCGCGTCAGCCCGCCTTCGCTGGCGCCGGTGAAAGCGATCAGCCCGTCGGTATGCCCTTCGAAATCGGACATGCGCACATGCGGTTCGAATTCGAGCGGGCGGTCGAGGTGGGCCTTGGAGACCAGGTGGCAGAGGTTGTCATAGCCCGCCTCGTCCTGCGCGTAGAGCGGCAGGTAGTCGACCAGCTTGCCTTCCTTGTCGCGTGCAACGCCCAGCAAGGTGCCGATAATCGGCTGGATGCCTTCCGCCTTGCAGGCGTTGGCGAACATGACCGCGCCATAGAGCCCGTTGCGGTCGGCAATCGCCATCGCGGGAAAGCCGCGTTCCTTTGCCAGCTTCGCCATCGCCTTGGGATCGATCGCGCCTTCCAGCATGGTGTAGGCGGACAGAATACGAAAAGGGACGAAGGGCTTGAACGGCATGGCCCCAATATGCGGATTGCGAGCGCGATTCTCCAGTGGGCGGCCCGCCCAATTCTCCACAGGCTGTGGGCGGATTTAGAGGAGCTTTTCGATGTCCTTGGCGATGGTCTTAGGCGCATCGGCCGGGCCGTAGCGCTTCACCACATTGCCCTCGCGATCGATCAGGAACTTGGTGAAGTTCCACTTGATCGCCTTCGACCCCATCAGGCCCGGCTTTTCCGCCTTCATCCAGTCGAACAGCGGGCTGGCGTTGTCGCCGTTCACATCGACCTTGGCCATCAGCGGGAAAGTGAGGCCGAAATTGACCTTGCAGAATTCCGCAATCTCGCCCGCATCGCCCGGTTCCTGGTTGCCGAACTGGTTGCACGGGAAGGCGAGGACTTCGAAATCCTTGTCCTTGTAATCCTGGAACAGCTCTTCCAGCCCGTCGTACTGCGGCGTGAAACCGCATTTGCTGGCGGTGTTCACCACCAGCAGCACCTTGCCGAGTTTCTCCTTGAGATCGAGTTCCTCGCCCTTGTTGGTGGCGACGGTGAAATCGGCAATCGTGGTCATGGCGGCGCTATTCCTTGCGGCGGTAGATGTAATCGAAGGCGTCCGACCAGCTTCGTCCATGGTCGGCGCTCGCCTGGCCGTACTGGCGCACGCTGCCGTCCGCTTCAAGCGTATAGGTCATTCGCACCAGCATAGGATTTCCTTGTGCGTCCTTGCCCCAGTAACCGGTGAGCACCATTGCGCCATCGACGGGGCCGCCGTCGAAGAACACGCGGCCCGGCTGCCCACCGACCCACAGCTGGTGCCACCCGCCGGTGACCGGATCATAGGTGCTGATGCTGGTCCCGCCGCGCCCCTGGAACGGCATCCAGGTTTCGCGAATGGCGCAGCCAGCGCCCAGTTCCTCGATACGGCTGTCGGCAACCTGCTGGTCGCTGCCGTTGGGAAAAACGTTCCACTCGCCGATCCAGAAGTCGAAGGCGTCGTACTTCTCGCCCGTACACGAGGGCGGAGGCGGCGGCGTGGCCTGAGCGGGTGCGCTCGGTGTGGCGGCTTGCGCAAGAACGAGCGCGAATGCGGCGGTCAGCATGATTGTTCTCCCCTGATCCCGCCCTCATGCGCGCCGCGCCGCAACCGCGCGAGGACCTATCGACGGGGAGCGAACTGCACCCTACGAGCGCGGAAAATCGGGATGCTCGGCAAGGCCGGTGACCTCGTCGGCATGGTATTCGCGGTCGCCGGCTTTCTGGATGTAGAAATCCTTCCGCTCGTCTTCGGGCATCAGCATCATGTGCTTGATCAGATCGGCAAACGTGCCCGAACGCAGGCCCTTCGCACCGTCGAGCACGCCGTCGCCATCACCAACCCGGTGAAGGCTGGCGCGGTCGTCCCAATCGATGCCCTTGCGGTGCGTATTGGCAGCTTTGAATGTGCTGGGATGGTCGGTCATGGAGGGTCTCCTTCGACCAACCAACGGATAAGACGGCTAGTGGGTCCGCTATTCCAGCACGCCTTCGTGCAGACGCACGATGCGGTCCATCTTCTGCGCGAGCCGTTCGTTGTGGGTCGCGATCAGCGCGGCGCTCCCCTCGCCCCGGACGAGGTCAAGGAACTGGGCAAGGACCTTGTCGCTGGTCGCCTCGTCGAGATTGCCAGTGGGTTCGTCCGCCAGCACCAGATCGGGCTTGTTCGCAAGACCGCGCGCCACGGCGACGCGCTGCTGCTCGCCGCCCGAAAGCTGGCTCGGCCGGTGGTCGAGGCGATGCTCGAGGCCGAGCGCCACGAGCAGCTTCTCGGCGCGCGAAGTGGCCTCCTCGCGCGATCCCCCGGCGACAAGCTGGGGCAGCACGACATTCTCGCGCGCATCGAAATCGGGCAACAGGTGATGGAACTGGTAGACGAAGCCGAGATGGTTGCGGCGCAGCTCGGTCCGGGCGCGCGAATCCGACTTTTCGGCCGAGTGGCCCGCAATCACGATCTCGCCGCCGAACCCGCCTTCGAGCAGACCCACCGCCTGCAGCAGAGTCGACTTGCCCGAGCCCGATGGGCCGAGCAGCGCGACGATCTCGCCCGGCTGGATAGTGAGGTCCACGCCGCGAAGAACGTCGATGCGCACCCCGCCCTGTTCGAAGCTGCGGGTCAGCTTCTTCAGTTCGACGACCGGACTACTCATAGCGCAGCACCTGTACCGGATCCGTGCTCGCCGCCTTCCAGGCCGGGTAGAGCGTGGCGAGGAAGCTGAGCACCAGCGCAAGGACGACGATCATGGCGACCTCGACCGGGTCGGTCTTGGACGGAAGCGTGGTGAGGAAGCGCACTTGCGGATCCCACAGCTCCACGCCGGTCAGCCAGCCGATAAAGGCCGTGATCTGCTGGCGGAAGGTCAGGATCACGAAGCCGAGGATGAGGCCCGCGACCGTGCCGATCGCACCAACCGTGAAGCCGGTCGTCACGAAGATCTTCATCAGGCTCGCCCTTGTCGCGCCCATTGTCCGCATGATGGCGATGTCGCGCGTTTTTGCGCGCACCAGCATCACCAGGCTCGACAGGATATTGAAGGCAGCCACAAGGACCATGAAGCTGAGCGCGAAGGCCATGGCTGCGCGTTCCACCTGCAGGGCTTCGAACAGGGTGGAGTTGATCGTCTTCCAGTCGGACACGACCGCCCTGCCCGCGACCGCGCGTTGCACCGGTTCGAGGATTTCGCCCACGGCATCGGCGTCCTCAACGGTCACCTCGATCATGCCGACCGTCTCACCGATCAGCAGCAATGTCTGCGCGTCCTGCATCGGCATGACGACGAAGGCCCCGTCATAGTCGTAAACCCCGACCTCGAAGATCGCGGCGACTTCGTAGCCGACCTGGCGCGGCACCGTGCCGAAGGGGGTCGAGCGGCCCTGCGGGTTGATGATGGTGATCGTATCGCCCACCCGCGCGCCGATGTTTTCCGCAAGGCGCACACCGATTGCGACCTTGCTGGCACCGGGCTGGAGCGCCGCGAAATTGCCGGCCACGGCCTTTGCCGAAAGCTCGGCGATATCTTCCGCGGTGTTGCCGCGCACCAGGATCGCCTCGACGCGGCCATTGAAGCTGGTGAGGAGCGGCTGCTCGATCAGCGGGGAGGCATCGACAACGCCGGGCGTTTCTTCCACGCGCTGGAGAACATTCTCCCAGTCATCCAGCCTGCCGCCATAGGCCTGCACGATGGCGTGGCCGTTCAGCCCCACGATCTTGTCGAGCAGTTCGGCGCGGAAACCGTTCATCACGCTCATCACCACGACGAGCATGGCAACCGAGAGCATGACGACACCGATGGAGATGCTCGCCACCAGCGCAATGAACGCTTCGCCCTTGCCCGGAAGCAAATAGCGTTTGGCGATCATCCATTCGAAGGGTGAGAGGAGCAAGGCGGCCCTTTGCCTGTGTTTCTATGCCGATAGGTCCCAAGGCGTGTAGGCAGGCGAAGCTTGCCGTGCAATGAAATCGTGCAACGCGGTCGTGGGCATTCGTCGCTCTACCCTTGTAATCGGGCCGTAACATCGCCATTGGGGCGCGCATCCCGATTAGCCGCGGCAGACAGGCCTTTTCGATGAACCTCACCCACCCGTTTTTCGACGAGGATGGCGACAAGCTGCGCGAAGAGTGCGGCGTGTTCGGCGCGATCAACGCGACCGACGCGGCGGCTGCTACGGCGCTCGGCCTCCACGCCCTCCAGCACCGCGGCCAGGAAGCGGCCGGCATCACCAGTTTCGACGGGGCCGAGTTCTTCACCCGTCGCGGGCTTGGCCATGTCGCGGAAAATTTCTCCACCCAGGAAGCGATTGCCGAGCTGCCGGGCAATATGGCGGCCGGCCATGTGCGCTATTCGACCACCGGGGGTGCTGGCCTCAGGAACGTCCAGCCGCTCTATGCCGATCTTGCCAGCGGCGGCTTCGCGGTCGCCCATAACGGCAATATCTCCAACGCCGGCATGCTGCGCGACGACCTGGTGCGGCGCGGCTCGATCTTCCAGTCGACCAGCGACACCGAGGTGATCATCCACCTCGTCGCCACCAGCCGCTATCCCACGATCATGGACCGGCTGATCGACGCGCTGCGCCTCCTCGAAGGCGCCTACGCGCTGATCGTGATGACGCCTGAAGGCATGATCGCCTGCCGCGACCCGCTCGGCATCCGTCCGTTGCAGATGGGCCGGATCGGCGATGCCACAGTCTTCGCCTCCGAAACCGTGGCGCTCGACGTTGTTGGCGCGCAGTTCGTGCGCCAGGTCGAGCCGGGCGAAGTGATCAAGGTCGACTTCGACGGCAATGTCGATTCGCTCCACCCCTTCGGCAACCACTCGCCGCGCCCCTGCATCTTCGAGCACGTCTATTTCAGCCGACCGGATTCGGTCTTCGACGGGCGCAGCATCTACGAAGCGCGCAAGGCCATCGGGGCCGAGCTTGCCCGCGAAAAGCCGGTCGAGGCGGACCTTGTCATTCCCGTGCCCGACAGCGGCGTGCCCGCGGCCATTGGTTACGCGCAGGAGTCGGGCATTCCCTTCGAACTCGGGATCATCCGCTCGCATTATGTCGGGCGCACCTTCATCCAGCCGAGCGACGGCGCACGCCACGCGGGCGTGAAGCGCAAGCACAACGCCAACCGCGCGCTGGTCGAAGGCAAGCGCATCGTGCTGATCGACGACAGCATCGTACGCGGCACCACCTCGATGCAGATCGTCGAGATGATGCGCGATGCCGGCGCTGTCGAAGTCCATTTCCGCGTAGCCAGCCCGCCGACCGCGCACAGCTGCTTCTATGGTGTCGACACGCCCGAACGATCCAAGCTGCTCGCCGCGCGCATGGACGTGGAACCGATGCGCGAATTCATCCGCGCCGACAGCCTTGCCTTCGTCTCGATCGACGGCCTCTACCGCGCTGTTGGAGAGAAGCCCCGCAATTCGAGCTGCCCGCAATTCTGCGACGCCTGCTTCACCGGCGACTATCCCACCTCGCTGACCGACATGGGCCGGCGTGAGGAAAAGCAGGGCGAACTGGTTCTGCCGGTCGAGGCCGCCGAATGAGCACCAAGCCGCTCGAAGGCCGCCTTGCCCTCGTTACCGGGGCGAGCAAGGGGATCGGCGCTGCAACCGCCAAGGCTCTTGCTGCGGCCGGCGCCCATGTCGTCCTGACCGCGCGTGATGTGCGCGCGCTCGAAGCGGTCGAGGACGCCATCCATGAGGCCGGCGGGGCCTCCACCATTGCGCCGGTGGACCTTGGCGAAAGCGATGGCATCGCCCGCCTTGCATCCGCGATCGCGGGGCGCTGGGACAAGCTCGATTATCTCGTAATTTCGGGTGCTTACCTGCCGACCCTCACACCGGTTACGCAGATCGACGGCAAGCAATTGAGCCAGGCGCTGACGGTCAATTTCCTCGCCACCCAGGCGCTGCTCGCCAATTTCGATCCGCTGCTCAAGCGGGCGGACGCTGGCCGGGTCATCGGCCTCACCAGCAGCGTGGGCGCGACGCCGCGCGCCTACTGGTCTGCCTATGGCGCGACCAAGGCCGCCTTCGACAACCTCATCGAAAGCTACGGACAGGAGGTCGAGAAGGTCTCCAAGGTCCGCACCGCGCTGATCGATCCGGGCGCGACTCGCACCGATATGCGCGCAAAAGCCTACCCCGGCGAAGACCCGAAGACGGTGAAAGACCCAGAAGTGGTCGCAAATCGCCTCGTCGAGCTGCTTGTTAACGATTTCGAGGGTTTCCACCGAGAGCGCGTGGAAGGATGAGTTAACCAATTGCGGTGACGAAGCCGCAACCCTGATGCGAGAGATTCCAGCAAACACGCCGCCTACGCGCGCGTTAAGATTGAGCCGGAATTTTCGAGGAAGGGCGTACGCCATGATCCACCAGTCGCAAGACCGCTACCAGCTGGCAGCACAGGAAGACCGCTGCGCGCCGCGCACCAAGCTGACCATTCCGGGCCAGCTGCGCGCCAGCGGTGGCCGCGCCTTCCAGACCGTCGTCCACGACCTGTCGATCTCGGGCTTCTCGGCCGCCGCCCTCAACCGCATGCACGAAGGCCAGCTGTGCTGGCTCACCCTGCCCGGCCTCGAAAGCCTGCAGGCACAGGTCGTGTGGTGGGAAAACTGCATGGTCGGCTGCGCCTTCAGCGAGCTCCTGAGCCCGATCGTGCATGACAGCATCCTCGCCCGCTACAGCGGCGAAGGCGCCTACCGCCCCTACTGATGACGCCCTAGGCGGCATCCGACCCTCTTGGCGGCGACCTCTGGGCGCTGGCCTGAACCTTCGTCCGGATCGCCGTCGGTGGCGGTGCGCCGTTTCCCCGGCCACCGTCACCACTCGTTTCGTGCGGTCAGTCGTCCAGCGCTTGGGCAATCTGGCCGACGAGCGTGCGGAATCCGTCGCGATGCGCGTTGCTCGTCGCGGTCTTCCAGTTGCTGACGATCGCCACGACAAGGTCCTCTTCCGGGACGATGGTGATGGCCTGGCCGAAAATGCCCTGCGCGCCGTAGGTATCGCCGGGATAGGTCCACCACTGGTAGCCATAGCCAAAGCCCGGAGCCGCGGCGCCGAAATCGACCAGCGGAGAGCCGGCAGTCTCGAACCAGCCGCCGGGCACCATGCCCTTGCCCCCTTCGAGCGCGAATTGTCCCATGCGGGCATAATCGACGAGGCGCAGCGACAGGCAGCACCCGCCGATATTGCCGCCGGTGAGGTCCTGCATCCAGAACAGCCCGCCTTCAAAGCCGGCCGGCTCGACGATCTTCTCGGCAGCGTAGGCGGCAAGCGGCTTGCCGGTCGCCTCTTCGACGATGAGACCGAGGAGGTTCGTCTCGAGCGTCTTGTAGACCCATTTCTCACCCGCCGGCGCTTCGCGCTTCAAGGTGCGCGCATAGGTCACTGCCTGCGATTCCCCCGCGACCGGCGCAATGGCGAGCATCTTAGCGACATCACTGTCCGGATCGGTGTAATCCTCGTTCCAGGCGACGCCCGAGGTCATGCTGGCAATCTGGCCGACGGTGACGCCTTCATAGGCCGTACCCGCCAGCGCCGGGATGATATCGGTCACCGGGGTGTCGATGCTGGCAATGCTGTCATCGGCGATTGCCGCGCCGAGCAGGGTCGAGGTGAAGCTCTTGGCGACCGAGAAGCTGGTCCAGCGGTCGGTCGGGCCAAGACCAAGGCCATATTCCTCGGCGACGATCTCGCCACCTTTCAGGACCATCACGCCCGCAGCGCTGGTTTGGTCCATATACGCACGGATCGCCTGCTGCACGCCAGCCGGAAGGGTCTGCGCCGAGCGCGGGAGCATCCGCGGCGAGCTTGCCGGAGCAACCTCCAGTCCCGGGAAGAGGCTTTCCATGTCGCGGAAGGCGGCCGAACGGCGCTCGTCGCTCCAGAACAACAGCGAATCGGAAGGGTCCATGCTCGCCATCTGTTCGGGCATCGACTGGGTGACAGCCGGGATCGAAGCAGGTGCCGCGACCGGTGCCGGAGCGGGCGCGCTTGCGACCGGCGGCGTATCCGCCCCGCCGTAGCTGGCCGAACAGGCCGACAGCACCAGCGCAGCGCTCGAAATCCACAGAGCTCGCATCATTTCTCTCCCTCTTTCACCAGCGTGACCTGGTGCACGTCGATCCCGCCTCCACGGAAACCGCCTTCGCAATACATTAGGTAAAAGCGCCAGAGGTCGCAAAACTGGGCGTCGAACCCGGGCGGCAACTGGCCATCGGCCTCCGCCGCATCGAAGCTGCGACGCCAGGCTTTCAATGTCTCGGCGTAGTCGAGCCCGAAGTCGCGCTGGTCTTGCCAGGCAAGACCGCGTTGTTCGGCCAGTTCGCGAAACTCGCTGGTGCGGATCAGCAGGCCGCCGGGGAAGATATAGGCCTGGATGAAATCCGCGCTCTTGGCGTAGGAATCGAAGAGATCGTCGCGGATCGAGATATACTGGATCGCCGCGCGCCCGCCCGGCTTCAGGTTGCGCGCGATGCAGTCCATGAAGGTCGGCCAGTATTCGCGGCCAAGCGCCTCGACCATCTCGACCGACACGATGGCGTCAAACTGTCCCGCCGTGTCGCGGTAATCCTGCTTGAGGAACTGCGGCCCCTCGTACCGCGCCCGCGCCCAGGCCAGCTGTTCGTCGGACAGGCTGATCGCTGTGACGTCACTGCCCCGCGACGCAAGAAAGCCGGCGAGCGCGCCCCAGCCGCAGCCGATCTCCAGCACCGTCGGTGCCTCGCCAATGCGTGACGCCAGCGCGTCCCACTTGCGCCGCTGCGCCTCTTCCAGCCCGTCGCGCCCGACGTCGAGCGCGGAGGAGTAGCTCATCGTCGCATCGAGCCAGGGTTCGTAGAAATCGTTGCCGAGGTCGTAATGCGCGCTGATGTTCTTGCGCGCGCCTTCGTGCGTGTTGCGGTTGAACACATGCGCCAGCTTCAGCGCATGGCGGAACGGGCCCTTGGCGCGCGCCGTATCGCCGAGACGCGCGGCGTGCTGCATGAACAAAGCGAACAGCGGCACGGGATCGGGGCTCCACCACTCGCCCGCTTCCCACGCCTGGTACCAGCCGACCGAACCGTTGCTGGCAAGCCGCACCAGAGCGTTCCAGCTGCGCAGCTGCACTTCGCATTCGAAGCCCGGCGCGCGCCCGCCCAGCGTCGTGCGAGTGCCGTCGGGCAGCACCCCGTGAATGGTCCCCGAGGTCAGCGAAGCATCGATCCGCTTGATGATCTTGCCCATGGCGGGCGAGGTCATGCGGGCAAACCAGCCGGGCTTGCGCGCAAAGCGCTGCGATCCGGAAATGAGGGCGCGGCCGCGGGGTGTGGTCTGCATGTCCATTGCCCGCCGCTATTGCGCGCGGGCGCGGCGGAGGCAAGCTAGTCCTTGCTGGCTTTATACGCTTCCAGTGCCCGCTCGCGCGCTTCTTTGTGGCCGATCATCTTCTTCGGGTATTTGCCGCGCTTGTGATCAGGCGGATCGTGGATCTCGCTGTCGGAAAGCTTCGCCAATTCGGGGACATACTCGCGGATGTAGCCGGCGGCGTCGAACTTCTCGCTCTGGGTGAGCGGGGCCATGATCCGCACGAACATGTTGCTGTCGACGCCGGTGCCCGAAATCCACTGCCAGTTGACGCCGTTGTTGCCATAATCGGCGTCGACCAGCGTATCCCAGTACCACTGTTCGCCGAAGCGCCAGTCGATCAGCAGGTGCTTCACGAGGAAGCTGGCGCAGATCATTCGCACGCGGTTGTGCATCCAGCCGGTCTGCCACAGCTGGCGCATGCCGGCATCGACCACCGGATAGCCCGTCATGCCGCGTTGCCAGCATTCAAGATCCTGCTGGATCAGGTGACCGGCGTTCGGGTTCCGCCACAAGGTGCGCTCGTCGTAGTCGCGGTAGCTTTCCTTCGGATAATCCGGGAACTGGTCGATCACGTTCTGGGCGTAGTCGCGCCAGATGATCTCCTTGGCGTAGGTCTTCCACCCGTCGGAGCGCTTGTCCTTGAGCGCGTGCCACACCTGCGCCGGGCTGATTTCGCCCCAGTGGAGATGCGGCGAGAGGCGCGAGGTGATGTCCTCGGACGGCAGGTTGCGGCCCTCGTCGTATTCGGCGACGCGGTCGGTCCACCAGTCGAGCCGGTCGTGAGCGGCCTCTTCGCCGAACTCCCAGAAATCGCGGATGCCGCCGGCCCAGTCGGGCTTGCTCGGGAGCAGGTCCCAATCGGCCAGCTCGTCGCTTTCGGGCCAGCTACCCGGCGAATGGATGGTTTCGGGCGCGGGCAGCGGATCGCGCGGCGGCATGCGCTCGAGCATCGCTTTCGAGAACGGCGTGTAGATCTTGTAGGGATCGCCCGAGCCGGTGGTGACGCTGCCGGGCGGGAGCAGGTAATTGCCATCGTAGAGGCAGAGCTTGCGATCCTCGCCCAGAGCGTCCTTCAGCTCGTCCTCGGCCTCCTTCCACCACGGCTCGTAATGGCGCATGGCGTGGATGCAGGTCGCGCCCACCTCGTCGGCAATGGCGGCGAGGATCTGCGGCGCATCACCCTTGCGCAGCACGATCCGCGAACTGCGGCTGCCGTAGCTCTTGCCCAGATCCTCGAGCGAATGGTGCAGCCAAACGAGCGAGGCCCCGCCATAGGCGTGGTCGCCCGCGCGGTCCTGGTCGAGGACAAAGACCGGGATGACGGGTCCCGCCTGCGCGGCGGCGTGGAGTGCGGGCTGGTCGGCCATGCGCAAATCGCGCCGCAGCCAGACGATCTGTGGTGAGCTCATGGGATCCCCTTTGCGAGGCAAACGGGTCTAGCGCGCGGGAAGTTCCTCGCATTTCACCTCGGGCAGCGCGACGGTGAACCGGTCGCGCGCACGCGGATCGTAGAAGCGAGCGTCTCGTAGAAGGACGGAGCCATCAGGTGCGCGTTCCGCGAATGGTGCGCGGGACCAAAAGAGGAAGGCTTTTACCTGACTGTCGGCGCTGTCGAAAGATTGTCCCCACGAGCTTAGAGGGCATGGTTCGGCAGGCCATTGAGAATTCTCCAACACGCCTTGTCCGGCGCGCCAGAGATGGAAATTGTAGATGACCGAAGGGCCAGTAGTAAGCTCCGTTCTAATGACCTCGCGATCCCAAAACGCCAGTGGCAACGGGCTTGCGATCGCAGGTGCACCATGGTCACCGTCGTGGAAGGCCGTCGAGACATCATTTGCAGCCTTCCAACTAATCGCTCCATTCACCCCGATATACGCCAGCGCCACCGCTATCGCCACTCGCGCCGGCCGCATCCAATCCCCGCCCCGCTTCTCCCGTCGCAGCGAGAACCAGGTCGCAACGCCCATCAGCAGCCACAGCCAGATATCGATGATGAACAGCGTATCGCCGTAGAACCACTGGCTGGAAAAGGGTTCGAGGAAGCGGATGCCGTAGACGTTGAGCCAGTCGAGCGCCGGGTGTGTCAGGCAGCCGAGAAAGCTGAGCGCGAAGAGCCATTTGAAGCTCACCGGAAGCCGGTCCTCGGGCCGTTTCCCGCGCTTCGCCTGCCAGCGGTCGAACCCGTAGAGCAATCCCGCAAGGATCAGCGGCAGCAGCACCAGCGCGGGCGGCCCGTGCGTGATGCCCCGCCGGAAGCCGAGATGTTCGGTGCCCTCCAGCCAGAAGAAGCACGCCGCATCGACATCGGGCAGGTTCGCCCCGATGATCAGCGCGGGCATGGCCAGCCCGGTCTTCTTCTTGAGCCCCGCCTGTCCGATCAGCGCGCCGACGAGGCTGTGCGTGAGGTTATCCATGCGACCGGGCTAACTCGGACTAGGCCGGATGGCCGGCCGTGTCGTCCACCGTCCAGGTCTGGCCCTTGCCGAGCAGCTTGGCGAGGTTCGCTTCCTTGCCCTCGCTCGCCTTCGCCTTTTCGGCCAGCGCGGCGGCTTCGAAGGTCGGGCGCGGATCGTCATAGAGAACCCCCAAAGCCATCGGGAACGGGCCAAAGGGCATTTCGATCAGCATATGCGCGACCGAACGGTTGGTGACATCGTGGACGATCACGCCCGCGCTCTCCCAATCACCATCGACCACATCGACCACTTCGAGGCACAGCTTCTCGCGATTGAGCGCGATGCCCTTGCTGTCGTTCGCGAACAGCATCGGCTTGCCGTTTTCGAGCCAGAGCTGCTGGTCCTCCGCACCCTTGGGAGCGGCGAAGTCGTTGAAGACGTCCTTATTGTAGACGATGCAGTTCTGGAAAATCTCGATGAAGGCGGCGCCCTGGTGGGCGTGCGCGGCCTTGAGCACATCGGGCAGGTGCTTCGACACATCGAACCCGCGCCCGATGAAGCGCGCGCCGGCTCCCAGTGCGAAAGCGGCGGGGCGTGCCGGATGGTCGTAGCTGCCGATCGGGGTCGAGGGCGACTTGGTCCCCTCGCGACTGGTTGGCGAGGCCTGGCCCTTGGTGAGGCCGTAGATCTCATTGTTGAACAGCATGATCTGCATGTTCACGTTCCTGCGAAGAACATGCATCAAATGATTGCCGCCAATCGACAATCCGTCGCCGTCACCGGTCACCAGCCAGATATCGAGATCGGGATTGGCCAGCTTTGCGCCCGTCGCGAAGGCGGGCGCGCGGCCGTGGATCGTGTGGAAGCCGTAGCTCTCGACGTAATAGGGAAAACGGCTCGAACAGCCGATGCCCGAAATGAACACCGTGTTCTTCGGGTCCGCGCCCAGCTGCGGCAGCGTGCGCTGCACGGCCTTGAGGATCGCATAATCCCCGCAACCCGGGCACCAGCGGACCTCCTGGTCGGTTTCCCAGTCCTTGAGGGTGGTTTCGATCTTTACCGGAGCGTTCATCTCGTGACGTTCCCTTTTTTGGCAGCCATGAAATACATGATCTGACGGAGCATGAGGGGCAGAATCAGGCCTACAATGCCTAACTCAAAATGACGGAGCCCGTCGCTCGCACGGGCGAGCATCGCAAACGCGATAACCAGAACCATGGCAAATCCCACCAGGCTGCCAAGAAGCCCCAACGCGTCGAACGATCCGGAACCCAGCATCCGGGAAAACAGCGCGCGATTATGCTCCAAGAGAGCAAAGATCGCTCGAGTACGGGCAACCAGTAGGCCGATTACGAGTGCGAGACCGAAGGTCACGAACGGATTACCAACCCACTGTCCGATGGTGGATGCGGCCAGAATACCTCCGACCAGCATCACAAAAAGAAGGAAGGTGTTTCCCACCACCGGTTACGCCTCCGTGCTCGGAAGCTGCTGGTCGTTAGCCGGGACCTGACCGCCTTCGTTGCCTTCGATGCCATCGAAAAACTTGCCGATCGCCGCTTCGAGCTCGGCGATCTGGAAGGGCTGGCCGCTGGTCTTGGTGAGCGGCTCGGCGTCGACGAGGAACTGGTCGCGCAGCACGGTCTTGAATTGGCCGGTGTTCATTTCCGGAACCAGCACGTGGTCGAAGCTCTTGAGCAGCTCACCGAGGTTGGCGGGTAGCGGCCAGATGTGGCGCACGTGGATGTGGCTTACGTCGAGGCCGGCGCGTCGGCAGTTGTCGACCGCGCGGTGGATCGGGCCGAAGGTCGAACCCCAGCCGACAACCGCAAGCTTGCCCGAGGTCTCGCCGAGGCAAACCTCCTGATCGGGCACCGCGATGCCTTCGACCTTGCCCTTGCGCAGGTCGGTCATGCGCTGGTGGTTGTCGGGCGAATAGTCGATATTGCCGGTCAGCTCGTGCTTTTCGATCCCGCCGATGCGGTGCATCAGGCCGGGCGTGCCGGGCTTCACCCAGGGACGCGCACCCTTCTCGTCGCGCTTGTAGGGCAGGAAGTTGTCGCCATCGTTGGGCTGGTCGAGGAACTTCGCCGGGAACGGGGTGAAGGTCGAAGGATCGGGCACCTTCCACGGTTCGGCCGCGTTGGCGATGTAACCGTCGGTCAGCAGCATGACGGGCGTCATGTACTCGACCGCGATGCGGCAGGCCTCGATCGCGACTTCGAAGGCATCGCCCGGGCTGCTGGCGGCAACCACCGGCATGGGCGCATCGCCGTTGCGGCCATAGACCGCCTGATAGAGGTCGCTCTGCTCGGTCTTGGTCGGAAGACCCGTGGAAGGGCCGCCACGCTGCGAGTTCACGATCACCAGCGGCAGCTCGGTCATGATGCCAAGGCCGATGGCTTCGGTCTTCAGCGCGATGCCAGGGCCGGAGGAGGAGGTAACGCCGAGGCTGCCCGCATAGCTCGCGCCGATGGCGGCGCAGATCGCGGCAATCTCGTCTTCCGCTTGGAAGGTGGTGACGTCGAATTCCTTCAATCGCGCCAGGTGGTGCAGGATCGCGGAAGCCGGCGTGATCGGATAGCCGCCGAAGAACATCGGCAGCTCGGCCAGCTGCGCGCCCGCGACGAGGCCGAGGCTGACCGCTTCCGCGCCGGTGACGGTGCGGTAGAGGCCGGGATCGCTAGGCACCGGATCGACATGGACCTGCTTGAGCGGCCCGGCGAGTTCCGCCGTCTCGCCATAGGCATGGCCCGCGTCGAGCGCGGCGATGTTGGCGTCGGCGATTTCGGGCTTCGACTTGAACTTGCCCTTCAGCCAATCGTGGATCGGTTCGCGCGGACGGTCGAACATCCACAGCGCGAGGCCCAGCGTCCACATGTTCTTCGAACGCAGCGCGTCCTTGTTGCCAAGGCCGAAGGGCTTGACCGCCTCGATCGTCTTTTCGCTGATGTCGAAGGCCAGCACGTCGAACTTGGCGAGGCTGTCGTCTTCGAGCGGATTGGTGTCGTATTTCGCCTTGTCGAGGTTGCGCTTCGTGAAGGCACCCGTGTCGGCGATGATCAACCCGCCGGGCTTCAACGCGGCAAGGTTCACCTTGAGCGCCGCCGGGTTCATCGCGACCAGCACGTCGGGCGCGTCGCCCGCGGTGTTGATCTCGCGACTACCGAAATTGATCTGGAAGGCCGATACACCGAACAGCGTGCCCTGCGGCGCGCGGATTTCCGCGGGGAAATCGGGGAAGGTCGCCAGGTCGTTTCCGGCAAGCGCGGTCGACAGCGTGAACTGCCCGCCGGTCAGCTGCATGCCATCGCCGGAGTCGCCGGCGAAGCGCACCACGACGCTTTCGGGAGTTGCGGGGAGGCCGTCCTGCGGCAGGCTGGCGGCTGTTGCCATCCGGGATCTTCCTTGTCTGCGCCGCGCGTTGCAGCGCCGTTTCTCTCAGGGAGGCGCCACCTAGGACGCGCCCCATCCTCTCGCAATGAAGTTTCTCTGCTAGGACAAAAAACCAGCGTGGAAAAGCGCTGCGAACACGCTAGGTATCGAAAAGCAACGAATTGGGAGAGAATTCGATGGCCGATACCGAACATTATGTGCGCGACGATGTGCGCGGTTTCCTCCAGATGCTCGAAGCCATGGGCGGCAAGGGCGTGGAAGAAGTGGGCGCCGTGGAAGGCCGCGAGCAGATGCGCGCCATGGGTGCCGTCGCCGAAGCCGAGCCGCGCACCATGGGCGTGCAGAAGGACCTCACGTGCCCCGGCCCTGCAGGTCCGATCCCCATTCGCTTCTACGACGTGAAGGCGACACGCGGCCCCAGCCCTTGCGTGATCTTCATCCACGGCGGCGGCTTCGTGATCGGTGACCTCGAGGTCTACAACGCGCTGTGCACCGAGATTTCACACCATCTCGACCTGCCGGTGGTCTCGGTCGATTATCGCCTTGCGCCCGAACACCCCTTCCCTGCCGCACCCGACGATTGCGAAGCGGCGGCGCGCTGGGTCGCCTCCTCCCCGGCCGAGCTCGACCGGGAGATCACCGGCCTTGTCATCACCGGCGACAGCGCGGGCGGGAACCTGACCATCGTCACCACGAACCAGCTGATGAACGAACCCGCCGACGCGCCGGTCATCGTGCAGGCCCCGATCTATCCGGTGGCGAGCGACACCTCGCAGCACCAGAGCCTCGCCATGTTTGCCGAAGGCTTCCTGCTGACCGGCGCCGCGATGGCGTGGTTCACCGACCAGTATGGCGGCGACGCCAGCGATCCGCGCCACACGCCCATGGTGGGCGACTGCTCGAACACCCCGCCAACCGTGGTGTGCACCGCCGGGCTCGACCCCTTGCGCGATTCCGGCCGGGAATACGCCGCGCATCTGGTGCAGCTCGGCACGGAAGTGGTCTATCTCGAGTTTCCCGGCATCATTCATGGCTTTACGACGCTCAGAAAAGCGATACCGAGCGGCCAGAGGGACCTTGAGGCCTTCCTCGATGCTACGAAACTGATGGTGGAGCGATACAGGTGAGCGACGAGCTCGGTTACCGTCCCTGCGTGGGCGTGATGCTGGTGAACGAAGACGGAAAGGTCTTTGTCGGCCGGCGGATAGACAACAAGGAAGGCGACTGGTGGCAAATGCCGCAGGGCGGCGTCGACGAGGGCGAGGACCTCGAGGCGGCGGCCCTGCGCGAACTGGCCGAGGAAACCGGCGCCAGGGCCGACCATGTGACGCTGATCGACCGGACTCGCGAGCCCATCCGCTACGATCTGCCCGAAGAGCTGATCGGCAAGCTGTGGGGCGGCAAATATCGCGGGCAGGAGCAGATCTGGTTCCTCGCCCGCTTTTCAGGCGCGGACAGCGATATCGACCTCGAAGCCCACGATCCGGCCGAATTCTGCGACTGGAAATGGGTCGAGGCCGAGCAGCTTCCCGAGCTGATCGTACCCTTCAAGAAGCGCGTCTACCGCGCGGTGGTCGAGGCGTTTCGCGAGCTGGTCTAGGCGCCTGCTTCTTGCTGCGAGCTGGCGAAATACCAAGCGGCCAGATTCCCCAGCGCGAAATACGCAACGATTGCTAGGTAACTCGCTGCCGATAAGCCGGGACCTTCACTGTCCGTGAAGTCGAAGAGCTTTGCAGCGGGCTGTGCGGCAAGCACTCCGCAAGCTAGCCAAATCCACTTCGACTGCGCGCGCTCAAAAGCTAGGGACAGGATCGCGGCCGGCAGAACGCTAAAAATCAAAAGCATAGATCCGATAAGAACCGAGGATAGCGCCCAGGCGAGAATTAGCTCCGCTATGGTACCGGGAATATCCGCAAATTCGACAGGAAGCTCCCACGAGCCTGTTCCGAGCAGACCTACTCGCGAGATCAGAAGCAGCGAAAAGAAGAAGCTCCAGCCAATCGCACCCAGCGCCGCGCGAGTGTAGCTCATCCGATCAATTCGACTGGGTCACGCTCGTGTCGGGCATCGTCGCTTCGGCGGTCTGGATGCGCACGGGCGGACCGGCTGCAATGCGCGCCGAGAGGACCTGCGTTTCCGGGCAGCTCGCCCCGCACAGCGATTCCAGCTTGGCGAGATTGCCCTTGGCCTTCTCGACAGCGCCCTTCTCCACCAGCGCTTCGCCTTCGCCGGCAATTGCGGCGAGGTTGCGCGGGTCGCGGTTGAGCGCTTCGCGGTAATAGGTGATCGCCTTGCCCTGCAGCTGGTCGGCACGGGCCGCTTCGGCCAGGCGCAGGAAGATCGGCGTATGCGCCGGGTCCACTGCAAGCGCGGCTTCGAAGGCGTCAATCGCGCCCTGCGTATCGCCTGCCGCAAGCGCCGACTGGCCTTCTGCGATCAACACGGCAGCGCGCGGCGAAGGAGCTTTCTGGCCTGCCCATCCCACGCTCGACGTCACGACGAGAGCCAGCGAAAGGGCTGCAGCGGCGGGTGCGAAACGCATAATCGTCTCCGTTAACGTGGACGAGGAAGAATGTGGCGTGTCAGCCATAATCGCAATGGCTATCATGCTTAAGATGCACAGGCGATGAAAAATCCGTCCGTGCCGTCGTGATACGGCGACAAGCGCATACCTTTCCCACGTTCGCGGCCAAGCGGGAGAGCGAGCGGCTGCGCGGTGAACTGCGGATGCCGCGCGAGGAAGGCATCGAATTGTCCGGCCCCTTCCTCGTCCAGCAGCGAGCAGGTGACGTAGGCGATCCGCCCGCCCGGTTTGACCAGGTTTGTCGCCAGATCGAGCAGGTGCGCCTGGATCGCGGTGAGCCGGCCGAGCTCCTTGTCGTCGAGCCGCCAGCGCGCCTCGGGATTGCGGCGCCAGGTGCCGGTGCCCGAACAAGGCGCATCGATCAGCACCGCATCGGCCTGCCCCGCGTAGGCAGCCAGGGCTTCCAGTTCGGCCTTGGGATTGAGCAGGATGCTCTCGATATTCGTCGCCCCCGCACGCTCCGCGCGCGGCGCAAGGCGCGACAGGCGGCCGCGGTCGGTGTCCGAGGCAATCAGCGTGCCGAGATTGTCCATCGTGGCCGCGAGCGCGAGTGTCTTGCCGCCGCCGCCTGCGCAAAGGTCGATCACGGTCTCACCCGGCTTCGCCTCCACCGCGAGGCAGGCAAGCTGCGAGCCGGTGTCCTGCACCTCGATTAGCCCCTCGCGATACGCTGGCCACTGGTCGACCGGCGTGCCGGGAAGGACGCGCAGGCCATTGGGCGCGGCTGTCGCGGCGGTCTCTACCGGCAACTCCAACGTCGCGCGTTCCGCCTTGAGCGTGTTGACCCTTAGATCGAGCGGCGCACGGTCCAGCAGTGCCAGAGCCTCCTCGCCCTCCACGCCCGAATCGCGCAGGCGTTCGGCCAGCCAGACCGGGGCGACGCCGCCCTCGGCCGGAACCTCGCCCTCAGTGATGGGGGGCGGGCCGTAATTCGATCCATCGAACAGCGGCGCGATGCTTTCGTCGGTCTCGGCCAGCCGCAGCATGGCCGCGCGGCCATTTGCAGGCACAGGGCCGCAGGCGCGAATGGCGGCGTAAACCAGCTCGCGGATTGCGCGGCGATCCTTGGACCCGGCAAATCGGTTGGAGCGGAACCAGTCGGCAAGGATGCGGTCGGCCGGCGCGCCCTTTCCGCGCGCGCCTGCGATGATCGCATCGAGCAACTTGATCGAAGTCTGGACCCGTGCGGCGGGCGTCATGGCTTAGCGCGTCGGATAGTTCGGCGCTTCGCGCGTGATCGACACATCGTGGACGTGGCTTTCGGTGAGGCCCGCATTGGTAATGCGCACGAAGCTCGCGTTCTTGCGCAGGTCCTCGATCGTCGCGCTGCCGGTGTAGCCCATCGCCGCCTTGATGCCGCCGACGAGCTGGTGGATCACGGCGCTGGCCGGGCCCTTGTAGGGCACCTGGCCTTCAATGCCTTCGGGCACCAGCTTCTGCTGGCTGACGTCCGCCTGGAAATAGCGGTCGGCACTGCCGCGGGCCATCGCGCCCACGCTGCCCATGCCGCGATAGCTCTTGTAGCTGCGGCCCTGGTAGATGAAGGTTTCGCCCGGCGCTTCCTCGGTGCCGGCCAGCATCGAGCCGACCATGATTGAGGAGGCACCCGCCGCCAGCGCCTTGGCCGCATCGCCGCTCGTGCGAAGGCCGCCGTCGGCTATTGCGGGCACGCCCAGCTTCTCGGCTTCCTCGACGCAGTCCATGATTGCGGTCAGCTGCGGCACGCCGACCCCTGCGACCACGCGCGTGGTGCAGATCGAACCCGGGCCGATGCCGACCTTGACCGCATCCGCGCCCGCGCCTGCAAGCACCTTGGCCGCTTCACCCGTAGCGATGTTTCCGGCGATGACCTGCACGCTGTTCGACAGTTTCTTCACCCGCTCTACCGAACGCGCGACGTCCTTGTTGTGGCCATGCGCGGTGTCGATCACGACCACGTCGACGCCCGCATCGATCAGCGCTTCGGTGCGCTCGAAACCCTTGTCGCCCACGGTGGTGGCAGCGGCGACGCGCAGGCGGCCCTGCTCGTCCTTGGTCGCTTCAGGATAGGCGACGGCCTTCTCGATGTCCTTGACCGTGATGAGACCGACGCAGCGGCCGCTCTCATCGACGACCAGCAGCTTTTCGATGCGGCGCTGGTGTAGCAGGCGACGCGCCTCTTCCTGGCCGGTGCCGAGCGGCACGGTGGCAAGGTTCTCGGTCGTCATCAGCTCGCTGACGGGCTGGCGCGGATTTTCCGCAAAGCGCACGTCGCGGTTGGTCAATATACCGCACAGCTTGCCGTTGCGATCGGTCACGGGGATGCCGCTGATGCGGTTCTTCGCCATGATCTCCTGCGCCTCGCCCAGCATCGCGTCCGGGTGGATGGTGATGGGGTTCACCACCATGCCGCTTTCATAGCGCTTCACGGCACGAACGGCGGCGGCCTGTTCGTCGACCTCGAGATTGCGGTGCAGCACGCCGATGCCGCCCAGCTGGGCCATGGCGATGGCCATGTCGGCCTCGGTCACCGTGTCCATCGCGCTTGAGATGACGGGAATGTTGAGCCCGATCTCGCGCGTCAGCTGCGTGGCGGTCTTGGCCATCGACGGAAGGATGTCGCTCTCCGCCGGAACGAGGAGAACGTCGTCAAAGGTAAGACCGAGGGGAATGTCGAGATGTGCCACGTGGAGAATCGCCTGCCGGGAGGAATGTGGCGGCCCATGTAACGACGGTTTCAGAATCTAGCTAGTGGCAGAGCGGTGCTTGGGCGGATTTACGCGATTTCGGCGGTGCCAATACACCCGGACGAAGACCAATGCCGCGCCGGCAGGGAACAGGCACCGCACAACAGCCGGGCGAAAGGCCTCGTCCGAGGCGATGAACGAGGCGGTGGGCACCGCCACGCCGAAAAACCAGTAGAGGGTTTCAGGAGCCGACCACACCATGGCGGCCCCTCCCAAACCGAAAGGGGCCATAAAGACCCAAATGGGCTTCCACGAAAGTCCCGGTTCGCGATAAGCAAGCACCAGCGCAGCAAGGCTGATTGCCAGCGAAAGAGCACAGGCCGCGAGGAACATCGCCACGGGGATGGCCTTAACTCCCTATTCCGCCGTCCAGCCGCCGTCGACGCTCCAGTTCGCGCCGTTCACGTTCTGCGCCTCGTCGCGGCAGAGGAAGGCGGCGAGCGCGCCTACTTCTTCGGGCTGGACGAATTTCTTGGTCGCCTGTTTCACCAGCAGCACATCGTTGATGACCTGTTCGCGGGTCATGCCGCGGGCCTTCATCGTGTCGGGGATCTGGCCCTCTATCAGCGGGGTCCAGACATAGCCGGGGCTGATGCAATTGGCGGTCACGCCGTGTTCGGCCAGTTCGAGCGCGATGGTCTTGGTGAAGCCCGCGATGCCGTGCTTCGATGCGTTGTAGGCGCTCTTGAAGGGGCTCGCGACGAGGGAGTGCGCGCTGGCGGTGTTGATGATGCGGCCCCAGCCCTTGGCCTTCATGCCCGGGACGGCAAGCCGCGTGGTGTGGAAGGCGGCCGTGAGGTTGAGCGCAAGGATCAGGTTCCACTTGTCGACCGGGAAATCCTCCACCGGCGAGACATGCTGGACGCCCGCGTTGTTGACGAGGATGTCGATCTCGCCTGCCTCGGCCATCATCGCCTCTACTGCGGCGACATCGGTCAGGTCTGCGCCGAAATGCGCGGCTCCGCCCAGTTCCTCGCGCAGCGTCTCGATTTCGCCTTCATCGCCGAAGCCGTTGAGGATGACCTGCGCCCCCTCCCCATGCAGCGCCCGGGCGATGGCAAGGCCGATGCCGCTGGTCGATCCGGTGACGAGTGCGCGCTTACCTTCGAGAAACATTTGGGCCTCCGGGCGTTGTAATGACAATCGAGACAGGCCATCGCGCACATGGGATGCGCTGTAAAGCGGCCAGCACACAGGGGATGCGCATGAAACTGAATCCGTTCAACACCGGCAATATCAACGTGCGCTCGAGCGGAGGCGGGATGCCGGGCGGAAAGGCCGGCGGCCTGGGTTGCGGCACGATCGTCATCGCGGCGATCGGCTATTTCGTCTTCGGCCTTGATCCGATGCAGACCGCCGGGATGGTGGAAAGCGTGCAGCAGGGCCAGGTGGCCTCGGGGCCCGCCAACACCAACGAACAGGAAATCTGCACCAGCAGCGAATACGCGCGCGAGGCGTGCAACGGCCTCCAGTCACTGAACCAGACCTGGGCGCGCGCTTTCGAGGAACAGGGTTTTGGCGACCAGTTCCAGCAGCCCACGCTCGACCTTTATGGCGGGGGCGGCGTGCGCACCGCCTGCGGCAACGGCAGCTCGTCCATGGGCCCGTTCTACTGTCCGGGCGACCAGACGATCTATATCGACACCAGCTTTTACGACACGCTGGAGAAGCGGCTCGGAGCGGGCGGCGATTTCGCGCGCTACTATGTCCTCGCGCACGAGTACGGCCACCACATCCAGACGATCACCGGCATATCCGGCCAGATCCGCAGCGCCCAGCAGCAAAACCCCTCGCGGGCCAACCAGCTGAGCGTGCTGATGGAGCTGCAGGCGGATTGCTACGCCGGCGTATGGGCAGGCAAGAACCGCAACCTCATCGAGCCGGGCGATATCGAGGAAGGCATGAACGCCGCCGCCGCCATCGGCGACGATCGCCTGACGGGCGGGCGGGTCTCTTCGGAGAACTTCACCCACGGCACCAGCAAGCAGCGCAGCGATGCCTTGCGCCTGGGTCTCCAGGGCGACGACCGCGCCTGCGACCGGATTACCGCGCTACGCTAAGAAGAGGGTTCAAGGACTAAGCACCAACTGAAAGGGCGCGGTCCCACCGACCGCGCCCTTCGGGTTTGCGCTGCAGGGGCTCAGCGCTACGGGAGCCGGGGGTTACGCCGCGCTCCGCAGTTCCTTTTTCAGCTTCTTGATCTCGCGATCGAGGTCGCGGAGGATTTCTTCGCGGAAATTGGCCGGCATCTCTTCGTCCGCAGCCATCTCTGCCCGCGCCGAGATCAGCGCCTTGAGCGCGATGCGATCACCGGCGCTTTCGCAGACGAACATGGTGATCTTGCCCGATTCCTTCTCGACCACCTGAACCGGCGTTTCCGGATAGCGGCAATCGTTGATCACTTCGGGCACATGGCTGACCGCCGTGGAGACCGAATGGGCGATGGCTTCACCCATTTCCTCGCCCCAGCCAGCCGATGCGAGGGCCATGGCTTCCTTGCGCTTGGCCTTGTCCTTCGAGTGCTCAACCCGGCTTTCCGCCCACTGCAGGCGGCCGTCGGCCCACTGCTGGCGACCGCGCGCGTATTCCACGCGTCCGGCGGCCCACTGCTGGCGGCCCTGGGCGTAGCTGGTGCGGGCGCGTTCCCACTGGCGTTCGCGTTCCGCTTCCCAGGCGCGTTTGCGGCGTTCCTCGGCGCGTTCGCGGCGCTCTTCGGCTTGCTCGCGCCGTTTGTCCGCCAGTTCGCGGCGCTCCAGCGCGACTTCGATGAGGCCATCCTCGTCAAGGAAGACAAGCTCCGGCGCGACGGGCTTGGCAAGTTCGCCGGGAGCCGGGATCGGGGCCACGACTTCGGTCATCTCCGGCGCCACGACCGGGAGCGCACTGGCCTGGGCCGGAGCAGCCCCGACGTAGCAGATGCTCGCGGTCATCGGCAGGGCGAGCACGGCAGCGGCCACGGCTCCGCGCGCGGCAAAGCGGCGGCGGCGGGAATCATCGCTCATGGGGAGGCTCCTCAGACGGTGGATGATCGACTTGTCGCCGAGGACGGGACACGCCATCGGAGCGGCCAGCGCAGGCCGCGGGGCGATTTGCGGGCGGCGGGCGAAATCGGCAATGATCGCGGCGTAGGCGGCGCGCTCGTCGCGGCTGCGGCTGGCGACCACGCGGGCATCGCAGGCCGCTTCCTGGTCGCGGCGCATGGCGGTCCAGCCCATCCAGCCCAGCGGGTTGAACCAGTGCACTGCAAACAGCGGCTGGATCAGCACGTTGACGAGGATGTCGTGGCCGCGGTGGTGCGCAAGCTCATGCGCAATGGCGAGGTCGCGGACCTGGCGTTCGCGGCTGATCATGAAACCATCGGGCAGCGCGATGACCTTGTCGAAGACACCGAAGGCCATGGGGCCTGAAATAGCGGTGGTTTCGATCAGGCGGATGTTGTCCACCTCGCCCACCGGCTTGGCGTCTTCGAGCAGTTCCTTGCGGAGCTGGCCGTAAAGCCAGAAACGGCGGCCCATGAAGATCGCCGCGCCCAGCAGCCACAGGATGACGAGCGGCGTCACAAGGTCGATCGGCGATTCGAAGGTCGTCGGAGCGACCGGGGCAACGATGTCGGCATAGGAAAAGGCGGTTTCGCTCGCCTCCAGGGGCATCGGCTCAGCCAGCACGGGCTCGGCCACCGGCTCGGATGCGAACAGGCTGAACTGCATCCACGCCGGCAAGGTCACCGGCGGGAACAGCAGGCGCGCCAGCGGCAGGAACCACAGGGCATAGGCCGCGCCCGCGCCAAGGTATTTGGAGACCGGGCGACGCAGCAGCAGCGCGATGCCGATCAGGACGCCGGTCCACAGCAGCGTGTCGAGCAGGAACCAGTCCCAATATTCGCGGATAAGCTCGGTCATTTGCGCATCTCCCTCAAGAGCGCTTCGATCTCGGAGAGATCATCGTCGGTCAGCGCCTCGCTTTCCGCAAGCTGCGCGAAAAGCGGTGCAGCGCGGCCACCGAAGAGGCGGTCGACCAGGCGGCGGCTTTCGCCCCCGACATAGTCCGCGCGTTCGATCAGCGGGCGGTACAGGAACTTGCGACCCTGGGGCTCGGTAGCGACCACGTCCTTCTGGACGAGGCGGCTGAGCAGGGTTTTTACCGTGGGGATCGACCAGTCGCGTTGGGCGCAGACCGCGTCGCACACTTCGGCGGCGGAAATGGGGTTCTTGTCCCACAGCACTTCCATCACCGCGTGCTCGGCTTCGCTGATCCGTTCGCCACGTGCCTGGTTGCGCTTGGCCATTCCCTACTCCTGAAGTGCAATGCGTAAATTTACGATTACGTCTGTAGCCATTTCGACTACGGCTGTAAATCTGAAGCGTGGATGAACGCCGATGAAAGGCGCTTGCTTCTCGACCAACGACATATCACTCTGGATCAATGACACGTTTCGCTGCGCTTCTCGCCCCTCTCGCCCTGATTGCCTCGCCCGCCCTGTCGCAAGAGTCGCCGCCGGCGCCGGAACCTGAGTATCAAACCCAGCTGGTCGTTATCGAGACCACGATGGGCGACATCACGGTCGAGCTGGAGACCGAGCGCGCGCCGATCACCGCGGCGAATTTCCTGCGCTATGTCGACGAGGATCGCTTCGACGGCACAAAGTTCTACCGCGCGATGCATCTCGACTGGGGCGAACCGCCCAACGGGCTGCTGCAGGGCGGCACGCAGATGCATCCCGACCGCGTGCTCGACCCGATCGCGCATGAGCCGACCACCGAGACCGGGCTCAGCCACACCAACGGCGCGCTGTCGATGGCGCGTTACGATCCCGGCACGGCGACGGGCGACTTTTCGATCATGATCAAGGACCAGAAGGGCCTCGACGCGAACCCCGCCTCGCCCGATCCCAGCCTCAAGGTCGGCTTCGCGGTTTTCGGTTATGTCGTGGACGGGATGGATGTGGTCCACGCAATCCACGCCCTGCCGCCCGATCCCGACAAGGGCGAAGGCTGGATGAAGGGCCAGCTGCTGGCCGATCCGGTCGAGATCGTGGACATGCGGCGGTTGGACGCCCTGCCCGCAGCCGAAGCTGACTAACAGACCTCGGCGGTGTTTTCCGGCGGCGGCCCGGGCGGGACGCGCGCGGGGTGCATGTGGAACGGGTCTGATTTGAGTTCGTGCCGCTCGCCATAGGCTTCGGACAGCACGGAATAGAGCTGCGGATCGTAGTCCAACAGGTCGGTGTGGTTCAGGATCTGCCGCCCGTCGAAGGCCTGCAGGCGGTTCGAATTGAACCAGAACTGCGTCCCTTCGGCCCAATATTCGTGCACCGTCGTGGTCGTGTATTCCTCGAACCAGAGCCTGTTCGCCAGCGCGTTCGCATAGGCCGCCTCGACCCGCGCGTAGAGCGCCGGATCGGTCCCCTCGATCGCGAAGAGGACATTGTGCGCGAACTCGTGGACAAAGATGGTCTCGCCCCAATAGCGGCTGACGGGGAGGCCCAGCACATCCTCTTCCGATCCGACCAGGCGCGGGCCGCCGATGCCGCGGGCGCGCTCGTCCCAATATTGCCGCGCGGTCTTCGATCCGATGCGCGCCTCGTAATGCTTGCGCTCGCAGCGAGTCAGGCGCGGATCGTCCTTGGCCGGTTTGGTCCAGCCGCGGTTCTCCGGCAGGTCGAGCAGCGCCTCGTCGCGCGCGATGATGGCAACGCGGTAGTCGTTTTCGACCAGCCACACGGCAAGCTCGGGCCGGTGGGCCAGCATCCCGCGCACCATGTCGCGCGCGGCGAACAGCGCTTCGTCGGGCACACGCTCGGAGGAGAGGATCGCTATCCCCTCGGCCGCGACATGCTTCGTGTAGAACGGATCGGCGGATAGCCGTACGGGCGGCGCGCCTGCCGTGGTGGCGCAAGCGGCCAGCAGCGCGGCCCCGGCAAGACTGGCAAGCACGCGCACCGGGCGGAGCCTATTTCGCGTAGGGGCCCTGCGACAGGCGACTCATCAGGATGGCCGCCCGCTGGGCCTGGCGCACGATGGAGCGCAGGTCGATCGTTTCGCCTTCGGCATGGCTGCCGCTGCCCGCCGGACCCATGCCGGCAAGCCCATCGGTATAAGGCGCAACGAAGCTGATATCGGCGGCCCCGCGGCGCGAGGGCGGATAGGGTTCCATCGGCTCGCGGCCGAGGTCCGCATTGATCGCGTTAAGCCGGTCCAGCAACGCGCGGTTGCCATCGGTCGGGGCCATCGGGGGATAGCGGAATTCGATGGTGATCTTCGCCTCGGCGCCGGGCAGGTTGTCCGCAACGATGGTCCGCATCTGCTCGGCAACGCGCTCGTTCTGCTCCTGCGTCAGCGCGCGCAGATCGCCGCGCGCCACGGCGACGCTGGGGATGATGTTGGTCTTGCCGCTGGCGGTTGCCGACAGCCCGTCTTCGGACAGTTCGGCGGGCGTGCCCCCGGCGATGAGGCCGACGTTGAAGGTGAGGTTGTCTTCCGGCAGTTCGCGGCGGAAGGTGTCGAGGATATCGACGATCTCGTAGATCGCGCCGTAGCCCGCATGGTCGGAAAAGATGCCCGAGCTGTGCCCGCTCTTCGCCCGCGCGGTCAGCGTCCAGCTTCCCGAAGACCGGCGCGCGATGACGCCCGCGTCCTTGCCGTCGAGGATCGACAAGCCTTCGAAGCCGAGCGCGACATCGGCCCACTTGCCCGCCTCGATCAGGTGCTCGCGCGCGGCGTCCAGGGGTTCGCCCGCATGCTCTTCATCGCCGGTCAGCGCCACCACGATATTCGCATCGTCGAGCGTGCCCGCTTCCTTCATGGCGCGCAGGGCCGCAAGGATGACGATGATCCCGCCCTTGTTGTCGACCACGCCCGGCCCGACCGCCGTATCGCCATCCCGCACGAAGCCGGTGAAGGGCGAGTCCGGCTCGAACACCGTGTCGATATGGCCGATCAGGAGGATCCTGGTGGTGCCGGGCGTGCCGCTGGTGCGCGCAAAGAGATGCCCCGCGCGCCCGTTGGCCGACTGGTCGATCCACTCGGTCGTCATGCCCAGCGCCTCGAACTCGGGCACGAGTAGCTCGGCCACCGCCTTCACACCGGCGTGGTTGTGCGTGCCCGAATTGACGAGCGTGATCGTCTCGAGCAGCGCCACATCGCGCTCGAACCGGCTTTCGACGGTCTCGACAATCGCCTGCTCGGGCGCGGAAAGCTGCGCAGCGACGGGGCTGGCAAATGCGGCGGCGCACAGGAGCGCTGGGGTCAGGAAACGCATGAGGGGAATTGGCCGGTGAAGCGGCGCGAAGTCAACCTTCCCGGCCGGTCAGATGGGGCGGAGCGTAACGGACAATCGCATCGATCATCTCGTCTTTGTTCGCATCAAGAGACCCCAGGGAAATCGCAAAGGACGATCCCATAAGGCTTCGGTTGATCGCTCCATAAGCCCTTAACCACACCGGCAACCCCTTCCGAACCCCTTCGGTAACCTCGAACCGAATGATAGGAGGTGCGGGATTGATGGTCGTGACTTCGTCCCAGGCGAACGCGCGGCTGTAGTGCTGGCCAGTCCAGATTCCCGACGCGCTAATTCTCACGGCATCCTGACGCAGGAAAATCCTGCGGAGAGCGATGATCGCGGCCCAACCGAAGAAAGCGACGTTCAGCGCACCGACATACGGATAGGCGGCGCGAGGCAAGGTCCCAAACGGCCTTCTGGGCGACGGCTCCCCGAGTTCGCCAAATACTTCGAGCATCCAGAGGCCGCCAACGACGAAGCCCAGCGAAAGGAGAAGCAGGAGACAGAGACGCCAACGGGAATACCGGGCGACGAAAGCGTCGCGTTCGTCGCCCATTCGGTCAGTAAACCCGCTTCTTCGGCTTGATGTATTCCGCGTCGTCGGTGAGCGTGTATTCGTGCACCGGGCGATAGTCGATCTTGACTGCACCGCCCTTGCCGCCCCAGCCTTCGAACCAGGCGATGGTGTGCTTCATCCAGTTCGCATCGTCGCGCTCGGGGAAATCCTCGTGCGCGTGGGCGCCGCGGCTTTCCTTGCGGTTTTCCGCCGAAGCCATGGTCACGACCGACTGCGCCATCAGATTGTCGAGTTCGAGCGTTTCGATGAGGTCGCTGTTCCAGATCAGCGAGCGATCGTGGACCTTCACGTCCTCCATCTGCTTGTTGATGCCGGTGAGCTTTTCCACGCCCTCGGCCATCAGCTTGCTGTCGCGGAACACGGCGGCGTGGGCCTGCATCGTCTTCTGCATGTCGGCGCGGATCGAGGCGGTCGTCTGGCTGCCATCCGCATAGCGGAAGTGGTCGAGACGCGAGAGCGCCATGTCGGCGCTGTCGGCCGGCAGTTCGGCCTGGCTCGCACCGGCGGTCAAGTTCTCCTTGAGGTGGAGACCCGTTGCGCGGCCGAAAACCACGAGGTCGATCAGCGAGTTCGAGCCGAGGCGGTTCGCACCGTGGACCGAGACGCAGGCCGCTTCGCCCACGGCGTAGAGGCCCGGGACCACGTGGTCGGGATTTCCGTCCTCGCCCAGCGTCACGACCTGGCCGTGGTAGTTACAGGGGATGCCGCCCATGTTGTAGTGGACGGTCGGTGTCACCGGCAGCGGTTCGCGGGTCAGGTCGACGCCGGCAAAGATCTTGCCGCTTTCGGTGATGCCCGGCAGGCGCTCGGCCAGCACCTTGGGATCGATGTGGTCGAGATGCAGGAAGATGTGGTCGCCTTCCGGCCCCACGCCGCGCCCTTCGCGCATTTCCAGCGCCATCGAGCGGCTGACGACGTCGCGGCTGGCGAGGTCCTTGGCCGACGGCGCGTAGCGTTCCATGAAGCGCTCGCCTTCGGAGTTGGTGAGGTAGCCACCCTCGCCGCGCGCGCCTTCGGTGATGAGCACACCTGCGCCGTAAATGCCGGTCGGGTGGAACTGGACGAATTCCATGTCCTGCAACGGCAGGCCGGCGCGCAGCACCATGCCGCCGCCGTCACCCGTGCAGGTGTGCGCCGAGGTCGCGGTGAAGTAGCAGCGGCCATAGCCGCCGGTCGCGAGCACGACCGACTGCGAACGGAAGCGGTGGATGGTGCCATCGTCGAGGCACATGGCGATCACGCCGACGCACTTCTTGTTGGCGCCCTCGCCCGCCATGATCAGGTCGAGCGCGAAATATTCGATGAAGAAGTCCGCGTCGTACTTCAGGCTCTGCTGGTAGAGCGCGTGGAGCATGGCGTGGCCGGTACGGTCGGCCGCGGCGCAGGTGCGCTGCACCGGCGGGCCTTCGCCCATGTTCTGCATGTGGCCGCCGAAGGGGCGCTGGTAGATCGTGCCGTCTTCGTTGCGGCTGAAGGGGACGCCCGCGTGCTCGAGCTCGTAAACCGCCTGCGGGGCTTCGCGCGCGAGATATTCGATCGCGTCCTGGTCGCCGAGCCAGTCGGCGCCCTTCACCGTGTCGTACATGTGCCACGACCAGTGGTCGGGCGTGTTGTTGCCGAGGCTGGCAGCGATACCGCCCTGAGCGGCAACGGTGTGCGAACGCGTCGGGAAGACCTTGGAGATGTTCGCGGTCTTCAGGCCCGCTTCGGCGGCGCCCATGGTGGCGCGCAGGCCCGAACCGCCGGCGCCCACGACGACCACGTCATAGGTGTGGTCGACGATCGGGTATTCACGGCCGTTGATGCTGAAAGTTTCGTTGCGGGCCATCAGGCAGCTCCTCCAAGGGCCAGGCGGGCGATCGAAACGATGCCGAAGGCGCCGCCGCCGATGGTTGCAAGGTTGAGAAGGGCAAGCGTGCCGAACTTGGTGCCGGCGTCGTGGACATAGTCCTCGATCAGGACCTGCAGGCCGAGGCGCGCATGCCAGAAGACGGAGATCACCAGCAGCGCCAGCGCGGTCGCGGGCAGCGTCTGCGAAGCCCAGCCGGCGACGGTGGCGTAGGAATAGTTCGGCAGCAGCGCGAGGCTGACCGCGAGGAACAGCGCGAGGACAAGGTTGCCGATCGCGGTGAAGCGCTGCACCAGCCAGTGATGCGCGCCCTCATGCGCCGAGCCGAGCCCGCGCACGCGTCCGATGGAGGTTCCGTTACCCATGGGTATGCCCTTTTAGCGAAGCAGGATGAGGGCCCAGAAGCCCGCAGTCAGGAGGATGCCGATGACCGGCGACAGGATCGACCAGGTCTTGTTCGTGTCGAGCTCGTAACCGGCACCGATGTCGAGGACGAAGTGGCGAAGCCCGCTCATCATGTGGGTGAAGAAGGCCCAGGACAGGCCCACCAGCACGACCATGCCGAGCGGCGAGCCCATGACCATTTCGAAGGTCGCGTACGCTTCGGGCCCGGCAGCCATCGCGCCCAGCCACCACAGCAGCACGCCGAGGCCGACAAAGGCGAGACCATCGCCGGTGATGCGGTGCAGGATGGAGACCGCCATGTGCGGGCCCCATTTCCATATCTGAAGGTGCGGTGCGATCGGGCGGTTGGCCATGCGTTTCGTCCGGATTGAAGAAATTGGAACGCCTCCCTTAGCGATATGACCGTGTGTGACAAGGCGCGCGGCCTCGACAAGTTGCGCAAATTTTTCGAAGAGCCTTTGCATGACATGCATCCTCCTCACCGGCTCGAGCCGCGGAATCGGCGCAGCGGCCAAGGCTGCGCTCGAGAAGCGCGGCGCAAAGGTCATCGGTCAGGCGACCAAAAGCACCGCGGTCGACACCGTTCCCGCCGACTTTTGCGAGCCCGGCGCGCCGCATGAATTGTGGGAAGCCGCCCTCGCCCGCGCGGGCGGCGAAATCGACGTGCTGGTGAACAACGCAGGCCTGTTCGATCCCAACCCGATCGAGCGATCGGACATCGAATGGCTCGACGCGTGGGAAGACACCATGCGCATCAACCTCACGGCCTCGGCGCAGCTGTCGCGCTTTGCAGTGAAGCACTGGCAGGAACGCGGCGTGGGCGGGCGGATCGTGCATGTCGCCAGCCGCGCGGGGCACCGCGGGGATTCGCCCGCGCACTGGCACTATGCCGCAAGCAAGGGCGGGATGCTGGCGATGCACAAGACCATCGCCCGGCAATACGCAGCCGAGGGCATCCTGAGCTTTGCGATCACGCCCGGCTTCACCGATACCGCGATGGCGGGCGACTACCTCGAAAGCCGGGGCGGCGCGGGCCTCCTCGCCGATATCCCGCTTGGGCGCGTCGCCGAGCCGGAGGAAATCGCGAAAGTCATCGAATTCTGCGCGCTCGACGCTCCGGCAAGCCTTACCGGCGCCACGCTCGACGCCAACGGAGCCAGCTATGTTCGCTAGGATTGCCGTCTGCGCTAGTTCATTGGGTCTGGCTGCCTGTGCCCCGCCGATCCAGACCCTCGCGCCGCTCCCCGTGGCCGAACAGGTGACGCCCCAGCAGTGGGCCGAGGGCTGCTCGCAATGGGACGAGTGGGACAAACCCGCACCGCCCTACCTGATCCACGGATCGACCTATTACGTCGGCACTTGCGGCATCTCGGCCATCCTCGTGGCAGGCGAAGGCGGCCACTTGCTGATCGACACCGGCACCGAAGCGGGTGGGAAGGTCGTCCTTGAGAATATCGGCAAGCTCGGCTTCCGGCCCGAAGAGATCGCAAGCATCCTCTACAGCCACGAGCATTTCGACCATGTCGGCGGCCATGCGCTGGTGCAGGAGGCGAGCGGCGCACATATCGTCTCCGCACCGCAGGCGGTGGCTGTGTTCTCCTCAGGCGAAGACCATCCAGAAGATCCGCAATTCGGCATGCATGAGCCCATGAAACCGGCCAAGGTCGATGTCATCGTTCATGACGGCCAGACCGTCCGCTCGGAAACGGCGGAGCTCACCGCAATCGCCACCCCCGGCCATTCACCCGGAGCGCTCAGCTGGCAATGGACCGATTGCGACACGGCGGGCGACTGCAAGACCATCGTCTATGCCGACAGCCTCTCGCCGGTGAGCAGCGACAGCTACCGCTTCTCCGACCATCCGGAATATCTCGCGCACTATCGCCATGGCCTCTCGCGCTTGCGCAAGATCGACTGCGACATACTCCTCACCCCGCACCCTTCGGCCAGCGGCATGGTCAAGCGCGCGGCGACCGGCTCGCTGGTGGGGGGAATGACCTGCACGCAATATGCGGATGCCGTCGAAGCCCGCCTCGACAAGCGCCTCGCCAAGGAGGCCGCCGGTGGCTGACAGCTGGAAGATCTATGCCGAGGTCACGAAGGACGTCGCCAAGGCCGCGCTTGTCGCACACGAAGAAGCGATCGACTGGCCGGTCGAATGGGTGGTGACCGGCATGGAAGTGGCCGACGACCAGCCCGATGACTGGACCTTCGAAGTCTATCTCGACCGCAAGCCGAAGGCCGCCGACGTCAAACGCGTCGCTGCGCTCTTCGCAGGCAAAGCGCCCGAATTCGAGGTGATCAAGCTACCCGACACCGACTGGGTGACCGAAAGCCAGAAGGGGGTCGACCCGATCCGTGCAGGGCGCTTCCATGTCCGCACGCCCGAGCATCCGGCCGACCCGGCAATGGTCGATTTCGTCATTCCCGCAAGCCAGGCCTTCGGCACCGGCCAGCACGAAACAACCGCCGGCTGCCTCGCCATGCTCGACCGGATGAAGCAGGAAGGCGTGGTTGCGCGCAACCATATCGATGTCGGCACCGGCACCGGCCTGCTCGCCTTTGCCGCCATGCACCTGTGGCCCGGGGCCAAGGCAACGGCCTCGGACATCGACCCGGTCTGCGCCGGCGTCGTGCGCGACAACATGGCGACCAACGGGGTTGCCGAAGGCGACGGTCCGGGTGCGCTCACCATGGTCATTGCCGATGGCATGGACGATGCGCTGCTGAAGCTGCGCGGCCCGTATGACCTGTTCATCGCCAACATCCTTGCCGGGCCGCTGGTTGAGCTTGCGCCGTCCTTTGCCGAGGCGATCCCGCCGGGCGGAAACCTGATGCTCGCCGGCCTCCTCGAAACGCAGGAGCCGCGGGTGCGTGCGGCCTACCGTGCGCGCGGTTTCCGCCTTGCGCGGCGGCTGGTGAACGGCGACTGGTCGATCCTGTGGCTGCGCAAGAGCCGGGTGCGGTGAAACGCGCAGGCAAGGCGCTTGCCTGGGCGTTGGCGATCCCGGCGACGCTGATCACGCTCTTCCTTCTGTCCGCCTGGATCGGCAGCGCCATTCCGCGCAATTCGGATTGGGTAGCACCGGAGGACGGGGTTGAGATCCTCATCGAAACCAACGGTGTGCATACGGCCATCGTCATGCCGCTGGTCACCGAGCAAAAGGACTGGCGCGCCGACTTCCCGGCGAGCGATCTGGCCGCGCCCGGCCGCCCCTATACCCATGTCTCGGTCAGCTGGGGCGAGCGCGAGGTTTTTCTCAACACGCCGACCTGGAGCGACATCACCCTCTCGACCATTGCGGGCGCCGTGGTCAGCGGGGACAGCCTGCTCCACATCGCGCATTATGTCCGCCCTGCCCCGCAGGATCACTTGCGCCCGCTGAGGCTGAGTGAGGACGAATACGCACGGCTGGTGGCGGCCATCGAAACGCAGGTCCTGCCACTCGCTGAGCGCGGCCGCTACCCCGGCTATTACAGCCAGGATGTCTTCTATGACGCGCCGGGCACCTACCACCTGTTCAACACCTGCAACCAGTGGACGAGCGACACGCTGGCCGCTGCCGGTGTTCGGGTCGGATCCTGGACCCCGCTGGCGGGCGGTGTCATGCAATGGATACCTAACCATTCGCTCGACAAGCCCCTGTAGCAGAGCCTAAAAGCGCCGCCATGCGCGACGCTTCCGAGCAGCCGATCGATGGGCCCGATTCGAGTGCCCCTGCATCGGCGGACCATCCGCTGGTAACCCGTCGCCGATCGCTGGCGAAGGCAATCTCGTGGCGCATTGTCGGCTCGCTCGACACGCTGCTGATCTCGTTCCTGCTGATCACCTATCTCGGCCCGGTCTTCGGGCTTGAACACAGCCCGTCCGAAGCGCTTGGCACGGCCAGCCTGATCGCCTTTGCCGAGGTCGTCACCAAGATGATCCTCTACTACTTCCACGAGCGTTTCTGGGAATGGAACCGCTGGGGAACGTCTCTCAGCGGGCAACGCCGCAAGGAAAGCTATTCGCGCAGTACCACCAAGACCGCGACCTGGCGTATCCTCGCCTCGCTCGACACTATGCTGCTCGCGTGGATATTCACCGGCAATATCGCCACGGCCGCCTCAATCGGGGGCCTGGAAGTGGTGACCAAGCTGATCCTCTACTTCTTCCACGAGCGGGTCTGGGCCAATATCGGCTACGGCATCGTGGCGCGCGAACCGGCTCCTGTTTCAGGCGAGCCCGCCGAAGCCCGATCGGCGTAGCGCACCGCATCGTAGCGCACGGCCGCGCGTACCACCTCCTGCATCATTGCCATCCGGTCGGGCGTCGGCGCGCGCGTCCGGGCGATCATTACCACGACGGCGTAGGTCCGTCCCTCGGGCGAGGTGATCAGGCCCACATCGTTATATCCCGATTGCTCACCATCGTAGAATTGTCCGGTGCCGGTCTTGTGGCGCACCACCCAGCCCTCGGGCGCGCCGGCCTTCAGGCGGTTGGGCCCGCTCTTGGTGCGCTCGAGCGTGGATAGCAGCGTCGCGGTGGCGCCGGGCGACAGCAGGTCACCGCGCGCAAGCCGCCCCAGCGCCTCGGCAATAGCTACGGGAGGCGCGCCATCGACCGGATCGGCAAGGTAGCTTTCGAAGGCCTCGCGCCGGCGCGCCTCGGGCACCCGGTCGCGCGCCTCGAAGAAGGCCGGTCCGATGGAAAAGGCCTGCCGCCATTCGAGCCCTGCGATCGCGCTCTGCTTGGTCCGCTCGTCGGTGCCGAAGCGGATGCTCGACAGGCCGTTCTGGTCAAGGAAGTCCTGCACCGCCTCCGGCCCGCCGACACGCCGCAGGATCCGGTCGTTGGCGGTATTGTCGCTCTGCGTGATGGCGCGGTCGATCAGATCGGCGTAGTCGGATACGAAATAGCCCTGCCGCCGCACCGTGTTGCGGATCGGCTGGTAAAAGACGGTCAGATCGTCGAAGCGGATCTCCACCCGCTCCGCCAGATCAAGGCGCTCTTCATCGGCCTCCTCCAGCGCGGTCATGGCGACCCACAGCTTGCTCACGCTCTGCTGCGGGAACATCTCGAGCCCGTTGAAATGGAGCGTTTCGCCCGCGGCAATGTCGCGCACGGCAATGCCCGTGTGGCCGGGAAAGGTGCCGCCGATGCGGCTGAGCTCACGGTCGAGCGCTACCTGCGCAGGGCTGAGCACCTGATCTTCGATAGCCGTTTCGGCCTGCTCGACCAGGGGATCGCCGCTGCGCCGCTCCAGCGCTGGCAGCCACACGACAAGCAGCGCCAGCAGCAGGAGCGGGACGCCGAAGAGCAGGAAGCGGAAACTAGCGGTCACACCCGATCAACGGGCGAGCGCGCGCAGGTTCCCCACATTTTTCAGGAGACTAGTCCCGAATCCGCAGCTGCTTCGCCTGCGACGGGGCGGCCCACGCCGAGCATCGAGCGGACCCGTTCGGAGAAGAGCAGCTGGCCGCGCGGGTAATGCTTGGCGTGAATGCTCATCAACGTGCCGATGTGCGAGGGGCCCAGCGCTTCGCAATAATCCGGCCCCAGCGCGCTCTTGCCGAAATGGGGCCGCGTCTTGGGTTCGTATTGCATCACTAGCCGCTGCAACCGTTCGAGCCATGCGTAGTCGCGCGGGTCGGCGAAGAGGTCGATCGCAGCCATCGGCTCCCACGCGTTGGCGGCGAACACCGGACCGGCCGTGCCGGGCAGTTCGCGCACCGAAATCACGCCCTTGAGGAAGAAGCCGAGGTCGCGCAGATCGTCCGCCTCGCGGATCAGGAACTTCACCACCGCCTGCGCCTTGTCGAGCGGCACGAAGAAAGCGAGATTGTAGCCAGTGTAGGTCGTGGAGAAGAGGCCGCGCGTGATGCTTGGAGCGCGCTTTTCCTTCAGTCCGGGCTTGGGATCGTAGAGATAGTCGAGGTCCTTGGGATCCGTGATGACCCTCTCGCTCTGCTTCAGGTCGAGCCAGCCGATGAAGCGCTGCATCGGGCGGCGGAACTTCGGCAGGAACCGGTCGAAATTGTAATAGTGGCGCAGGAACCACTTGGCGAAGTGGCCGCTGCCGCCTTTCGCCTTGGGGTGAGCCTCGAGCTCGGTCGCCTGGTCGCATTCGGCCAGCGCGTGGAGCATGATCACCGGATCCTCGCGGTCCGAATAGGGGAGCACCGCCCAGTTCGCTGCCAGCGCGCCCGCCTTCAGCTCGTCGAGCTTGGACAGCCGGCTCATCGAGCTGACCGAAACATAGGGTTCGAGCGGCTTGGTCTCGAGCACCAGCTCTACGATCGGCGCGATCGTGCCGAAGGACAGCGCGACATAGTCGAAATCGGGATCGCCCTTCGCGAGCGTCCGCCGCTGCCCTGCCCCGTCGAGAAAGCTGAGCTCCACAATGCTGTCGGCCATCACGCCGCGCGGCCCGAAACCATGGGTCCCGGTCGCCAGCGCGCCGACCACCGATTGCTCCATGTAATTGCCCGAATTGTGCAGCCCGCGGTGATGCTTGTCGCACAGATAGGTCTTGAGTTCGCGCACCGAGACCGAGGCGCCCACGCGCACCGTCTCGGTGGCCGGATCGTATTCCAGCGTGTCGAGCCCGCCTTCGCGCATCATCATTGCGGTGGCGCTGGGGACGACCTGGACCCCGTTGTAGGAATGGGACTTGCCGACGCAGCAGTACTCGCCTTCAGTCACGAGCTGGGCGAGCGTGGCTTCGTCCGCCGGAACGCGTGCATCGACCTTGCTGCGAAAGACGTTGATCCACGAGCGGACCCAGCGCTTGCCTTCCTGGCCGATCGCCTTCTCGTCCGCGCGGCGCACCACGGCGTTTCGGATTGTGCGGATCATCCCGATACCCCCGTATCATCCCCTTGAAGTGGCGAGACTATCGCGGGCGCAGGAGCGTGGCGAGGACAGAAACGACATTGTCCGCAAGCACCGTGTCGGAACCGGGCGGTGGCGCGTGCGCTCTTTCCCCGAAGAGACATTGGAAGGAACACTCATGGCAAAGACCCTGCTCATCACCGGCGCCTCCAGCGGCATCGGCGCCGCGACCGCCCGCGCTGCGGCCGCGGCAGGCTGGAGCGTCGCGCTGCTCGCGCGGTCGAAAGACAAGCTCGACGCGCTGAAGGGCGAGATCGGCGAACAGGCACTATCCCTGCCCTGCGATGTCACCGATCGTGACGAGCTCAAGCAGGCGATCGATACCGCCGCCGACCATTTCGGGGGCCTCGATGCGGTCTTCGCCAACGCAGGGACCGGGGTCTCCAGTCCCGGCGTGGAAAACGGCGATCCGCAGGAATGGCACGCCATGATCCACCTCAACGTCCTCGCCGTGCTGACCACCGCGCACGCCTCCCTGCCACATCTGCGCAAGACGAAGGGGCATTTCGTCGTCACGGGGTCCAAGGCCGGCCGCGACCACCTGAAGGGCTCGGTCTATGGCGCGACCAAATGGTTCGTGCAGGGGCTGGCGGGCAACCTCGCCGAAGAAATGCGCGAATGGGGTGGCCGGTGCACGGTGATCACGCCGGGCATGGTCGACACACCTTTCTTCGACGAACCCAAGCCCGACAAGATCCAGCCCGAGGATGTTGCGAACGGCGTGCTGTTCGCGATCAGCCAGCCCGACACCGCGGCGGTGCGCGAAATTCACATCATGCCGAACGACTGATCAGCGGCTAAGCGCATCCTCCAGCGTTTGCAGGGCCGCGCGGGTGAAGGCTTCCATATTGGCGATCCGCTCGTCGCTGCCGGTTTCGGTCACCCGGACGAATTCGAAGCCGTCCGGGCCGACGATGGCCGCGCAGCTTCGCCCCGCCGGCGCGCCGCTCGGATGGGTCGAGCCGCCGACCGATCCGCTTTCGGCGATACCCCATTCCGCGCCGAAATTGTCGCGGATCGCGCGCGCCTGAAGCCTCGCGTAATCCTCGCTTGCCCCGCGCATGCCCTTGTAAGCCTCACGCGGGAGGTCGAAGAGCACGTCGCGAGCACGGAAGGAATAGACCACCCCGCCCCCGACAAAGAAATCGAGCGCGCCAGGCACGGTCAGCAGCGAGGCGGCGATCATCCCGCCGGTCGCGCCATCGGCGACGGCAATCTTCTCGCCACGCTCGCGCAGCAGCGCCGCAATCCGTACCGCCTGCTCGTGGGTTTCCGCGATCATGCTTTCAGACCCCGCACGGTCAGACCGAGGCCAAAGGCGATCTCGATCACCGCAACCTGCAGCGTGACCGATCCGGGCAGCGGCAGGAAGTGGTAGATGGCGGCGAACCCGACCAGCGTGACCGCTGCGGCAAGTATCCAGAAGGCCTTCTCACCATAGGCCGTCCGGAAAGCGAAGTAATGGGTCCCCACCATGATCGCGGCGAGCGGCATGACCAGTTCGGGAGCGTGGTCGAGGAACAGGTAGGCAGCAAAGAGACCCGCGATCATCGCGATGGTCGATTCCATCACCAGCGGTCCGCCGGGATTGTCCTTCTGCTCGCCGGCGCGGCGCAGCAGCGCGCGGTTCACCAGCAGCGCGAGCGGATAGATCAGCATGCCGCCGAAGAAGAGCACGGCAAAACCGGTGGCGGTGCCGCTGCTGCTCTCGGCGAACCATGCCGCGAGCCAAACGAGGCCCGAAATCAGCACGCCCGGCCCGCCATCGGTGTAGGCACGGCGCAGGTCGGCCTGCGCATCGACAATCAGCATAGTTCGGTAGTCTCCCTCGAGTGTGCGGCTATCCCGCCCCCTTGACGATTTCTGCCCAGCCCGCCTCGTCGATCACCTCGATACCCAGCTCGGCGGCCTTCTTGAGCTTGCTGCCAGCGCCCGGCCCCGCGACCAGCAGGTCGGTTTTCGCGCTGACCGAGCCGCTGGCCTTGGCACCGAGCCTTTCGGCCTGTGCTTTGGCCTCGTCGCGGCTCATGGTTTCGAGCTTGCCGGTGAAGACCACCGTCTTGCCGCTGACCGGGCTTTCCTTCGTCTCGACCACGTAGCGCGGGGGCGAGACCTGCGTGAGGAGATCCTCCCACACGGCGGTGTTGTGGTCTTCGTGGAAGAAGTCGCCCAGCGCCTCGACCACGGCGCTGCCGATGCCGTCGATGGAGGTGAGCGCGGCGGCGGCGTCCTCGTCGCCCGCCCTGGCCTGCTCGGCCGCTTCGCGCAGCGCGGGCAATTCGTGGAAATGCTTCATCAGGTCGCGCGCGGTGACGGCGCCGACATGGCGGATACCGAGCCCGAACAGCAGGCGAGCCGCGTCGGGCTCGCGCCGCGCTTCCACAGAAGCCAACAGGTTATCCACAGACCGCTCCTTCCACCCGTCGAGCGCAAGGATGGCCTCGCGGCGGTCCTTCAGGCGGAAGATATCGGCAGGGCTTTCGAGCCAGCCGAGGGCAAAGAACTGGTCGATGGTTTTCTCGCCCAGCCCGTCGATGTCGAGCGCGCCGCGACTGACGAAATGCTTCAATCTTTCCGTGCGTTGCGCCGGACATATGAGACCGCCTGTGCAGCGCACATCGACCTCGCCTTCCTCCGCCACGGCCTCGCTGTCGCACTCCGGGCAGCGTTCGGGGAAGACGAAAGGCTCGCGCTCGACCTCGCGGGTGAGGTTGTCCACAAGCTGTGGAATAACATCGCCCGCGCGCTGCACGACCACGCGGTCGCCCGGACGCACGCCGAGCCGCGCGATCTCGTCGCGGTTGTGGAGCGTGACATTGGTTACCGTCACCCCGCCCACCAGCACCGGGGCAAGGCGGCCCACGGGCGTCAGCTTGCCCGTCCGCCCGACCTGGATGTCGATGCTCTCAAGCGTCGTCTCGGCCCGCTCGGCAGGGAACTTGTGCGCCAGCGCCCAGCGCGGGGCCTTGGCGACGAAGCCGAGGCGCAGCTGGAAGTCGAGCCGGTCGACCTTGTAGACCACGCCATCGATTTCATAGGGCAGATCGGGCCGCTGGGCAGCGATCTTGTCGTAGTGCGCGACAATCTCGGCCGCGCTTTCGAAGCGCGCGAACAGCGGCGAGACCGGGACACCCCAGCTCTCCAGCGTGCGCACCACCTGCTCCTGCGTCTCGCCCGGCACCTCCGACGCTGCCCCCCAGCCATGCGCCCAGAACTTGAGCGGACGCTGCGCGGTCACGCTCGCATCCTTCTGGCGCAGCGAGCCGGCGGCCGCGTTGCGCGGATTGGCGAAGAGCTTGCCGCCCTCCTCTTCCTGCCGCGCGTTGAGCGCCGCGAAATCCGCCCGGCCCATGTAGACCTCGCCGCGGATCTCGAAGACCTCGGGCGCGCCCTCTGGCAGCTGCTGCGGAATATCGGAGATGTGCGCGACATTGGCAGTCACATCCTCGCCCACCTGTCCGTCCCCGCGCGTGGCGGCGCGCACCAGCGTGCCGTTTTCGTAGCGCAAGGAGCAGGACAGCCCGTCGATCTTGTCTTCCGCCGTGAACGCGACCGGATCGCTTTCTGACAGAGAGAGGAAGCGCCGCACGCGCGCGATCCATTCCTCGACCTCTTCGGCGTTGAAGGCGTTGTCGAGGCTCATCATGCGAACCTCGTGCGTCACCTTGGAGAGCGGCGAAGAAGACGCCGTGTGCCCGACCTTCCGGCTCGGCGAATCCTCGCGCACGAGATGCGGGAAAGCCGCTTCCAGTTCGGCGTTGCGGCGCACCAGCGCATCGTATTCGGGATCGCTGATCTCCGGCGCGTCCTCGGCGTGGTAGAGCCGGTCGTGATGCGCGATCGCTTTTGCCAGCCGCATCAATTCGTTAGCGGCGTCTGCTTCGGTGAGATTGGTCACGCTGTTCATCGAAGAATCGTTGCTTCGTCCTTGCTCGTCCTCACAAGCCTTTGCACATACCGGCGAGCGGGAACAGGGGAGCGGGAATGCGTACACGCAGCAAAGTGGGGATCGGGTGCCTGGTCATCGTGCTGGCGATCGTCGGCGTGGGTGCCTTTATGTGGTTCACCCGCGAACCGCGCCCGATCGTGGTCGCCGAAGCCGGGGCTTCCGGCGAGCGCGTGATGCTGGGCGACACGCCGGCCAATTTCTTCCCCGGTGAAGGCGATGGCCCCCGCCCGGCTATCCTGCTGCTCGGCGGCTCGGAAGGCGGGCTGAAGGAATCGCGCAACGTCTTTGCAAGGCAGTTGGCGGCGGAAGGCTATTCGGTGCTCTACCCCGGCTACACCGCGACCGGCGAGGCGAACCGCGCCTTCAACATGGTGCCGCTGGAGATTTTCGACGCCGCGCTCGACTGGCTGGAAGCCAATCCCGCCATTGCCGATGGGCCCATTGCCGCCATCGGGCACTCCAAGGGCGCCGAGGGCGCGCTGTTGCTCGCCAGCCGCGATCCCCGGATTGTCGCCGTGATCGCCGCCATGCCGAGCGACGTCGTGTGGCAGGGCTTCTCCTTCGACCAGATCGACATGTCGGACCTCAAATCCTCCTGGAGCGCAGGCGGCGAGCCGGTGCCCTACGCGCGCTACGAGATGCTCGCCTGGCACGAATGGTTCACCGGCGCGACGATGCTCGACATGTTCGAAGGCAGCCGCGCCGCGGCCGATGGCAATGCGGAATCGATGCTAGCCATCGAGAAAATCGGCGGGCCGGTGCTGCTGATCTGCGGCGAGAAGGACAATCTCTGGCCGGGCTGCGCCATGGGCCGCAACCTTCGCGAACGGGCCCAAGCTGCGGGCAAGATCGATGTAGAATTGCTCGCCTATGAAAAGGCGGGCCACTGGGGCTTCGGTGCCGCAAGCGACCTCGCCGAGGGCGATACCCGCCTATTGGGCAGGATGGGCGGCACTTTGGAGTCTGACATGGCGGCGCGCGCGGACCAATGGCCGAAGATCCTGGCGTTTCTGGAACAGGCTTCAGCCCGCAACGGGGACTAGGCCCCCTCCAGCAACCGGTCTGCCTGCGCCCTTGCTTCCGGCGTCACTTCCGCGCCCGACAGCATACGGGCGATTTCTTCCTTGCGGCCGTCTTCGTTGAGCAGGGCTACGCTGGTCTTGGTGACCGTGCCGTCGCTCGACTTGGCGATCATGTAGTGGGTGCGGCCGCGCGCGGCGACTTGCGGGCTGTGGGTCACGGCGAGCAATTGCCCGTCCGCCGACAGCCGCGCGAGGCGTTCGCCGATGGCGCTGGCCACCGCGCCGCCGACCCCGCGGTCGATCTCGTCGAAGATCACTGTCGCCGCCCCACCCTGTTCGGCCAGCGCTACCTTGAGCGCGAGGATGAAGCGTGACAGCTCGCCGCCGCTGGCGATTTTGGCCAGCGGGGCAAAATCGGCGCCGGGGTTGGTGGCGATGAGGAATTCCACGCTGTCCATGCCGGCCGCGCCCCATTTGTCTTCGGGCAGCTCGGTCACGGCGGTCTTGAAGCGCGCGGCATCGAGCTTGAGCGGGGCAAGCTCGCGCGCCACTGCTTCGTCCAGCCGCAGCGCGGCGGCCACGCGATTGGCATGAAGCGCCTCGGCCTCGGCGCGGTAGCGGTTGCCAGCGTCCTTCGCGGCCGCCTCCAGCGCGTCAAGCTGGGCTTCCCCGCCCTCGATGCTTTCGAGCGCGGCGCGCATCTCGCGCATCTTTTCGGGCAGCTCGTCCACTTCGCAGCGGTGCTTGCGGGCGAGCGCGCGCAGTTCGAACAGGCGCGTTTCGGCAGCGTCGAGCGCGGCAGGATCATGGACCAGCGCTTCGGCAGCGGCTTCCAGCTTCTCTTCGGCCTCGCCCGCTTCGATCACCGCGCGGTCGAGCGCGGCGAGCGCTTCGGTCAGCAGCGGGTGCTCGGGCGCAATCCGGTCGAGCCGCCGCGCCGCGACCCGCAAATGCGCCAGCGGCGAATCCGAGCCTTCCCACAAGTGGCGCAGCTCCTCGAGATCGCCCGAAAGCTTCTCGCCCTTCTGCATGCCGGCGCGCGTTTCGGCGAGGCGCGCTTCCTCGCCCGCTTGCGGTTCCAAGGCGGTGAGTTCGGCAAGATGCGCGAGCAGCAGGTCCTGGTCCGCCTTGGCGGTTTCGACCGCTTCGCGCGCTTCGGCCAGCGCCGCTTCCGCCCCGCGCCATTTGGTCCAGGCCCCGGAAACCCGATCGGTGTCGGCATCGGCAAATCGGTCGAGCAGAGCGCGGTGGCCGCGCGGATTGACCAGCCCGCGATCGTCGTGCTGGCCGTGGAGCTCGACCAGGAAGGCGGCCATCGAGCGTAGCAGGCCGACGCTGACCGACTGGTCGTTGACGAAGGCCTTGCTCTTGCCATCGGCCTTGAGCTGGCGGCGCACGATCAGCGGTTCGCCTTCCTCGATCTCGATATCGGCATCTTCGAGCAGTTCGGCAAGACCTTGCGGCAAGGCATTGAATTCGAACGTCGCGATGGCGCTTGCCTTGTCTTCCCCGCTGCGCACCAGCCCGCTGTCGGCGCGGTTGCCGAGAACCAGCCCCAGCGCGTCGAGCAGGATCGACTTGCCCGCCCCTGTCTCGCCCGTCAGCACGCCGAGCCCCCGCCCGAAGGCTAGGTCAAGCGCCTCGATCAGCACGATGTTGCGGATGGAAAGCCGGGTCAGCATTGCCCCATGCTCCTAGCCAATGCGGAGCGCCGAGTCAGCAGGGCTGACACCCGCAATCGACAAGCGTGAAAACACCGCACTTTCGCCCCGCGCGTAAACACTGATTTAGCTTTTGATGCATAGGGGATATCCCGTGCTTGGGCGACTTCGCTTAACCGGGCTCCTTGGCCCTGAGATTCCCGCGCATCTGCGCGAACCCTTCGTGCTGCTTACCGCGCGCCATATGCGCGGGCAGGCGCTCATCATGTTCACCGGCTTCCTGGCGAGCCTGCCGCTCGTCCTTCTGGCGACCAACACCAACGCTCCGCTCGTCGTATCCTTCGGCCTGCCGGGTGTGATCTTCATCCTGTGCATCACGGGAATTGTCGTCCTGCGCCACCGCTTCGACTTCGTGGACGGAACAAGGCAAGCGCAGCAGGCGATCGGCTCGATCTGGCGTCTGTGCCTCGCCACCGCCATCATGGGCAGCTTGTGGTGCGTGTGGAGCTGGGCCGCGGCGGCTCCGCAGGACAAGCTCTACTTCCCCGCGATCATGTCGCTCGGCGCGCTCACGCTGGGGTATTGCCTGACAGCGGTGCGCCGCGTGGCCGTGACAACACTGCTCATCACCATGCTTCCCATCGCGGTGGCGCTTGCCAGCACCGGCGAGCCGATGAACCTGATCCTGGCCGGCTGCCAGATGATCGCCGTGGCGTTCCAGATTTTCCTGATCAACCGGCACCAGTCGCTGCTCTTGGAGATGGTCGAGGCGCAGGCAGCGGCCGTGCAACAGGCACGGCGCGACCCGCTCACCGGTCTTGCGAACCGCCGCGCGCTGATGGAGCGCTTCACGGCGCTGGCGGAGCGCGGAGAGCATGTGCGCCTGATGGTGGTCGATATCGACCGCTTCAAGGCGATCAACGATCGTTTCGGACACGATATGGGCGACGAGGTGCTACGGGCCTTCGCCCAGATCCTGTCGATCCACGCACGCGGCGACATTTGCGCCGCGCGGCTTGGCGGAGAGGAATTCGCCCTGCTGGCGAGCTGCGAGGCGCTGGATCCTGCCCTTGCGCTGCAGTTGCTGGGCGAAATCCGCGGGGCCTACATGCCGCATGGCGCGCAGATCACGGCCAGCATCGGGGTCGCCGATGCCTTCATCCACGAAACCGAGGACTGGACCGCGCTCTACGGCAAGGCCGACCGCGCGCTCTACCGGGCCAAGAACGATGGCCGCAACCGGGTGGAGACCTTCGCCTTCGACCTGGAAGACGAACGGCCCGCAGCGCTGCCCCTGTCGCGCTCGGCCTGAGGCTTCAGCCCTGCAGCACCGCCATGGTCATGAAGACCGCGTAACCGGCTAGCAGCACCGCACCGGCTGCACGGCCGACCTTGCCAACCGCATAGACAAGCACGAACACCCCGATCATCGCCGCGGTCATCACGCCGATATCGAACGGCAGGAGCGACTGCGGAATGCCGCCTGGCGCAAACATCATCGTGACCCCGCCAATGCCGAGGATGTTGTAGATGTTCGATCCCACCACATTGCCATAGGCGACCTCCGGTTCGCCCTTGCGCGCAGCGACCAGCGAGGTGACCAGTTCGGGCATGGAGGTGCCGATGGCGACGATGGTGAGGCCGATCAGCGTCTCGCTCACGCCGAACAGCCGCGCGAGGTCGATCGCGCCCGAAACCAACATCTGCCCGCCCACGATCAACAGGGCGAAACCCGCCAGCGTCAGCAGGATGGGCTTGCCCCAACCGTTGCGCGGCGGGTGCAGGCCCGCATCGCTCATCTCGAGCGCTTCGGACCGGTCGTAGGCCGCGTTGTGCTGGGCTTTGGGCGCGCGGTTGCGTTCCTCGAAGTAGCAATAGCCGAGGTAGACAAACAGCGCGAGGAGCATGGCCGCGCCGATCCAGATCGTGCCGAGTGCGGCCACGGCCAGACCTGCAAAGAGCAGCGCGGCGAGCGTCGCGACGCCGGTGTCGCGCAGCACGGCCCCGCGGCCCACGATGATCGGCGTGAACAGGGCCGCCGCGCCCAGCACCAGCAGCGTGTTGGCGATGTTCGATCCAACCACGTTGCCCCATGCGATCTCGGGCGAGCCGGCAAGCGCCGCCTCCACGCTCGTCACCAACTCGGGCGTCGAGGTGCCGAAGCCCACGATCACGAGGCCAATGACGAGCGGGGTCACTCCGGCGCGCTCGGCAAGGCCGACGGCACCGCGAACGAGCACTTCTCCTCCGGCCAGCAGGGCGACGAGCCCGGCGACCACGAGCAGCACAGTGAGGGTCATGCAGTTTCCTTATTGGTTTCCGTCGGCGTGGCAGGGTCCGGTAGCGCCATCCGCAGCAGGACGTAACCGGCAAGTGCCGCGATGGTTGAACCCGACAGTACGCCCAGCTTCACCGCATCCACCTGCGCCGGGTCGGCGAAGGCAAGGTTGCCGATGAACAGGCTCATGGTGAAGCCGATAGCAGCGAGCAGGCTGAGCGCATGGATCTGCCGCCAGTTGACGTCCTCAGGCAGCTTGGCGAGCCCGGTTTTCACCGCGACCCAGGCAAAGCCGAAGATGCCGACCTGCTTGCCGATCAGCAGGCCCAGCGCGATGCCGAGCGGCAGCGGGTCGAGAACGGCGGAGGGCGACAGGCCGATCAACGTCACGCCGGCGTTGGCGAAGCCGAAGATCGGGATGACGAGGAATGCCACCCAAGGATGCAGCGCATGCTCCATGCGCTCGAGCGGACGCGAGGCACCGCGCGCAGTCAGCGGCACGCACATGGCCGCTGCGACACCGGCCAGCGTCGCGTGGACGCCTGACTTGAGGATGAAGGCCCACATCAGGATCGAGAGCAGGACATAGGGGATCGACGATGCGATCCTGAGGCGACCGGTCAGGCCGAGCAGGACAAGCACGATCGCGCCCGCCCCCAGCATGCCGAGGTCGATGTTGCCGGTGTAAAAGACCGCGATGATGGCAATCGCGCCGATGTCGTCGATCACCGCAATGGCCAGCAGCAACGCCTTGAGCGCGACCGGCACGCGCGGGCCGAGCAGCATCAGGATGCCCAACGCAAAGGCAATGTCGGTAGCGGCCGGAATGGCCCAGCCCGCCGCGTTGGCGGGCTCGCCGGCGTTTATCGAGAGATAGACGATCGCCGGGATCGCCATACCGCCCACGGCCGCGACCAGCGGGAGGGAGGCCTTGTCCCAGCTCGACAACTGGCCTTCCAGCACCTCGCGCTTCACCTCAAGGCCGACGAGGAAGAAGAACACCGCCATCAGGCCATCGTTGATCCACAGCAGCAGCGGCTTGTCGATCACGAAACCGCCAATGCCCGCCACGACCGGCACGCCCAGGAGGGCGTTGTACTGGTCAAGCAGCGGGCTGTTGGCGACGATAAGGGCGAGAATGGCGGCTACAATCAGCGTGATGCCGCCGGCGCTTTCCTTCTGCAGGAAGTCGCGCAGCATGGGCGCAATGGCCTTGACCATGATGGGCTCCGGAACGGTTCGAAAAGGGGGGCTGCGGAAGGCGGGGGTCGGGACAGGCCTTCCGCAGCCGGGGGGAGGCGATAGGCAGCGTCAGGCGAGCGCAGGTGCGGGCGACAGCCGCGCGAGCGCACGCTTGGCGCGCTGCTTGAGGCGCGCAAGGCGGAAGAGTTCGCCCGCATCGGGGCGCCGCTTGCGCCGTTCGAGGCGCAAGCGCTCGTCGATCCGCTGGTGGATCTGGGTCAGTCGAAACATTCGGGCCGTCATCCTAGGTCTCCTTGCGAGAGGCGTTTGGGTGATCGGATAGCCGATGCGGCTGTCAGGCTGGCTTTGGGGAGGGGGAAAGGGCCCGCCAGCGCATCGGCTAATCCGATACGGTCCGACATCACGCTTGCCAGTTCAGGCAGGCGCCAGAGGGGCCCGGTCCGCATTGACTAAATGCGACAGGATCGATCCGGTTTCAAGCAATACCGAAAAAATTTTCGGATGCGGTCCCCGAGGGGGCGAGTCGCCGGACCACCGGCCGCCACAAAGCGTGTCACTTTGCAACAGTTTGGGCCCTGTGTTCGACTCCGGAAAATCAGCGTGCTAGATGGTTAACGCTTCATGATTGCGAAGCCTGGCGGGGAGAGACCAGGCCGCAACTCGGGCGCTCATGAACAGGGATGGCTACGGGTAAGACCCGGCCTGCGGTCGCATCGACCCAAACGGTCCTGCCTGACAGGACCCGATGTTCAGATGGAGAGAGACATCATGAAAAAGCTGATTTGTGCCGCGGTTGCGGCAGCCCTGGTGATTCCCGGTGCCGCGATGGCGAGCCACCCGCAAGGCAATGGTCCGGGTGGTCAGGTGAACCAGAACAATCCGGACGGATTCAAGAACCGCGGCCAGTGCCAGTCAGCGCTGAGCGCCGAAATCAATCGCCAGCGCAAGAATCCGGAAGAGCGCGTTCCCTTCCGCCAGGACCAGAAGGCCTCGGACTTCCAGCGCGACATGCTCGATCGTTTCGAGTGCCGCTCCGAAGACGACGGTCCCTATCGCGTCTATCTGCGCTGAGGATAGCCCGACCAGCAGAGGCCCGCGCGGAGCGATCCGCGCGGGCCTTTTTCGTGGCCGTCAGAACAGCTTGCGGATGCGCAGGCGAACCGCCCTGCCCTCGGGATCGAGATAGGCAGGCAACAACGCCCGAGGCGTGCCTCCGCTGGCATCGCGCACCCTTCGCCGCGTGTTGAAGAGATTGTCGACCTCGAGGCTCACCCGCAGCCCCTCGGCCCAGCGATAGCGGGGCTCGGGCGGAAGGCGCTCGCCAAGGTCAACGAAGGCCTTGAGGTTGAACTTGGCGAGCGAAGGGTATCGCAGCGGTCCGCGCGTCCCGTCGCTTTGCACAGCATCGCGCACCGTGACTGCACTCTCCCACTGCGCCTCCAGCGTGCCGCCGATGCCGCCGCGCCGCCAGGTCGCGTCGCCAGAGAGGCGGTGGCGCGGATTGGCGCCCGCGCTGCCACCGAGATAGTCGATCACCGGCGATGTTCGGAACGCCTGCAAGCGGTCCGTCAGAGCTATGGTGTGCGAGAGGCCGAGCAGCAGCGCCCCACCCCCGCGCCCGCGGCGAAACTTGCCGGTCACGGCATCGATGTCCTCGTCTCCGCTCGAGGGCGGGCGATAGGTGCGCGAGAAATTGAGCGACCAGGAAAGGCCATCCCTGTCCCTGCGGAAGAAGTTCACCGGCCGCGCATCGATCAGCAGCAATTGCCCATTGGCATCCCGCACGAAACGGGCCGGATAGGCGGCCGCGAATTCCTCGCTTGCAAGCGACACGTTCCCGCTCGCGTTGCGCCCGCGAGACCGGCGGTAACTCGCTTCGAAACGCAGGTCAGGCACGAACAGGGGCGATATCGAAAGCGACGCGGTGAAGCGGCGCGCGACCGAAGGCAGCAGTGCGGGATTGCCGCCGTCGAGCCGGTCCGCGTCGACCGTCTGCCCGGTGAGGAAATCATAGACACGCACGTTGGGCGTCACCGTCAGCGGCGCGGCGAGGTCGGAGACGCCTGGCGCGCTTTCCTCGCGCGACCACAGGGCGCGCAGCCGCAGCGTCTGGGCCGGCCGCCAGGTGAAACCGGCCGAGAGGATGTCCACCGGCGCATAATCCGACGGATCGGACAGGCCGTAGCGCAGCTCGCCGGAAAGCGCGCCAAGGCCCGGATCAACCGCACCGCCCAGCAGCGGGATCGAAAGGCCCAGCTCGCCGCCGAAGGTCCGGCGGGATTCGGCCAGGCGCCCCGCCGCAAGGCTGCTGCTGCCAGCGGTGCGCTCATACGAAGCCGTCAGCCCGACATCGGCGTAGAGGCCGCCCGCGGGCAGTTCGACCACATCGCCGCTGAGCGTGATCTCCGCTTCGGCAAGCGTCGTCTCGTCGCGCGACCGCTCGCCCACCACGCGCCCGCCAGAAACGCGCTCGAAACGCGAGCGATCATCGAAATGGTCGATGCCGGCGCGCGCGAACCAGGTCCACGATCCGATCACGCCGCTGGCGCTGCCGGCAAGGCTGACAGAGCGGCTTCGCGCGGAGCGTTCGAGCGCGCGCGGGTTCGATGGCGGACCGACCCTGCCCGAGCGCGCGGCGCTGTCGCGCTGCACCAGCGTGGTGGTGAGATCGAATGCGGTCCCGCCTTCGGTCTCGGTCGCCCAGGTCAGATTGAGCCGGACACGCTCGCTGGCGGGCAGCAGCGTGCGGAACGCCGCCTCCCGGCCCGGCAGGTCGCGCTGCGCCTCGGTCAGCGAATCGCGGCGCGTGTACCGGCCCGAGATGTTCCAGCGCTGCGAGCCGGCGATGCTCGAATAGCCGAGATCGGCGCGGTAGGTGCCCCTGCCCCCCTCGATTGACGCACCCAGCCACCCTTCCGTGGTCAGGGCCCCGAAACTCTCGCGAAGGATGAGGTTGAGGACTTTGCGATCGCCTGCGAAGCCGTAGCGTTGGGCTACCTCTTCGGGCAGGATTTCGATCCGGCGCAGCGCCTCGGCCGGAAAGGTGTCGATGCTCGACAGGCTCGCCACCCGCTTGCCATTGACGAGCACCAGCGGTCCGTTGCTGCCACTGCGCGCCTCGCCATCGAGCAGCCTGAGGAGCTCGGCAATATCGGCGGCGGCAAACGCGGCGATTTGCGCCTGGTCGAATTCGACGAGCGGCGGTCCGTCGAAATCGACACTTCCGCGCATGTCCTGTCCGATGACGACGATGGGTTCCCCGCTGCGCGCATCGGGGTTCCCCTCGGTCGATGGCGCCCGGGAGGTATCGCCCGCCGCCAGGGGCGCGGCCAGCACACCGAGGAGCGCCGCGAGAGGGATGAGTCGTCGCACACACCGGAGACTGCGCCCTAAGCGCCTCGGAATCATCCCCCCGGGCGTGTTTTCACGGGCAGCGTCCCACGTCGAGATACGCGCGGCATCTCAGGCGCCACACGGCTAGACTTAAGGCAACTTAGAGAAAAAGCCTGCAAGTTCCTGCAGGTGCTACCGAAATCAGCTCGGTGTTACGCCCGCCGCGTGGTCCTGCACCAGCTCGTACGCCTTGTCGTACCATTCCGAACCGGGGTAATTGGCGCCGAGAACGGCCGCGTATTTCACCGCTTCTTCGGGAATGCCGAGCGCCAGGCTTGTCTCGGTCAGGCGGTACAGGGCTTCGGGTGCGTGGCTGGTGGTCTGGTAATTGTCGACCACGTTCTGGAAGCGGATCTGCGCTGCGATCCACTTGCCCGAACGTTCGTAATGACGCCCGATTTCCATTTCCTTGCCCGCAAGGTGATCGCGCACGAGGTCGATCTTGAGCCGCGCATCGGTGGCGTAATCGCTGTTCGGGAAACGGCGATTGATCTCGTTCAGCGCGGTCAGCGCCTGGTCGGTGATCTTCTGGTCGCGCTGCACATCGCTGATCTGCTCGTAATAGCTGAGCGCGATCAGGTAGAAGGCGTAAGGCGCGTCCTTGTTACCCGGGTGGATCTGCAGGAAACGCTGCGACGACTGGATCGCCTTATTGTAATCCTGCGCGACGTAATAGCTGAACGCGCTCATCAGCTGTGCGCGGCGGGCCCAGGGCGAATAGGGGTGCTGGCGCTCGACCTCGTCGAACAGCGCCGCAGCAAGCGGGGCCTGCCCGCGATCGAGGCGACGCTTGGCTTCCCAGTAAAGCGTTTCCACGTCGCGCGCGACATAGGCGGTGTCCCGCGGACCATCGCTGCGCCCCGCGCAGCCAGCGGTCAGGAGGGTCGCACCCGCAAGCGCGGCGCCGAGAAGAAGTTTGCTCGTGGAACGGTTCTGGGTCGTCATGGGAAGCAGCCTATAACCAGCCGCCCGATGAACGCCAAGTGAAGTTCGACGGTCTGTCCCCCGTGCCTGCCGGCCCGCCATGGTTAATTTCGGGTAACCGCGTCCATGCAGGGCGCGCTAAGACGGAGCGTGCCAGATGGAGCTTCCCGAATTGGGGAATGTTGACGCGAGGGGCCGATGAAACGCCTGGCACATATCTGGAAAGACGAGCGTGGTGCGACCGCGATCGAATACGGCCTGATCGTGGCCCTCATCGCCATTGCGGCCATCGTCTCGCTCCAGGCGCTCGGCAACGAGCTCTCGACCACGATGAACACGGTCTCGACAACCATGAGCGCGGGCAACGCGAACGTCTAAACCGCCCTGCCCGCGCATTGTTCAGGCCGCGCAGACGATCTCTTCGGGCGCATCCCACAACAGGTGGCGGGTTTCCAGCAGCACGAGGTTCGCGCCGCGGATGATCTCGCCCTTGGTGCGATAGCCCAGCAATTGCTCGGCCGGCGTATCGGGATTGTTGATCAGCACGCGCAGTTCCTCCGAGGTGAAGTCGCTGAGGCCGCGGGCGCGTTCGACGCCCTTGCTGTCATAGATGTGCAGTACGTCGCCGCGGGTGAAATCGCCCGCCATGGACGCAATGTGCTCGCGGCGGATGGGCTGCTTGCCGTCGAGCGAATCCTCGAACGCCTCGGTCACGACAACGCTGCCGGCCATCTGCAGGCGGTTGGCAATCCAGCTGTCCCAGCCTGACAGGGGGTTTGGATGCGGGATGATACGGGTAGCGCGGCGGGTTCCGTCCAGCACGTGGGAGACGGGGCGATCAACCTCGCCCTGCGCAATCCAGGTGGTGACGCCCGCTTCCTGCGCCATGTTTGCGGCCTGCAGCTTGGTGCCCATGCCGCCGGTGCCCAGCGTGCTCTTGCCCTTTGTGGCGTCCATGTAGAGGCTCACATCCTCGACCTCGGGCACGAATTGCGCGTCCGGATCGTCGGGATTGCGATCGTAGAGGCCATCGACGCCGGTCAGGATCACCAGGTCGTCTGCGCCCACCATCTGGGCGACCTTGGCCGCCAGCCGGTCGTTGTCGCCGACGCGGATTTCCTCGGTCGTGATCGTGTCGTTCTCGTTGACGATGGGAACCACGTCCGCCTCCAGCAGGCGATGGACCGTGTTGCGCGTGTTGAGGAAGCGCCGGTGGTCCTCGAAATCCCCCAGCGTCAGCAGGATCTGCGCGATCTCGAAACCGAATTCGTGCCCGACCTGCTTATAGGCGTTGAGCAGCAGGGGCATCCCGCAGGCAGCGGCGGCCTGCTTGTCCGACACGCCGGCGCTTTCGGGCGTTTCGCCGATGAGGCGCAGGCCCAAAGCCACGGAGCCGGAGGAGCAAAGAATTACATTCGTGCCCTCCGCGCGCAGCTGTGCGATATCTTCCATCAGCCGCTGCAGGAAACCGTAGCGGGGCGTGAGGAGTTGCTGGTTGGCGAGGAGGGCCGAACCGATCTTGACGACGATGTTTCGCTTCTGGGTCATATGCTCTAAAATTGCTTAGCCTTGAAATATCTGGAAATTAATATAGATAACCATGGTGCACTGCACAACAGCAAATCTTGATAATATCGTTAACGAAAGACGAGCGCTGAATTCACAAATAATGAAGTACAGTAATCGGCTATCAACGGTACTATAGGAAAGTAGGAATAAGTTTTTAGTTGAGCCAAATGGCTCGGAAACGGATTTTAGTCATCATAAAGACTATCTGTATTGTTGGATGCGGAAAGATGGGTTCCGCTTTATTGTCGCAATGGGTCAAGGGGCCCGAAGCGATTACCGTCGTTGACCCGGCTGGCAGCGACGTTCCCGATGGCGTGACGCTGGTGAAAGACCGCGCCGCGATCACCGGCCAGAGCTTCGATTGCATCGTCGCGGCGGTGAAGCCGCAGCTGATCGACACGGTCATGGCCGACTATGCCGAACATCTCGCGCCCGACGGCTATGTCCTGTCGATTGCGGCAGGTTATTCCGCGACGCGCCTCTCGCAGCTCATCGGGGACGCGCCCGTCGTGCGCACCATGCCCAACCTCCCCGCTGCCATCGGCCGCGGCGTGAGCGGTGTGTGCCCCGGGCCACATGCGACCGATGCGCACCGCGCCCACGCGGAAGGATTCATGGGCCGCGCCGGCACCGCCGTGCTGGTCGACAGCGAAGAGAAGCTCGACCGCGTTACCGCCGTTGCCGGATCGGGCCCGGGCTACGTCTTCGAGATCGCCCGCGCCTACGCCGAAGCGGCGATGGCGCAGGGTTTCGAGGAAGAGGAAGCGCGCACCATGGTGCTCGAAACCATCGGCGGCGCGATCGCCATGGCGAGCGCTCCGGGTGCCGATGATCTCGAGACGCTCCGCAATTCCGTCACCAGCAAGGGCGGCACCACCGCCGCCGGCCTCGACGCCCTCAACGGCGACGGTGGCCTTTCCACCCGCCTGCATGATACATTGCAGGCCGCATATGAGAGGGCAGTCGAGCTGCGCTGATCCCACGCGCGCCCTGCCCCGCCATACGAATACGAGAGATTACATGACCGACCAGACCCTCGACCCCCAGATCCATATCCACGAGCTCGGCCAGCGCGCCCGCAAGGCTGCCCGCGGCCTGCTTGCCGCCTCGACCGATGCCAAGAACACCGCGCTGCACGAAGCGGCCTCTGCCCTGCGCGCGCGTACCGGCGAGCTGCTGGAAACGAACGCTGCCGATGTCGAAAGCGTGCGCGGCACCAAGCCCGACAGTTTCATCGATCGCCTGGCTCTCACGGAAGACCGTGTCGAAGCCATGGCCGGAGCGCTGGAGGAGATCGCCGAGCTTCCCGATCCCGTCGGCCGCACGCTCGCGACGTTCGAGCGTCCCAACGGCCTCAGCATCGAACGGGTCGCCGTGCCCATCGGCGTGATCGGCATGATTTACGAAAGCCGCCCCAACGTGGGCGCGGACGCCAGCGCGCTGTGCCTCAAGTCCGGCAACGCCGTAATCCTGCGCGGAGGCAGCGAGAGCCGCCATTCGACCCGCGTCATCGTCGCCTGCATGCGCGCAGGCCTCAAGGCCGCAGGCCTGCCCGAAGACGCGGTGCAGACCGTCCAGACCACTGACCGCAATGCGGTCGCCGCCCTGCTCAAGGCCGATGAATTCGTCGACCTCGTGATCCCGCGCGGCGGGCGCGGCCTGGTCGAGCTGGTACGCGACCAGGCGAGCGTGCCCACGCTCCTCCACCTCGACGGCAATTGCCACAGCTATGTCCACGCGGCGGCCGATGTCGACAAGGCCGTGGCCGTCATCCGCAACGCCAAGCTGCGCCGCACCGGCGTGTGCGGGGCAACCGAAAGCGTGGTCGTCGACCGCGCGATTGCCGAGGCCTTCATTCCCAAATTCGCCGATGCGATGGCGGGCGACTGCGAACTGCGCGGCGATGCCGAAGCGGTCGCGATCGATGCGCGCCTGAAGCAGGCGAGCGAAGACGACTGGAGCACCGAATACCTCGACCCCATCGCCAGCGTGAAGGTGGTCGACGGGCTCGAAGAAGGCATCGCCTGGGTGGACGAGCATTCCAGCCACCACACCGATGCGATCATGACCGAGGACGCAGACGCCGCCCGGGCGTTCATGACCGCGATCGACAGCGCCATCGTCATGCACAACGCCTCCACCCAGTTCGCCGATGGCGGCGAGTTCGGCATGGGCGCGGAAATCGGCATTGCGACCGGCAAGATGCACGCGCGCGGGCCCGTCGGGCTCGAGCAGCTGTGCAGCTTCAAGTACCTCGTCCACGGCGACGGCCAGACCCGGCCGTAACTAGCCCTCCGGCGTCGGGACCTGCCGCGCAAGCGCCGCGCGTCGCTCGGCAGGTGTGGGCGCGGCCGGGGCAGTCATCCCTTGCCCCGGCATCGCGCGGGCCGGCAGCGGCAGGCTCTCTGGCCCCGAGCGGGGCCTCAGCAACCGCTCACTGAGCCAAAGCGCCACCACGGGAATAGCGAAGAAAAGCCCCTGCTTGAGGATCGTGATGATCATCCCGTCACGGAACGCGATTATGCTCGTCCCAAGGAACAGAGCGTAAGTAACGGTCGCGAGCACTGTCTGGCGGCTTGAAGCGAAGGCCCGATAGGCCGCGCAATAGATCAGCGCAAAAAAGGCCGACCAGAGAACGACGCCGACATAGCCCAGGCTGAACCAGCCCACCCCGGGAAGCGACATCGTCATCCCGATCGGCTTGCCATAATTGTAGAGGTCGACGGGCTTTATGGGCGCGCCATAGGGCTTGTCTTTCCACAAGCCTCTTGGGATCGGCTCGGTCAGGATTTGCAGATTGTGCAGGAAGTAGTCGTAGGTCCCCGACCTCTCCGGGACGACGTGCACGACGTATTCGAAGAATTCCAGATTGCCGAAATCCATATGCTCCAGCGGCGCGAGATCGGCTTCCGAATAATAGACGATTTCGGGCTGCGCCTCGCCCGTCAGCGCTTCGCGCACGCCCGCACCGCGATCGGCTACGACCGCCGAGAAGGCGAGGTACAAGGGCACCAGGCCGGCCACGATCCACAGGTTGGGCCAGCGCGAGCGGCGATCGACCAAGAACAGCAGCGCCAGCACGAAACAGGCAACAACCACTTCACCGCGACCGCCTATCCCAAGGCGCAGAACGGCAAAGAGAGCGAAGGGAATGAAGCTCCACCAGCGAAAGCGGTTGAGATAGGCGAACAGCGCGCCGAGCGAGACCAGGAAACCGGTCAGCGATATAAAGTACCCGCTCGCCGCAACAAGACCCTGGCCGCCGGTTCGCGTATCCATTTCATTGATGGCCAATCCGGTGGACTTGAAGCCCCACAGCCAGATCAGCGCCCATAGGCAAAGACCCGAGAGGACCGCGAAGGCCGGCAGATAGCGCACCATCATGCTGGCGCGGCCCTGTCGCTCTGCCGTGCTCTGCCGGAACTCCAGCGGTGGGCACAGGACCATGCACAGGCCGACCATCACGAACAGCCCGAGGTTGGCGGCAAGCAATGTGGTGACCTTGGTGTCCAGCGACGGGGTGAACCCTATCGAGGCGTAGATGCTGCGGAAGTCATAAACTCGCGCGAAAAGCGGGCGGATGACGAAAACCAGCCCGTGAAAGGCCAGATAGACCGTCGCCGGGTTGAAGATCGAGGCGGCGGGATGCCGCAGGTAGATCGCCAACAGGGCGAGAAACGCAAAGGTCGATCCACCGAGAACTATGTCGTAAAGCGGCATGGAATCAGTGCACCTTGCCGTTGGGAAGGTGCGGCAACCCGATACACAGGCGCAATTTGCAGATGATCCCGAAACGTCTTGCGATCATCGTTCTTGCCCTCACCTGCGGCCTCCTGGCCGGCGAATTATTTGCCCGGTGGGTGTACCAGATACCCCTCCATCGGGCCAACGCCACGACCGGTTACGAACTTGTCCCCGACCAGAAGGGCCAGTTCCTGCTTTCAAACGACTGGCACGTAAACGCTCTGGGCATGCCCACTGCGAAGGAATTCGAGCCCGGCAGCGCGCGCGATATCCTGCTTGTGGGCGACAGCATCGTCCAGGGAACGGTTGCGGTGCCGCAATCGTCCCAGCTCGCAGACACGCTCGCCGCACGAACCGGGTGGGCGGTCTGGCCCGCCGCGACCAAGAGCTGGGCGCTACAGAACGAGCTCGCGTTCCTGCGCGAAAGGCCCCAGCTTGCCCGCAACGCCGACACCATCGTCTTTGTGCTGACGAGCGAGGATTTCGGCGCGCCGTCCCAGTGGCGGAACCCGATCTGGCACCCGCGCAGCAATGCCTACCCGCGCCTCCTCGTCATCGCCGGACGGTTTCTCGGCGCGAAGTGGGCCTCGGTCTCCCCGCCCTTTCCCGTTGCCGAACGCGATACGCTTGCCGATTGGGCCGCGTTCAACGAGAGCGCCGAGGTTCCTGTGCTCACGGTCGCCTACGCAGCCGAGCCGGAAACCGGGACCGATTGCGGCTTCGTACCCGAAGCCTACCGCCAGTATGGCCAATGGACCTGCGTCGACGCGCCGCGCGACCTGGGCGCGGGAGGACTTCGCGACCCCAGCCACCCCTCGCCCAGCGGTATCGAGGCCCTTGCCGCCATCCTGCAAGCGCGCATCGAAGCGGCGCTGAGCGAGTAGCGATCGCTGCCCGCACCGGAGCGGATTAGTCTTTTGAGAAGGCTTGCGATAGACTGGGCGCGAGCCGGGGGAACCATCACCCCGGGGGGAGGTCGATTGATGAGAATTTCCAGGAAAATCCTGCCGCTTGGCGCAGGGCTGGCTCTATGCGCGGGCGCCGCGCCGCTGGGCGCGCAGACGCTCGAAGATCTCGATGCCCTGTCCGATGCCGCGCAGGACGAACGATCCGGCATCATCTCGGCCCAGACGCTCGCCGCGCAGGGCGCTTACCTCCAGGCCCTGGCGACGCTCGAGCGCATGCTCGCGGTCAATCCGAAATCGGCGGAAGGGCGACTGCTGCACGCGCTGTACCTGTGCCGGATCGACGACATTCGCGGCGGGATGGTCGAGATCGGCAAGCTCAAGGAAAAGGAATTCGGACGGCAGACCTTGCAGGATGCGCGCGCGGCCTGTGAAGCCGGCGGGGAGGTCCAGCCATGAGCGCCCTCAAGCCCATCGTCGCCGCGCTCGTTGCCACCAGCATGCTGGCGACGCCCCTCTCCGCCCAGCAGCGCACCGCCATCGGCAACGCCTCCACCGTTGTCGGCGATGTGCGGATGAGCAACCAGCAGATTACCAAGCCGGTGAAGATCAAGCGCAAGCAGCGTATTGCCTGGGGCGATCTGATCGACACGCGCAAGAAGTCGCAGTTGCAGATCCTGCTGCTCGACCGCTCGACCTTTGGCATCGGAGCCAATTCGCGCGTGCGCATCGACCGCTTTGTCTACGACCCCAACGAGGGCCGCAGCTTCTTCGCCACCTTCGTTAAGGGCGCGCTGCGCTTCTTCTCCGGCAGCGAAGAAGGCGAAAACAGCGGCGAGATCCAGACGCCTTCGGGCCGTATCGGTATTCGCGGGACGGCGCTCGACATGCTCGTCGGCGAAGAAGCCGAGGACATCGCCGAGGACGAGGATTTCATCGGCAATGTCGACAGCGACAAGGACGAGGCGACGCTGGTGGTCCTGCGCGGCCCCGGTGCAGGGACGGCGGGCGGTCTTACGCTCGGCCGGGCCGAAGTGACCGCTGCCGGCGAGACCGTCGTGCTCGACCAGCCGGGCCTTGCCGCCTACATCCCGCGCAACGGTGCGCCGCCGATCGGGCCCTTCTTCCTGTCGAGCCCCGGCCTTTCCGAGGTACAGGGCCAGCTCCAGCCCGAAGTCGCCCGCGCGGCTGACGGCGGCAATGGCGGCGGGTTGCTCCGCGCGCTTCTGCCCGTAGTCGGCGCGATTGCCGTTGGCTCGCTGCTCGGCGGTAGCCGCGGAAGCGACAATCCGGACGGCCGCACGCAGGATGACTATCCCGACAACCGGACGCAGAGTGACAACGACCGGCCTTACGACCCGCAATAGGCCGCCCGCTTATTTGCTCGTTGCCTGGTAAACCCCGTCCCAGCCGGATGGCGGCGGCGCGCTGCGCAGCGCGGCAACGCGTTCGAGCATCAACTCGCGCAGCTTGGGAATGCCAAGCGCCGCGTAGCTTTCTTCCGCCTGCGAGAGGGCTTGCTCCGCCGCGTCCCAGTCGAGGCTTCGGTATGCCTCAAGCATGGCGGCGTGTGCGGCCGCCAACTGTATGAACGCCTCGTCCTGCGCCAGTGCCTCGTCGCCCAGCAGCGCATGGATCGTTTCGGGAGCATCGCGCCCGACCACGCGCACCCGGTCGAGCTCAAGCAGGGCAAAGCCGTCCAGCTCCGCCGCCAGAGCGCTGCCGGCCACGATCGGCACGCCGTATTGCTTGGTCAGGCCCTCCATGCGCGAGGCCATGTTCACCGTATCGCCGATGAGCGAATAGGACAGGCGCTGGCGCGAACCCATGTTGCCGACGCAGCAGAGGCCAGAATTCAGCCCGATCCCGATGCCCACCTCGCCCGGCCAGATCACGCCGTCGCGCCCGGGCATGGTTCGGTTGAGCTCCCTGGTCATCTCGACCATTTCGAGCGCCGCGCGCGCGGCGTTGCGGTGATGGTCGGGATCGTCGAGCGGCGCGTTCCAGAAGGCGAGGATGGCATCGCCGATATACTTGTCGAGCGTGGCCTGCCGCTTGAGCAGGATATCGCTCATCGGGGTGAGGAACTCGATCAGGAAGTCGATGACCTCGCGCGGGGCGTAGCGCTCCGACATGCGGCTGAAGCCGCGGATGTCGCACATCAGCACGCTCATGTCGCGTTCCTCCCCCCCAAGCTCGAGCTGGTCGGGGTCGGACGCGATACGGCGGACCATTTCCGGCGAGAGGTACTTGTCGAAGGCGGCGTGGATATGGGCGCGCTGGCGTTCCTCGCGGTAGAATACGGCCACCGTTTGCACGGCATAGACCGCCAGCAGGGCCAGTACCGGCCAGGTCGGGTCGAGCAGGTAATTTGCCTCGGTGAAGGCCACCCAGCTACCCCCCGCGACGATGGCTATCCCGACAAGCGCCGCGACCGCGCCGAGCGCCGCCCCGAGGCGCGGGAGAATGAGCGCAAGGCCGCCGCCTAGCAGCAGGACGAGCACGACCTCGAGCCCGAAGGCCCAGTCGGGCCGCTCGAGGAAATCGCCGGCGAGCATTTGTTCGGCGGCCGCCGCGTGCACGGTCACGCCGGCCGTTCTTTCCGCAACCGGGGTTGAGACCAGGTCCTGCAGGCCCGCCGCGCTGCCGCCAATGAAGACGATCCGCCCGCCCACCGCCTCGGCCAGCGCGCTGTCCTCGTAGGCGCCTTCGATGACCTGCCAGGCGGGCAGGACTGCGCGCTCGCCAGCAGGGAAATGCACCCACATCTCGCCTGCGTCATTGACCGGGATCTCGCGCCCCGCCATCCGCACCGCGACCGCCGCGCCGCCTGCGCCTTGCGTCTCCCCGCTCCCGTCGCTGGCGAGGAGGTTGGGCGAGCCCCCATCGGACGCCACGCGGACCGCCTCGAGCCCGAGCGAAGGCACCAACACACCGCGATGGATCGCCACCAGCGGCGCGCGGCGCACGATCCCGTCGGCATCGCTCTCGAGGCTGACGAAGCCATTGCCCTGCGCCGCCGCCTCTAGCACCGGCAGCGGCTGGATCGCGCCGCCATAGCTCCTCACACCCCGCGTTGGCAGCGAGCCGTGGAGGGTGAAGCTGGCCTTGGGTTCGATGTCGCCGCCGTGGCCCCCCCGGTCGAGGAAGTAGGCGGTCACCACCGGCGCGCGGGTGAAGCTCTCGGCGAGCAAATCGTCATGGTCGGGCAGGCCGGCAAGCCGGTCGCCCAGGTCCAGCGTCTCGGACAATTGCGTTGGCGAGGTGCGGTCGTGTTCGGAAAAGACGATGTCGAAGACCACCGCCGCCGCGCCCGCTGCCGCCAGCCGCTCGGTCAGCGTGACCATCTCGGTGCGCGGCCAGGGCCACTGGCCGAGCCGCTCGATCGAGGCCTCGTCGATATCGACCACCGCCACCTGTTCATCGCCCGCCACCTCGCGCGGGGCGGCGCGCTGGTAGGCGTCGAACACCGCCAGCCCCACGCGTCCGGGCGAGCCCGGCTGGGCGAGCTGCACCACCAGCACCAGCGCAAGCGCCACCAGCCCCGCGGCAATCGCGGGCGCATCGCGCAGGGCGCGCAGGCGTTCGAACATCGATGGACCTCCCCGGCGCCAATCCTATTGCACTTTCCTACCCGCGCAAGTGTGGGTGTTTGCTTGCGCCCTCAAACGCCGGGCGGCGGACATCCGTCCGCCTTGGCTTCCTCGCATGAGCTCGGGCGCGCAGTCGCGCTTGCCTCGGCTGCGCCTCGGATTGGTGAGCGATTTTCCTACTTCGTGCTTTTCTGCTTCAGGCTCTGTGATGGACCAGAAGAACAAGCATCCGAGCGAAGCGAGGCAAGGCCGACCGGCCGCCCGCAGCGACGCGATCGAAGATCGCATGAGCGAGGAAATCGCGCCCGCGGATGCGGGTGCGCAAACAAGGACTCCCCTCCCCGCCTTCACCCCGGTCCCCCGCCAGAAGGACCGTTCGAACGGGTGGAAGCCGCAGGTCCAGCGGGCCTTTATCGAGGCGCTGGCTGATACCGGCAGCGTCACCGCCGCCTGCCGCGCGGTCCGACGCTCCACCCACGGTGCCTACCATCTGCGCCGCCAGCCGGGCGCGGAGGAGTTCGCCGCTGCGTGGGAGGCCGCGGTCGATCTCGGCATGCGGCGCATCGAGGACACCGCCATGGACCGCGCCTTGAACGGCGTCGAGGTGCCCGTCTATTCCTACGGCAAGCTCGTCGGCACGCGCACGGTCCACAACGACCGCCTGCTGATGTTCATGCTCAGGAACCGCGCGCCCGAACGCTTTGCGGAAGGGCGCGCAAAGGGCCTCAACGCGGTCGGCAAGATGGAGGCCGAGCGGCTGAAGAAACAGTGGCGCAAGGAATGGGAGGAGGAACAGCGCCGCGCCGCCTGGCAGACGCCGGAGGAGGAAGAGGCCGTGATCACCGCGCTCAACGAGAAGCTGCAGAAGATGCACGACCGGTCCATGAGCGCCATGAGCCCCCGCACCCGCGCGGCCTATGACGAATTCCGCAGGCTGGAGGCGGAGGACGAGGCGCAAGGCTACTCCCGCTGGGACGACCCGGAGCACCCCGACTACATCGACCCCGCCAAGCGCCTCGCCGCAACCCAGCCCCCCGCGCCAACCCTCCCCCCGCCCGGCTGGCGCAAGGGCGGCAGCGATACGGAGCCGGAGGGCGAGGAGGAGAACCCGCGCTGGCGGACGCTCAAGGATGAGGGGTGGGAGTGAGCTTGGAGCAAGTGAACCAGTAGCTCTTGCTTAAAGTATCCGTGTTGGCATAGCAGATCAGGCAAACCCTCCTCATCCTTTGCGACAAGACGGAACCAAATATGGGCAAGCTATCGCCAATGCCTCAAATCGTACTTCCACAAAATAGCTTGAAAAACTGGGGAAGTTTATGGCTTGGCACTACTGGTTCGATCACTAAAGCCTCTGCCAAGCAAAACGGTCAGCCTTCCGTAAAGAAGGCAAATCGTTTCGACAAAAAACAAGGAATGGATTTCGGTTATATATTCGATGAAGCTTTTGGTCTCGCTCTAGCGAATATGCTAGGCAATAAAACGGCTAAACCATTCTCCAATTCACTTTTACCACCAGCACCTGATGTTGTTGAGGTAGGGACCACCAGAGTTGTTGGCGGTATACGGCCTCAGAACTACGATGCCGCTTATCGCCCAGATGGTCCTAGAATCGTCTATGATAGCAAAACTTTAAATGACGAAAAGAGCATAGGCAAAAATTGGCAAAATATGGTCAACGACTTGGCCACGGAGGCGTCTACGGTTCACACAAGATTCCCTTATTGTGTTGTTGCTTTCATCATAGCTCTTCCTCGTCCAGCTCTGAAAAAGAATCAAGAAACTGCAATTATACGGACGCTAGATAGACTAGGTTCGCGCGAAAACGAACTTGATCAACACCATCTAGCAGAGGCTATATCCCTAGTGATTTGGGATCCAAGTTCTGGTCAGATCGACCCGAACTTTCCTCCTAGCGATACGAGACTAAGAATAGAGAATATGCACGAACGTATATATGCCGCGTATTCCGACCGATATCGGAGCTTGCCGCCTCACAACGACTAATTGGAGGATACGCCTCTTCGAGTATTTCTTCTCTCCCTCAATTGAGTCCAAATAGCCTTCAATTTCCTAATTTCACCGGTTGAGAGACCCAGACCTTCCCGCAGAACAAGGTGAGAATTTTCTTCCAAAACCGCATCAAGTTTCTTTTGCTTGAGAGATTGATCTATTTGTTCAACTGGCAGGGCCAGTTGCAACTTTGAAGGCACGAGTAATCTACGTGCTTCCGATGGCTCCAACTCCAACACGCCACCACCATACGAGCGACCCTCGATTTCGGCAGACGCTCCAGTCAAATACGTGTACGCCGAAGCAATTAAATCGGCGGGCTCACACCCATCGACCCTAAGCCGATGAATTGTATCAGTCGGTATCGCCCTAGACCGATTAAGTGACATCTTGGGAAAATCATAAATCTGTCGAAACACGAAACCGTCCGGCACCCATAAGCTGGGGACTTGATACCAAGGCTCCCTAATTCGGCATTTGTATCCTTGATGCCAATGTTTCTGTTCAGCCATCGTTATATAACGGCGAAGCCCTTCATTTATCTTCCCATCTGGCCGAAGGGAAAAGTCGAGGAGATGCACCTTCGCACCAGACTCTGAAAGCGCCGCCCAATCGGGGCTATCCAGAATCGCACCTTGCAGATGTACCGATCGACCAATTGCCGGACGAACATACTCCTCTAGGTCAAATTCCTGAACCGTAGCTTCATCAACGACGAACCACCGATTTTTGCCTGTAACAACCCCCACCTCGACAGAACCGAATTGAGCCATCGATGTTGCAACGCTAGACTGGCGAAGTTCGCGCATGAACTCAATGTCTGAATTAGAGAGAAAGTATTTCAACCATTTCTCACTATCGTTACACACTGACTTAAATTCGACAGTCTTTATGAGGCTGGAAGAATCTGAACCAACAATGCTTTCTAAGGTCTTCTTTTGTACGAGCCCAACTTTACCCTCAACGTCTGCGGAAATGTGTTTCCTTCGACCAGAAGCTAATAGAAGCAAAACCTCTTGTTCGGCATCCTTAAAGAACAACTCGTTACAGGAAATAATAGTTGTCTTCTCAAAGGCTTCGGTGAGGTAACGGCGCAATTGCCCGGCATATGTTACCTGAAGCAACTCCGCTGGAATGACCATCGCAAGCCGGCCTCCCGGCTTCAACAAATCGATACACGCGACGACAAACGGCACCCATATATTTGTCAACTTATTTGGTTTTAAACCAGCATTCCCGAGCAGCGACATTGCTCTGTCGCGTGACTTGGGAGGGAAATTTTGGTATCTTATGAAAGGAGGATTGCCGACAACGGCATCAAAGGATTTGTTTTCTGGACTCTTGGCATGCCAAGCAAAAAAATCTGTCGTTCGCACCACATTCTGGGGCTGGCTCACTCCATCGACGAGTATCCTAGCCATAGCCTTCTGTGCTTCTTCTGGATTTACTTCGACCCCTGTAATTTGCCGCTCGAGATCTAGCGGGGACGCACCCAATTCAATTAGACGTCTAACTGCAGATACTAGAAATTGACCATCGCCACAGCTTGGCTCGAGCACTTGATCACCAGAAGAAGAGATCGCCCAATGACAAAGCCATTCTGTAACAATTCCGGGGGTGTAGAAGCCACCTCTCAGCTTCTCAGCTGAAACAGATTGGAATCGGCCAAGCGAAGTGATCAGATCCAATTTAGAAACTGGATTCGCACTCTCAGAGGGTTTAGATCGGTCAGAACTGGCACTCACAGACATTTGCTTCTCTTTTCAACCCTCTTGAACCAGCTGAATCGTAGCAAAGAATTCAACCGGTCTAGCCTAATCTCATCCATATCGGATCAATCGACGTTCGCAATCTGTTCCGAGACTCTTTCCCCACCTACCTGTAAGTGACCCTTTCGGGTTCGACTCATTTCAATTCACCCACATTAGAGGCGCTGCGATAAACGCGCGTTGCGGGATGCTCACATTACTCCCCGCTTCCGCGGGGACAGGCCGCCCTACGGGCGCTCGCGCATCGCAAGGATGAGGGCTACTCCTCCCCCATCCGCAGCGCCGCGATAAACGCCTCCTGCGGAATGCTCACGTTCCCGTACTCGCGCATCCGGGCCTTGCCCTTCTTCTGCTTTTCCAACAGCTTTTTCTTGCGCGTGATGTCGCCTCCGTAGCATTTGGCGGTGACGTCCTTGCGCAGGGCGGCGATGGTTTCGCGGGCGATGATCTTGCCGCCGATCGCGGCCTGGATCGGGATCTTGAACAGGTGGCGCGGGATGAGGTCCTTCAGGCGCTCGCACATGCCGCGGCCGCGCTCTTCGGCGACCGAGCGGTGGACGATCAGCGAGAGCGCGTCGACCGGCTCGTTGTTGACGAGGATGTTCATCTTCACGAGGTCGCCTTCGCGAAGGCCGATCTGCTCGTAATCGAAGCTGGCGTAGCCGCGGCTGATCGATTTGAGGCGGTCGTAGAAGTCGAACACCACCTCGTTCAGCGGCAGCTCGTAGCTCACCTGCGCGCGGCCGCCGACATAGGTGAGGTCGGTCTGGATGCCGCGGCGGTCCTGGCACAGCTTGAGGATGGCGCCGAGGTATTCGTCGGGCGTGTAGATCACCGCCTTGATCCACGGTTCCTCCACCGCCTCGATCCGGTTGACGTCGGGCCAGTCGGCGGGGTTGTGGATGTCGATGACCTTGGCGTCCTCGGTCTTGGTGTGGGCGAGGTGGACGCGGTAGACCACGGACGGGGCCGTGGTGATGAGGTCGAGGTCGTATTCGCGGCTGAGGCGTTCCTGGATGATCTCCAGGTGCAAGAGGCCGAGGAAGCCGGCGCGGAAGCCGAAGCCCAGCGCGGCGCTGCTTTCCATCTCGTAGCTGAAGCTCGCATCGTTGAGGCGCAGCTTGCCGATGCTTTCGCGCAGTTTCTCGAAATCGGCGGCGTCGACCGGGAAGAGGCCGCAGAAGACCACGGGCTGGACTTCCTTGTAGCCCGGCAGCGCTTCGCTCGCCCCGGCCTTCACCGTGGTGATGGTGTCGCCGACGCGGGCCTGTTCGACTTCCTTGATCTGCGCGGTGATGAAGCCGATTTCGCCGGGGCCGAGCTCGGGCAGATCGGTGCGCTTGGGGGTGAAGCAGCCGACGCGGTCGATCAGGTGCTGCGTGCCCCCTTGCATGAACTTGACCTGCTGGCCCTTGGTGATGACCCCGTCGATCACGCGCACGAGGATGACGACGCCGAGGTAGGGGTCGTACCAGGAGTCGACGAGCATGGCCTTCAGCGGCGCGCTGCGGTCGCCCGTGGGGGGCGGGATGCGCTTGACGAGCGCCTCGAGCGTGTCCTCGATGCCGATGCCGGATTTTGCGCTGGTGAGGACGGCGCCGCCTTCTTCCCAGGGGCCGGTGGCCTCGATGCCGACGATTTCCTCGATTTCCTCAGCCACGCGTTCGGGTTCGGCGGCGGGGAGGTCGATCTTGTTGATGACGGGGACGATTTCGTGGTCGTGTTCGATCGACTGGTAGACGTTGGCGAGGGTCTGGGCCTCTACGCCCTGCGCGGCGTCGACCACCAGCAGCGCGCCCTCGCAGGCGGCGAGGCTGCGGGAGACCTCATAGGCGAAGTCGACGTGGCCGGGCGTATCCATGAGGTTGAGCTCATAGGTCTCGCCATCCTTGGCGGTGTAGTTGAGGCGCACGGTCTGCGCCTTGATGGTGATGCCGCGCTCCTTCTCAATGTCCATGTTATCAAGGACTTGCTCGGACATCTCGCGATCGGTGAGGCCGCCAGTGAACTGGATCAGCCGGTCGGCCAGCGTGGACTTGCCATGGTCGATGTGGGCGATGATGGAGAAATTGCGGATCTTGGAAAGGTCAGTCATTGCCCAGCGCCTTTAGCCGCGCTGAAACGCCCTGTCAGCAGGCAAAGCGACAGGCCTCAGGCCGCTTCCTTGGCGCCTGTTTGGCTCGGTGCGTTGCCCGACAGTTTGAACTGGGCGAAGCTGCCGCTCGCCGCGCTGTCCGGTGCCATCGAATATTTGCCCGGCGGCAGTGCCGTAAGGGGCGCACCGGCTGCGGCCAGCTCGTAGGGGCTGACGCGGTGGCGGGTGCACAGGCCCCCTGCTCCGTCGTCGACTAGCTCCTGCTCGAACTCGACACCCTGGGTGTCGTCCATGGTGCGGCGAACGCTGCACACGGCAAGCTGCCCCTGCCCGAAATCGAGCACGAACATGGTACCGACCGGGACATCCTCCAGCCCCTGGATCATGGCCCCGGAGCGCGAGAGGTTGCGCAAGGTGACGTCGTAATAGTGATCTTCGTGGATGAGGCCGATCTTGCGGAACACCGTGCGGCGTGTGGCGCGCTGCGTTCCGGTGTCGGTCGGCGCCAGGGTCCATTCGCCCTTGGCGAGTTCCTCGTGCACCTGCTCGTTGGTGAGCGCTTCGGAGTAGACGAAGCCGCTGACCTGGTCGACGCCGAGGCGCTTCAACTCTTGCATCAGGTCGAGTGCGTGGACGCCCGAGGCAACGGTTTCCATCCCCATGGCGCCCGACAGCGCGATGACGGCGCGGACAAGTTCCATGTCGCCGAGGTCGTTGCCCATCACCGGCTCGAAGAAATCCGCCCCGATGCGCAACGCGCTCAGCGGTGCCCGGCGCAGATAGGCAAGCGAGGAGAGGCCCGACCCGAACTGGTCCAGCGTCAGGCGGACGCCAAGCTTGAACAGCGTGGCCAGCGCCTTGTCGACCTTGGAGGCATCGCCCAGCAGCACGCTTTCGGGAAGGCGTAGCTCGAGCCGTGCGGGATCGAGTCTCGTTTCCTCGAGCGCCTGTTCGATGCATTCGACGAAGCCGTTGGCCTCGAACTGCACCGGACTGACGTGGAGCGAAACGCGCAGGCTCTCGGGCCATCCGAGCGCTTCTTCGCAGGCCTTGCGGATCGCCCATTCGCCGATCGGCACAATCAGGCGGCTGCCCTCCGCGACCGGCAGGAAGGTTTCGGGCGCGACGCGGCCACGATCCTCGTCCGCCCAGCAATACTGGGCTTCGAGTGCGACAACCCGATTGTCCTTGAGGCACACGACCGGCTGGTATTCGAGCGTGAAGTGACCCGCCTCGATCGCTTCGGCAAGGTCGTCTTCCATGCGCTTGCGCAGGTTCGCTTCGTGCTCAAGATCGGCAGCATAGAAACGGAACTGGCCGCGCCCGCCGTTCTTCGAGGCATAAAGCGCCAGGTCGGCAGCACGGGTGAGCTCTTCTCGCTCGATCCCGTCATAGGGCGCCACCGCGATCCCAACCGAACAGCCGATGATCGCGCGCCCTTCCTCGACCGAATAGGGCTGCGAGAGCATCTGGATGATCTTCTTCGCGATCTCGCCGAGCTCTCCGCGATCGTCCATATCGGGGACGAGGACCTGGAATTCATCACCCCCAAGGCGGCCGATTTCGCCGCGCCCACCGATCACACCGCGCAGGCGCTCCGCCACCTGTTGCAGCAGCTGGTCGCCAGCCGCATGGCCGAGCGTGTCGTTGACCTGCTTGAACTTGTCGAGATCGAGCATCATCAGCGCAGCGCTGCGCTTGGCATTCCGGAAAGTGTGCAGCGTGGAATCGATCCGCTGCTCCATACGGTGGCGGTTGGCGAGGCCTGTAAGCGAATCGAACTTGGCCAGGCGGTTGGCCTCTTGTTCGCTGCGGAACTCCTCGGTCACATCGACCGCGCTGCCCCGAAAGCCGAGGAAGTTGGCATCTTCGTCATGCAGCGGACGGCCCGTCAGCTTTAGCACGACATCGTGCCCTTCGTCCTCCGACTGGACCGTGAGATTGGCAAAGCTCTTGCGAGTGTTCAGCTTGAGACCCAGCGAACGGCCATCGCCCTCGCCTTCGACAGGAACCAGCAATTGCTGCAGCGGTTGGCCCACCACGCGATCAAACGGTTTTCCCAGACTGTCGAGGATGGCGGGGCTGAGGTATACGACACGGCCGTTTGTGTCGGTCGCCCAGAAACCGATCGCTCCGCTGCGTTCGATCTCATCCACGATGGCGAGCTTGTCGCCCGACTCAAGGGCCGAGAGCGAAACGCGCGTTGGGGCATCGGACTGGCTCTCAAGCTCGTCCTTCTTTCCCTTGAAGAAATCTGAAAAGGGCATGGCCCCCATCGTCGTGCCGCCTCGCGAAACGGTTGTAACCAGTTCACCCGGACTAGGCCCGAATGGTTAGTTTTGCCCTAACGCGTACGGTAAAGATCAGTAGCTTGTGCCAGGGGCCGGTGAACCGACCTCGATCTCGACAAACTTCTTCTGTGAGGCAGCGCCCATCCGCTCGGCCATGATGAGCGAATAGGGATCGTGCGGCAGGGCGGCGAGTGGCCGGCCAGCGGCTTCGATCTGGTAGGGCGAGACGCGGTGGCGGGTGCACAGCCCGTCGGCGCCGTCGCTGATCAACGGCTGCTCGAACTCGACCCCCTGCGTAGCGCCTTTGGAGCGACGAACCGTCGCAACTGCAAGCTGGCCTCCGCCAAGGTCGAGAACGACCTGCGTGCCAAGCGGCACATCGAGCAGGCCTTCGATCATGGCACCGGTCTTCGACAGGTTGCGCATCACCACCTTATAGCGGCTGTCCTCGTGGATCAGGCCGATGCGGCGGAAGACGGTCTTGCGATCGGCGCGATATTTCGCCGGACCCTTGGGGTCGTACTTGAGCTTCCCGTCCGCCAGTCGTTCGAGGAAATCCTCGTTCGGCATCGGACGGGAGAAAATGTAACCCTGAATGAGCGTTGCGCCGCGCTGGGTGACCAGGTCGAGCTCATCCTTGGCCTCGACGCCTTCAGCCACGGTTTCCATGTTGAGAGCGCCGGCCAGGCTAACGATAGCGCTAAGGATAGCGGCGTTGTTGTTGCCGTCCTCGGTCGCCCCGCGCACGAAGCTCTGGTCGATCTTGATCTTGTCGAACGGCGCGGTGCGCAAATAGCTCAGCGAACTGTAGCCGGTGCCGAAATCATCCAGCGCCAGGCGGATGTTCAGATCCTTGAGTTCCTTGAAAATGCGCTGGGCGCGTCCCGTGTCGCCGAGGAACACGCTTTCGGTAATTTCAAGCTCGAGACGTTCAGGAGAGAGGCCGCTGTTCGTCAGCGCATTCTTCACGACCTGCGGGAAGTCGTCATGGGCAAATTGCACCGCCGAGACATTGACGGCGACACGCAGCTCGACCGGCCATTCCATGGCCTGGCGGCAAACTTCGTTGAGCGCCCATTCGCCCATCTTCTTGATAATGCCGATTTCCTCGGCCACCGGAATGAAGACGGCGGGCGATATCGTTCCGCGCTCGGGATGCTCCCAGCGCATGAGCGCCTCGCAGCACTTCACCGTGTGGGTCTTGGCGCAGACCAGCGGCTGGTAATGCATCGACAGCTGGTTGTTTTCGAGCGCGTCGCGCAGGTCTTCTTCCACCTGGCGGCGGTGCTTGGCGCCATCCTTGAGGTCGCTCGAATAGAAGCGATACTGGCCGCGCCCGCCACCCTTCGCGGCATAGAGCGCAAGGTCGGCAGCCTTGACCAGCTCTTCGGTGTCGAGACCGTCATAAGGGGCAATGGCGATGCCAACCGAAGTCCCGATGATCGCCCGCGCGCCGTTGATCGAGTACGGCTGCGAGATCATCTGGATGAGGCGCTGGCTCAGGTCGCCAAGGGCGCCGCGGTCGTCGATATCCGGCAACATGACCTGGAATTCGTCGCCCCCAAGGCGGCCGATTTCACCCTTGGTGCCGACAATCCGGCCAAGGCGCGCGGCGACCTGCTTGAGCAGCTCGTCACCCGCGGGGTGGCCGAGTGTATCGTTGACCTGCTTGAAGCGGTCGAGGTCGAGCATCAGCAGCGCGCAGGCACGCTTGGAGTTGCGATAGGCCTTGAGCGTCGCGGTCAGCCGCTTCGTCATGCGGTGACGATTGGCGAGACCGGTGAGCGAATCGTATTGCGCGAGGCGCTCCGCATCCTTCTGGCTCTCGCGGCTGACCGTGATGTCTTTTGCGCTGCCGCGATAGCCGGTGAACCGCTCTTTTTCGTCGAACTGCGGCTTGCCGGCAATCTCCCACCACACTTCCTGGCCTTCGACGGCGAGGCGTACGTTGAGCTGGCTAATTGAGTTGCGGGCGCTCAGCAGAAAGGCGAGCGGGCGCTCGGCCTTGTCGGGGTCCTCGTCCTTTTCCGGAGTAAACAGCTCGCCCAGCGGCTTGCCGATAGCCTCGCCGTCGGTCCAGCCCAGCTTCTCGGCAGCGGTTTCGGAGAGGTAGATCAGGCGACCCTGCGCGTCGGTGGCCCAGAACCAGCCAAGACCGGCGGCTTCGAAGCTGTCGAGCAGTTCGACGCGGCGGGCGACATCAGACGCGGCGATCGGGCACAGCGGCGCATTTTCAGGCGCTATGTCCTCATCATCTCTGGCTCTCGCCGAACGCGAGAAGAGGCCTGCCATGTCAGTCGAGCTCCCGGTGAAATATCCTAGTGGTTGCGTCCCTTTGCCTTTCGGCTGTCCCCTCCAATAGGGACAAATCCTTTCCAAACGCATAACCATGTGCACCAAGGCGGACAGCGGGCTTCCGGCAACTTGCCACTTGGCCGACCTGCGTGCATGTGTGATTTGTCTTGTGGGAGAGAGACATGCGGCAAATCGCGATCGTGGGCTCCGGCCCGGCGGGCTACTACACTGCGGAAGCGGCGGTGAAGAAATGGGGCGACGAGGCGCGCATCGATGTATTCGACAAGCTGCCCGTACCCTTCGGCCTGATCCGCACCGGCGTTGCGCCCGATCACCAATCGATCAAGGCCGTCTCTCGCCGTTATGAAAAGACCGCGATCGGGGACACGGTGCGCTTCGTCGGCAATGTCGAGGTCGGGCCGGACATTTCCATCGAAGAGCTGCGCGAACTTTACGACGCGGTCATTCTCGCAACCGGCGCACCTAAAGACCGGGAGCTGCGGATCGATGGTGCCGATGCGAAGAACGTCATCGGAAGCGCCGCTTTCGTCGGCTGGTACAATGGCCACCCCGAATTCGCCGCGCTCGACCCCGCTCTTGACGGGCGCCACGCGGTAGTCATCGGCATGGGCAATGTCGCGCTCGACGTCGCCCGTATCCTTTCCAAGACGCAGGCCGAGTTCGAAGGCTCGGATATCGTTGCGCACGCCCTTGATGCCCTGCGCGCCAGCCGGATCGAAACCGTGACGATCCTGGGTCGCCGCGGCCCGCACCAGATCATGATGACGCCCAAGGAGCTGGGTGAACTCATGCATCTCGAAAGAGCGAGCCCGCATGTCGATGCGGCCGACCTTCCGCCTGTCGATGACGACGCCATTCTCGAGCCGGGCCTGCGCAAGTCGGTCACCTTGCTGCGCGACTTCGCCGCCATTCCCGAGCACCTCCACGGCGAGAAACCGGTGGCACTGGAATTCGATTTCTTCGCCAGCCCCAAAGCAATCGAGAGCACCGATGGCGCCATCTCGGCGGTCGTAGTCGAACGCACCACCGTCGAAGCCGGACGGGCTGTCAGCACAGGGGAAACCTACCGCGTACCCGCCGACCTTCTCATAAGCTGCATCGGCTACCAGACCTCGCCGATCGAGGGCGTACCTTTCGATGAGCGCGCAGGACGTTTCGCCAACGACGAAGGGCGTATCCTGCCTGGTCTTTATTGCGTAGGCTGGGCCAAGCGCGGGCCCAGCGGGACGATCGGCACCAACCGGCCGGACGGTTACAACGTCATCGATGTCGTCGAACAGGATATCGGTGCGGGCGCCCGCAAGGAAGGCCGCGAGGGCTTCGATGCGCTCGCCCAGTCACGCGATCTCAATGTTGTGACCTTCCGCGACTGGCAGAAAATCGAAGAGGCCGAGATTGCCGCCGCACGCGATGGAGCGCCGCGCGAGAAGTTCGTGGATGTCGAAGCCATGATCGCCGCGCTCGGCAAATAAGGCGGCGCTTGCAATAGGATCGGGAGGGCCGCATGAACGTTCATCCGGGATCGCCCCTGATCGAAACTGGACACTATCGGAGACCTTAGCGACGATGGCCAAACTCGAAGACGAAGCCGCCCAGCACACCAGCGCACTCGGCCCCCTTGTCGGGCTGACCCGCGAAGACATTTTCGGCGCTGTCGCCGTCATGCTGCGTGAAACCGCTTCCGACCCGCAACGCCTTATGAAACACGGCCAGGCGGTGGGCGAAGACATGATCAAGATCATGACGGGCAAGAGCGACCTTGCCCCCCACCCCAAGGACAAGCGATTCCAGGATCCGGCCTGGCAGTACAATCCCTTCATGCGCGCCGGAATGCAGTATTATCTCGCCGTCCAGAAAGGCGCGGCGCACTGGCTCGAAGACCTGGAACTCGACGAGCTCGAGAAGGACCGCGCGCGCTTCATTTCCAACATCATCATCGACGGCCTCGCTCCGACCAACACGTTGGTCGGCAATCCCAGCGCGCAGAAAATGGCCATAACCAGCGGCGGCCTGAGCCTGATCAAGGGCCTCAAGAACGCCTATGACGACATGGTCCACAACAAGGGCATGGTCAGCCAGGTCGACAAGAAGCCGTTCAAGCTTGGCGAAAACATCGCGACTTCGAAGGGCTCGGTCGTCCTGCGCACCGAGATGATGGAGCTGGTGCACTACGCCCCCACGACGGACGAAGTGTACGAGATCCCGCAGCTCACCATCCCGCCGCAGATCAACAAGATGTACATCAACGACCTCTCGCCGGAGAAGTCGGTGGTGAAATACCAGCTCGACAACGGCATCCAGACCTTCGTCATCAGCTGGAAGAACCCATCGAAGGAACAGGGCCATTGGGACATGGCCGATTATGTCAATTCCTGCCGCGAGGCGATGGAGGCGGTCAGCAAGATTACCGGCTCGAAGAAGGTCAATGTTTCGGCGGGCTGCTCGGGCGGGCAGACGGCCTCGATGCTGGCGAGCAAGATGGCTTCGGACGAGGACGATCTCCTCGGCGCGCTGACGCTGATGGTCTGCGTGCTGCATCCCAAGCAGAACGATATCGAAGCCGGCTCGCTCGTCAGCGAGAACGGCCTCGAACTTGCGAAGCGCCGCGCCGCCAAGAAAGGCGTGATCAAGGGCGATGATCTTGCCCGCGGGTTTGCCTGGCTACGGCCGAACGACCTCATCTGGAACTACGTCATCAACAACTACCTGCTCGGTCAGGATCCGCCGGCGTTCGACGTGCTGTTCTGGAATGCGGACGCCACGAACCTGTCGGCGGCGCTGATGGGCGACTTCCTTACCGTGTTCGAGACGCTCGCCTTTACCAAGAAGGGCGAAGTCGAAATGGTCGACCACAAGATCGACCTGTCGAAGGTGACGAGCGATCTCTTCATCCTCGGCGGCGTGACCGATCACATCACGCCGTGGAAAGCGACCTATCGTTCGACCAAGCTCTTCGGCTCGAAGGACGTGACCTACGTGCTGAGTCAGTCGGGTCACATGCAGGCCATCCTCAACCCGCCGGGTAATCCCAAGGCGAAGTATTTCATACAGAAGGACAGCAAGAAGAAGCTGCCCGATACGGCGGATGAATGGCTGAAAGGCACCGAAGAGGTCGCCGGGAGCTGGTGGCCGTACTGGATGGAATGGGTCCAGGCGCGCGCGGGCGGCAAGAAGAAAGCGCCTGCAAAGCTGGGGAACAAGGACTACACGCCGCTGGACCCGGCCCCGGGTCTCTACGTTATGGAACCGTGCTAAGCAGCCTTACAAAGGACACCTGAGTGACCGCATCCAAAGACGAACCGATGACCGCAACCATCCAGATGATGGAGGCGGGCGGTCGGACATTGCGCGTCGCTCACTGGCGACTGGACGAGCCTTCGGACCACCCGCCGATCCTGTTTTTCAACGGCATCGGCGCCAATATCGAGGCAGTCGCCCCGCTGGCGGAAATGCTCACCGAGCGCCCTTTTGTCATGTTCGACATGCCCGGCACGGGCGAGAGCCCCGACCCGGTGCTGCCCTACAACCCCTTCACCATGAGCTGGAGCGCGAGCCTGGTGCTCGACCAGCTCGGCATTGGCGAAGTCGATGTGATGGGCGTAAGCTGGGGCGGCGCGATGGCGCAGCATTTCGCGCTGCAATATCCCAAGCGCACCCGCCGTCTGGTGCTGGTCGCGACCACGGCAGGCATGCTGATGGTCCCGGGCAATCCGGCAGCGCTCACCAAGATGGCCAACCCGCGCCGTTACATCGACCCCAAGTTCATGAACGAGCATTTCCAGACGCTCTATGGCGGGGTCGATCCCGATGGGCAGGCGCATCAGAAGGACAGCCACATCGGCCGCCTGAAGCCGCCCTCCCCGCGCGGCTATTTCTACCAGCTGATCGCCATGCTCGGCTGGACCAGCCTTCCCGCCCTTCCCTTCATGAGCAAGGAAGTGCTGGTGATGATGGGCGACGACGACCAGATCGTGCCGCTGATCAACGGCCGTATCCTCGCTTCCGCGATTCCGAACGCACGGCTGGAAGTGATCGCAGGCGGCGGACACCTGTTCCTGCTCACTCATGCCGACGAGAGCGTCGAGAAGCTGCGCGGTTTCCTCGATGCTCCGGCAACCGAGGCGGAGCTCGACCGGGCCGCTTGAGCGGTCGGTAACGGGATCGGGAGGGAGAGACGATGGCCACCGATCCTGCCCTTGCTGGCAATCCGCTCGCCAACCAGCCTGTCAGGCAATCGACGGGTACCGGCGGCGCACTGAACAAGACCGGCTTTGCTTGGGCGGTCTTCGAATGGGCTCGCAACCCCTATTACATCCTGATCGTCATCTACATCTTCGCGCCCTATTTCGCGCGCGACATCATCGGGGCCGACCTTCTGGCAAGCGGCCAGCTCGACGGGCTGCCCGAAGATGAGGCGCGGGCTGCCGCCAACGCGCAGGGCCAGGCGACCATCGCCTCGGTAACCAAATGGGCCGGGTTTATTGCCGCTCTGACAGCCCCCTTGCTAGGCGCAGCCCTCGATCGTGGCGGGCGCCTAAAACCAATCCTCGCGCTGTTCCTCGGCTCGATCACCATTTGCTCGGCCATGCTGTGGTTCGCCATGCCCGGCGGCGAAGGCCTGCCGGTGCCGGCGATCATGGCGCTGCTTGTGATCGCCTATGTCAGCTATACCTATTCGGAAGTCACCCATAACGCGATGCTGAGCGTTTCGGGCGAACCCAAGAAGCTGGCGATGATTTCCGGCCTCGGGCTCGGCCTCGGCAACGGTGCGGCAACGCTGATCTTCCTCGCCATAGCCGTGCTGTTCGTGCTCCCGGCAACCGTCAGCTGGCCCTTTGCCGAGCCGCAGTTCGGCGTCGATCTCACCAAGTTCGAACACGCCCGTCTGGCGGGGCCGATCTGCGCCGTGTGGCTTGCCCTGTTCTCTATTCCCTTCTTCCTCAATGCCCGCGACCCCGGCGTTCCGGGGGCAAGCTGGACCAAGGCGTTTCGCGAAGGCGCGGCGAGCGTGTGGCGCACGATCAAGGCGGCGGCGCAATACCGGCAGCTGATGAAGTTTCTCGTCGCGCGCATGTTCTACGCCGACGGCATGGCCGCCCTGCTCGCACTTGGCGCGGTCTATGTCGCCCTGTTCCTCGGGTGGAACTTCCTCGAAATGCTTTGCTACGCGATCTTCGCCAGCGCCTGCGCCTTTGCCGGCGGCATCTTCGGCGGCTGGCTGGAAGGCAAGATCGGGGTGAAGCGCGCCCTGATCGTCGAAATCCTCGCCATGATCCTGACCGGTCTGGTGCAGCTCAGCATAACGCAGGAAAGCCTGTTCCTCGGCCTCGTCGAGAACCGCGAAATGTGGGACGGCCCCGTCTTCCAGACGCTTTCGGACCTCGCCTATCTCGGCCTGATCAGCGTCGTCGCGATCGCGGCGACGGCCAGCATCTCCTCGGGCCGCACGATGCTCGTGACCCTCGCCCCGCCGGGGCGTAGCGGCGAATTCTTCGGGCTCTACGCGATTGCCGGCACCATCACCGTGTGGATGGGCCCGCTGCTGGTCGAGCAGTTCACCCTGTGGTCGGGCGACCAGCGCATTGGCATGGTCTCGATCAATCTGCTGTTCCTTATCGGCCTTGGCGCGCTGCTGACCGTCCGAATGCCGGAACGCGCTACCTAAACACCGCTGGACTCATCGGTTGCAATGTGGAACCTTCTTCTGCGGAGAGAGGAGCACACAACCATGCCCGCATTCGACCTGATCATTCGTAACGGCACCATCGTGGATGGGACCGGCCAGGACCGCTTCACCGGCGACATCGCCATCAAGGACGGGCTGATCGCCCAGGTCGGCGAAGTAAGCGGCGACGCTGCAGAGGAAATCGACGCGGGTGGCCACCTGGTCACCCCCGGCTTCGTTGACATCCACACGCATTACGACGGGCAGGCCACGTGGGACCAGGAAATGGCGCCTTCCAGCTGGCATGGGGTGACCACCGTGGTCATGGGCAATTGCGGCGTCGGCTTCGCGCCTGCCAAGCCCGACAAACACGAATGGCTGATCGGCCTCATGGAAGGGGTCGAGGACATCCCCGGCACCGCGCTCGCCGAAGGCATGAGCTGGGACTGGGAAACCTTCCCCGAATATCTCGATGCGTTGGAGAAACTGCCGCGCACGGTCGATGTCGGCACGCATGTCCCTCACGGATCGGTGCGCGCCTATGTGCTGGGTGATCGCGAGCGCCCCGGCGCCGTCCCCACCGAGGATGATATCGCCGAGATGAGCACAATCGTCGAAGAAGGCGTGCGCGCCGGAGCGCTGGGCTTCTCCACCTCGCGCACCGTGCTCCACCGCGATATCGACGGCGAGGTCGTTCCCGGCACCACTGCAACGGCCGAAGAGCTGGTCGAGATCGGCCGCGCCATGGGCCGCGCTGGCCACGGCGTGTTCGAGATGGCCAGCGACATGATGCGCGAATGGGACGAATTCGGCTGGATGGGCAAGATGAGCCGCGAGACCGGCCTTCCCGTCACCTTCGCCGCGCTGCAATCGATCGCGAAGGAACTGCCGCTCGAAGAGCAGATCGAGAGCATGCGCGCCGAGAACGACAATGGCGCCAACATCGTCGCCCAGATCGCCCTGCGCGGGAACGGCATCGTCATGGCGTGGCAGGGCACCGTTCATCCCTTCCGCCTGAAGCCGAGCTGGAAGGAAATCGAGGAGCTGTCCTGGGAAGAGCAGAAAGCCAAGCTCTTCGATCCCGAGTTCAAGGCGAAACTGCTCGCGGAGGAGCATGACTTCTCCGAGGTGAACCCGGACATCATGGGCCTCATCATGGTGGTCTGCGGCGGCTGGAACATGCAGTTCGAGATGGACCCCGACTTCAACTACGAGCCGACCGCTCAGGAAAGCATCCTCGAACGCGCCAAGGCGGCAGGCAAGACGGGCGACGAATACGCCTACGACCTGATGTGCAGCGATGATGGCAAGGGCTTCATCTATCTGCCAATCCTCAATTACGCCGATGGCAACCTCGATTTCCTGATGGACCTCCAGCAGTCGGACGACACGGTCAATTCGTTGTCCGACGGCGGCGCGCATTGCGGCACGATCTGCGACGCGGCCTCGCCTACCTTCATGCTGCAGCACTGGGTGCGCGACCGTTCGCGCGGCACCATCACGCTCGAGAACGCGATCAAGCGCCAGTGCAGCGACACCGCGCGGCTCTACGGCCTCGAGGATCGCGGCGTGCTTGCACCGGGCTACCTCGCCGATCTCAACATCATCGACATGGAGCGCCTGAAGCTGGGCAAGCCGTGGCTCGCGTTCGACCTGCCTGCAGGCGGCAAGCGCCTGCTGCAGAAAGCAGAAGGCTATGTCGCCACGATCAAGAACGGCACAGTCACTTTTCGCGAGGGCGAGTGGACCGGCGAGACACCGGGCGGCCTCATCCGAGGCCCGCAGCGCGTAGAGATGCTGGAGGCTGCTGAATGAGCCCATACACGCCCGCCAAGGGCGAATGGGCCGTCATCACCGGAGCCGGGCGCGGCATAGGACGCTTCCTTGCCCAGCATTTTGCAGCCAAGGGAATGCGCATATGCGCGCTCGACATCGATGCCTACGAAGCCGAGCAGACGGCACGGCTGTGCGGTGAGGACAGCCGCGGGCGCGGCTGCGACGTTTCCGACCGGGATGAAATGGCGAAGGTCGCGGATAAGCTGATCGCGCAGGGGGTCGTTCCCTCGCTTTTGTGGATCAACGCGGGCGTCGGCAGCGCGGACACGGTGGTTGGCGCGAAAGACCGCACCATTGACTGGCTGATGGGCGTGAACGTCTACGGACCCATGAATACCGCCCGGGCGTTCGTGCCTGCCATGCGCGAGGCCGGTAAACCGGCGCATGTCGCGGTGACCGCGAGCTCGGCTTCGGTTACGCCGGTGAGCGGCCCCTTCACGCTCTATGCAACCACCAAGCAGATGACGGCCGCGGTCGGAGAGGCGTTGTCGGCCGAACTAGCCGAGGACGGGATCGGGGTCACGATCCTGTGCCCCGGCATACTCAACACCGACATCTGGAACGCGGCGCAGGCCCGCCCCGAGCGCTTCGGCGGCCAGCGCCAGACCCCCGACAAGGTGGGTGACCATTGGCGCGCCCAACCAGGCCCCGAGGTCCTCGCGCAGGGCATAGACGAGACCCTGGCGGCTGGCGGCGGCTGGTGCATCGTCGCCACCGAAGCCGACACGCAGCCCAAAATGACACAGCGGCATGAAAAGCAGAACGCAGGCTTCAAGCGCTACGCGATCCAAGAAGGAGACAAAGGATGAAGGCCATTCGCACGGGGGCCACGCCCTCCACTCTTGAGGCTCTGGCTCTGGCCGACATCGAGGACGCGCCGGCACCCGGCCCCGGCGAGATCTCCGTCGCACTCAAGGCAAGTTCGCTCAACTATCACGATTATGCTGTCGTCAAAGGAATGATCCCGACCGCCGAGGGCCGGATCCCGATGTCGGATGGCGCCGGCGAGGTCACGGCAATCGGCGAGGGAGTAACCGAGTTCGCTGTAGGCGACCATGTGGTCAGCACCTTCTTTCCCGACTGGATCGACGGCGCACCGCCGGTGACCGCTTTCACCCGCGTGCCCGGTGACGGGATCGATGGTTACGCGCGCGAGGCGATTACCGCTCCTACGAACTGGTTCACCCGCGCACCCAAGGGCTACTCGCACGCCCAGGCAGCAACACTCACCTGTGCCGGTCTGACCGCCTGGCGGGCGCTGTTTGTCGACTATACGCTGAAGCCCGGCGACACTGTGCTGGTGCAGGGCACGGGCGGCGTTTCGATTTTCGCGCTGCAGATGGCCAAGGCCGCCGGCGCGACCGTGATCGCGACGAGCTCCTCGGACGAGAAGCTGGAGCGGGTGAAGGCGCTCGGCGCCGACCACCTGATCAACTACAAGGAGGTGCAGGCCTGGGGCCCCAAAGCGCTCGAGATCACGGGCGGCCGCGGGGTCGATTGTGTCGTAGAGATCGGCGGTGCGGGAACGCTGGACCAGTCAATGCTGGCAACGCGTGTTGGCGGGCATGTGGCGCTGATCGGCGTCCTCGCGGGCTTTGCAGGCCCGGTCCAGACCGCCCTTCTCTTCTCCAAGAACCTGACCGTCCAGGGGCTAACCGTCGGCAGCCGCGCGATGCAGCAGGACATGATCGCGGCGATCGAAGCCAACGGTATCGTTCCCGAAATCAGCGATACGTTCGCGCTGGCAGACCTCGCCGATGCGTTCCGCCATCAGGAAGCGAACAAGCACTTCGGCAAGATCTGCGTCGAGATCTGACGCCGCAGCGCGGCGCGCGGCCTAGGGCTCGACGACGATACCCACTGCCGGGTCAAGCTTGCCTGCCAGCATGTCGAGATAGGTCGTCCGCGCTGCGTCGATGCCCTGGTGCCGCTCAATGGTGATCGTATCGCCCACGGCATCGAGGAAGTAGTGCCAGCTTTCCGCCAATTGCTTGCCCGCCCCTTCCGGGCCAAGCTCCTTGAACAGCGCGACCGCGTGGTCGGGCGCGAAGAAAAGGGTCGGCGTCGGGCCCGGCAGTCCGTCTCCGCCGCCCATGCCTGCACCGCGCTCCTCGACATGGGTCGCGCCAACAAGGCAGGAATACTTGAGGTCGTCCGCGAAGTGTTTGTGCAGGCTGGCAAGGAGTCCGGCGTTGCCTGCAAAGTCGACCGTCACGGTGGGGACGACGTCGAGCGAACCGACCGCGTCATAGGCGACCACTTCGTCATAAAGTCCGGTGCCTTTCACGAAGTCGACATTGCCCGCCGAGGTAAGGCCAATGCGCTTCACCTCGGGCGAGCGCTGCTTGGCGACCGCGGCCAGACCCATCGCCGTCTTGGACGATGCGCTGGTCATGATCACCTGGCCGGCGCCGAACCAGTTTTCCCCGCGCATGAAGTATTCGATCAGGAAACCTGTCTTAAACAGCGGGCCGAAGATCATGCGCTCGCCTTCGCGGGCCGGATCGTGTTCCGGATCGGCGGCGAGGCGCGAGTACTGGTTGTAGATCGGGCTCATCGGCTGGCGATGCGCCGCCGTATCGACAAAGCCGCTCTTAGAGACATTGCCGGGGACCACATCAAGATGGGTGCCCATCGGTAGGTAGCCATAGACCCGCTCGCCCTCGGAAAAGTCCGGGTGGTTGCTCTCGATCACACGCGCGTGGCCCCACATCGGCACGATGCCCTTGCCCTCCGGCGCAGGGAAGAAATTCCAGTAGCCAAAGCCGTCGCCCACCACCGCATAGGTGATGTTGTTGGCGGTCACCGAGAAGCTTTCGATCGCGAGGCGCACCGCGCCATCGGCAAGCGGGCCCGTTTCGCCATCGACCAGGGCCGCCTGGCTGAGTTCCTGCTTGTCGACATGTACCTGCTGCATCGCGAATCTCCCTAAATGTGGGGGCACGCTAGCGGCATGGCGCTGGACTGGCGAGAGGGTCGCGGACGAGCCCTCCTATTGGCTGGAGGAGTCCGTCATCCTCTCACCCAGTGTGCTCAGCCGCTTGCCATAGGCCTCCATGCGCGGAAGGCACTTGCCTGAAATGCCCTCCAGGTCCTTCGTCGACATGGAACGGGCACGCTCGCCCAGCTCGTCGCCGAGCGGCTTGCCCGTCTGCTGCTCGTACTGGCCGATAAACCACCCAAGCGCGGAGGCGATACCAATGCGCGGTTCCGCTTCCTCCACGGTCCCGAGCGCGACAGACAGGAACACGATGCAATCGAGGTTCTCGGTCGGCTCGGCCGCTTTCGCGGGCGCCGCCACCAGCGTGGTTGCAGCCAGAGTTGCGGCTGCCGCCCGCAGTGATGTGATCGCATTCATTTCAAGTCTCCCTTTCCCCGGGCCACCGGGTGGCCACGATGCTGGGCCGCTGATGGAGCGCCTCCAGCCATTCGGCCAGCGCCGGACATTGTCCGATACCGGCTTCGCCTTGCGGCGTTAATTCGACACTTCTGAGGATGGGGTAAAGGAACACATCGGCAAGATCGAATTGCGATGTGTCCCATCCCCCGCTTTGTTGCAGCTCCGCCTCGCAGAACGCCAGCGCGCGCGACACGCTCGGCAGCGCATCGTCGATGGTCTTGCGGTCCAGCGGAAAGCCCGAAACGCGGTGCATCACCCACGGCATTACCAGCCCGCGTTCGAAGAGCGGGAAGAGGTAGTTGTTTCCGATCGCTATCCAGCGGTCCATGACCGCCCGGCGCGCCGGGTCGGCAGGCTGCAAACCGCCAGCGTTGTGCGCGTTGTCGATGTACTGGACCACGCTGACGCTCTCGAACAGTTCGAGACCGTCGAGATCGACCACCGGCACCTTGCCAAACGGGTGCCGATTGCCGGGCGCATGGGCTGGGGTCGCGACGGTGCGATGCAGCAACCCCGCCTCCTCGCACACGATCTGGACGATCCGCGTGTAGGTCGAAACTACCGTACCGTGGATGACCGCTTCTGCGGTCACCGGATCACACGCGCATCGGCATGAGGACGTAGAGCGCGGGCGAATTCTCGTCCTTGCGGATCAGCGTCGGCGCGCCGGCATCGGCCAGGTGGATTTCCACCGTATCGGCGTCGATCTGCCCAAGGATGTCCTTGAGGTAGGCGGCGTTGAAGCCGATCTCGAAACCGTCCGATGAGTATTCCGCCGGCAGCTCTTCGTTTGCCGATCCGTTGTCGGGCGAGGTGACGGTCAGCGTCACCTTGTTGGTATCGAGCCCCATCTTCACCGCGCGGGTCTTTTCGGTAGCAATCGTTGCCACGCGGTCGACGCCCTCGTGGAAACTCTTCGGGTCGAGCTTCAGGAGCTTGTCATTGCCCGTGGGGATCACGCGCGAATAGTCCGGGAAGGTACCGTCGATCAGCTTGCTGGTGAGCACCACGCCGCCCTCACCGCCGAGGGTGAAGCGCACCTTGCTGGCCGACAGGTCGATCTGGACATTGCCGTCCATCGCTTCCTCGAGCAGCTTGCGAAGCTCGGCCACGGCTTTGCGCGGGACGATCACGTCCGGCATGCCTTCGGCACCATCGGGACGCGGCAGCGTGAAGCGTGCGAGGCGATGGCCATCGGTCGCCGCGGCCTTCAGCACCGGTTCGCTGTCGTCCGAGACGTGGAAGAAGATGCCGTTGAGGTAGTAGCGCGTTTCTTCGGTCGAGATCGCAAAACGGGTGCGGTCGATCAGCTCGGCCAGCGTCTTGGCGGGCAGTTCGAAGCTGGTCGGAAGATCGCCTTCGACGATCACCGGGAAGTCGTCACGCGGCAGCGTCGGCAGCGAGAAGCGGCTACGGCCGGCCTTGATGGCCATGCGGTTTTCAGCTGCCTCGAGGCTGACCTGCGAACCTTCGGGAAGCTTGCGCGCAATATCGAACAGCAGGTGGGCCGAGACGGTGATCGACCCGGCCGAGTCGACGCTCGCATCCATATGCTCGACGACCTGCAAATCGAGGTCGGTCGCCATCACCTTGAGCGAATTGTCGCCCTCGGCCTCGATCAGCACGTTCGAGAGTATGGGAATGGTGTTGCGGCGCTCTACGACCGACTGGACGTGGCTGAGACAACGCAGCAGCGTCGCGCGTTCGATGGTGGCCTTCATGGTCCTACTTTCGTCCCTTTTGGGCGCCTGGCAGGCCGGAATCGCCCCACCAGCGCCGGAATACGGATAGTTACCCTAGCGGGGGTTGCATCGGGGGCAAGACTGGAGCGCCGGCCCCACTTATCTCTTGGGGAAAACTAGGAGGTTTTCCCCAATTCTCACCCCATCATCGCCATGCCGCCGTTCACATGCAGCGTCTGACCCGTGACATAGGCGGCTTCATCGCTCGCAAGATAAGTGACAGCGGCGCCGATTTCGTCGCCCTCACCCATGCGTCCCATCGGGATCCGCCCGTTGATGGCGGCCTTCTGGTCATCGGTCAGCGCGTCGGTCATCGCGGTGCGGATGAAGCCCGGCGCTACGCAGTTTACGGTGATGTTGCGGCTTGCGAGCTCCTGCGCGAGGCTCTTGCTCATGCCGGTAAGGCCTGCCTTGGCCGCGACATAGTTCATCTGCCCGGGATTGCCGGTGTGACCGACAACGCTGGTGATCGAGATGATCCGGCCGCCCTTGGCCTTCATCATAGGGCGGGCGCTTGCGCGCATCAGGCGGAAGCTGGCTTCCAGATTGATGCGGATCACATCGTCCCATTCCTCGTCCTTCATCCGCATGGCGAGGTTGTCGCGCGTGATGCCGGCGTTGTTGACGAGGATGTTCATGCTGCCGAGCGTGTCGACGGTCGCCGGGATCAGTTCCTCGACCTGCGTCGGGTTGGACAGGTCGCAGGTGATCTCGACATGGTCGTGGCCGAATTCGTCGTTCAGCTGTTCACGAAACGCGCGCAGCTTGGCCGCATTCGAGCCCGACAGCGCGATCCGTGCGCCCTGCTTGGCCAGCGCATAGGCGATCGACGAACCGATACCGCCGCTGGCGCCGGTGACGAGAGCGGTCTTTCCTTCGAGGTTGAACATCACGCGTTCTCCTTGGCGAAATTCTCGAGGTCTTCCATGGTCACGAGGCTAACCGTCGCAGCGTCCTTGGCGATCCGGCCGACCATCGGGCCGACCACCTTGCCGCCCAGTTCGACGAAGCGCTCCACGCCCGCCTCGTGCATGGCCAGCACGCTTTCGCGCCAGCGCACGCGGCCGGTGACCTGTTCGACGAGCAGGCGCTGCTCTTCTGCCGGATCGGTGACGCGCGCGGCGGTGACATTGGCGAAGAGCGGTACGGTGAAGGCCTGCGGCGGCGTTTCCGCCAGCGCGTCCTTCATGCGGAGCGCCGCCGGCTCCATCAGCGAACAATGGAAGGGTGCCGACACGGGCAGCTTGATGCCGCGCTTGATGCCGTGTTCCTTTGCCAGCCCAATCGCGCGATCGATCGCCGCGGCATGGCCGGAAATGACCACCTGCGTGGGATCGTTGTCGTTGGCGACTTCGCACACCTCGCCTTCCGCGGCCGCCTCGGCAAGCGCGGTGGCTTTCTCGATATCGGCGCCCAGCAGGGCAGCCATGGCACCGACGCCAATCGGCACGGCGTCCTGCATGGCAATACCGCGCAGGCGCAGCAGCCTTGCGGTGTCGCTGAGCGAGAAGGCCCCTGCGGCACACAATGCGCTGTACTCGCCGAGCGAATGGCCCGCGACGCAATCGGCGGCATCGGCGAGCGCGATCCCGAATTCCTTTTCCAGCACGCGCGCGGTCGCGACCGAATTGGCCATGATCGCCGGCTGGGCGTTGGCGGTCATCGTGAGCTCGCTTTCCGGGCCATCCTTCATGAGGGCCGAGAGGTTCTGCTTCAGCGCCTCGTCGACTTCCTGGAAAACCTCGCGCGCATGCGCGCTGGCTTCGGCGAGCTCGACGCCCATGCCGACCTTTTGGCTGCCCTGACCGGGAAAGATGAATGCAGTCATAAATACTCCTCTGGGACGCGCGCCTAGGCGCGTGGGCGGCGCGCCTCAAGTCCGAAGGGGACAATCCTGTTGGCAGCGTCGTGTCCGATATCGGCGCGCCCGAGGTAAGGAATGCCGCTGCGCCGGCACCAGTCCTGCGCGATGGCCACCTCGTCGCTGCCGAAGGGGCGATCGTTTTCCGGCACCTCGCTGATCCGCCCAAGGCGCAAGCCGGCGATCTCCGGAAGGTGCTGGGTCACGTGAAAGAACAGCCGGTCGACGGCGTAGAGATGTTCGGCGACCTCCTCGACCATGACCACATGGCCTGAAAGGTCCGGCGCAAGGTCCGTCCCCACCAGCATGGCGAGCGTGGTGAGGTTGAAGGCAGCGGCGGGCCGTTCGTCGAGATGCGGTTCCAGCCCCTCGTCGCTCCCGGTCAGCCAGCCCAGCGCCCGTTCGATCGTCCCTGCCCCGCCTTCGCGCCTTATGTCGCCGGCGAGCGGGCCGTGGGCCACCCGGCCAATACCGTTGCGGTAGAGCGCCCCCAAGAGGAAGCCGGTGTCCGAATATCCGAGATAGGACTTTTGCCGCGCGGCCCCGTTCATCTGCGCGATTGCGGCCGCTGCGATCCGGTTCGATCCGTAGCCTCCCATGGCAAACCAGACGGCATCGACCGAAGGGTCATTCGCGCAATCGAGCAGCGCGGCGAGCCGCACCGCGTCGCTTCCGGCGAAATGGCCTTCCTCGGCAAAACACTGTTCATGAAAGGCGAGCGAGACGTCCTTGCGCCCCGCCACCAGCGCCTCGACAGCATCCGCCCGTTCGCGTTTCAGCGGTTTTCCGGGGGCACAGATCGCAATTCTCACCATATGCGCGTGCTAGCGCGCTTGTATCGCGCGGCACAACTCAATAGCTGCACCGGCATGAGCGATATGCCCACTCCAGACGAATTGTTCGCCCGCCCCTTCTTCTTTTGCGGCATCGGCGGATCGGGAATGCTGCCGCTGGCGCAGATCCTGAAGGGGCGCGGCTGCAAGATCGAAGGATCGGACCGCAGCAACGACCAGGGCCGCACGCCGGAGAAATTCGGCGCGCTCGAACGGCAGGGCTATACGCTCCATCCGCAGGACGGCAGCGGGATGGTCTCGTCAGACCAGATCCTCGTCGCCAGCGCGGCAGTGGAAGACACGGTGCCCGAAGTGCAGCGGGCCAAGGAACTGGGTTGCCTGCGCCTGAGCCGCGCGGAGCTGAACTCCATCCTGTTCAACACCAGCGGCGCTGGGCTCGCCGTGGCCGGCACCAGCGGCAAATCGACGGTCACCGGGATGCTTGGCTGGATCCTCCACGCCTGCGGCCGCGAGCCGACCATCATGAACGGCGCTGTGATGAAGAACTTCGTCTCGCCCGAGCGGCCCTACGCCAGTGCGGTCGTGGGCGGGCAGAGCCTCTATGTGAGCGAGGTCGACGAAAGCGACGGCTCGATCGCGCTCTACCGCCCGGCGGTCGGCATCCTCCTCAACGTCAGCCTCGATCACAAGAGCATGGAAGAGCTGCGCCAGCTGTTCGGCGACTACCTCGCGCGCAGCCGCATCTCGGTAATCAACGCCGACGATGCCGAAGCGCTGGCCCTGCTGCCCAACGCCAAGGAGGTGATCACCTTCGGGATAGAGCAGGACAAGGCGCAGATCGGTGTCGTCCCGGGCTCGATTGCGGAAGGCCCGATGCGGCAGGCGGCGATGATCGTCGACCGCCACGATGGCAGCGAGCATTCGCTGACGCTCAACCTTCCGGGCCGACACAATCTCTCAAATGCGCTCGCTGCCATTGCGGGCGCGGCGGCCGCGGGCATTCCGGTCGACAAGGCCGTCGCAGCGCTGGCGGGCTTCGCAGGTCTTGCGAGGCGGTTCGACGTTGTCGGCACCAGCGTCTCAGCCATTACGGTGATCGACGATTTCGGACACAACCCGGAGAAATGCGCCGCGACCCTGCGCACGCTCAAGGCGCATCCGGGCCGTGTCCTCGCCTTCTTCCAGCCCCAT